>CAZCVY010000080.1:0-2180 GCA_964501985.1 uncultured Acidobacteriota bacterium | reverse complement strand
CCAACTTTCTCGCGACGTCGACAGTAACTTACAACGCGGTGGCGCATGCAGCGACGTTCGTCGGTTCCTCGCAGTTAACCATCTTGCTGAGTGCCACGGATGTGGTGACGATAGGAACCTACCCAGTTGTTGTGACCAACCCGGGAACGGGCGGCGGCGCTTCCAACTCGGTGAGCTTCACGGTCACGGGTCCGGTGGTCAGCCTCTCGCCCACCAGCCTGTCTTTCGGGAACGAAGCCCTGGAAGTGACCAGCTCCTCGCAAACGGTCACCCTCAGCAACACCGGCAACGCGGCCCTAAGCCTCTCGAGCCTCGCCTTTACGGGGGCAGATGACGGCGATTTCACCGAGGCGAACACTTGCGGTTCCTCGGTGGCGGCCGGTGGCACCTGCACTATCGCCGTGATGTTTACACCCGCGGCGGCTGGGGCCCGCACGGCCACGCTAAGCATCACCGACAATGCCGGCGCCAGCCCGCAGTCCGTATCGCTTTTGGGCTCAGGAACGCACGACGTGATGCTGTCGTGGGCCGCCAGCACAACACCGGGTATCCTGGGTTATTACGTCTACCGGGGAACTACCTCCGGCGGAGAAAGTTCCACGCCGCTGAATTCCACGCCGCTTAGCAGCACGTCCTTCACGGACGAGAGTGTGGCGGCAGGTACGACGTACTACTACCTGGTGACGGCCTTGGCGTCGAATGATGTTACTCAGAGCGCAGCCTCCAATGAGGCTTCCGCAAGCGTCCCCACGCCTTAGGGAGCGGCGGCCCTTGAAGACCGGCCGACCCTCTGAGTTGAGCCCCTCGGCCGGTGACCTGCGCTACGGAAGCCCGAGCCATTACGCTCTTACGGGTAGTGTCCTGATTTGAGGCGTAGCGCGGGCTTCCAGCCGGCACCGGAGCCGCCAAGATGGCGGCGTTACGATCAAATTACGTAACTACCGCTTTTCCCCAACAATCGCGGCTGAAAAAAGCGAAAAACGGCAGAAAAGACATTCACACTCACAGAATGTGTAGTGTAGAGATTTTGTTAAGAATCCCACAATTCCACACGAGGAGGCACATGGGACGGGCTCCATGCCGGCACGCGACTCGCGTCACTATGATGGCTTCAGGCCGGATTTGCGGTTCCAGTTGGCTGGTAGTCTCCTACCTTCTCGTGAGCACAACATGCATCGCGTGCTCCGTGGCCTGGTACTCCGTCACCGAAAATCCCATCGCGGGCAGGTCAAGACCGGTCAGCAGTGCCTCGCCTTGACCGAGGGCAACGGGTGAAATCGCAAAGTGGAGGGAATCGATCAGCCCCGCCTGCAAATACTGCCGCACGGTGGAAACACCGCCTCCGATCTTGACGTCCATGCCACCCGCTGCTTGTTTCGCGAGCCTCAGCGCCTCTTCGATTCCGCCGGTGACAAAGTAGAAGGTCGTCCCGCCGTCCATCACGAGCGGCTCACGCTCGTAGTGCGTCAGAACGAAAGTCGGCGCGTGGTAGGGCGGATTCGGACCCCACCATCCCTTCCACGAGTCGTCCCGCCACGGGCCACGGACCGGACCAAACATGTTGCGGCCAAGGACGAAGGCGCCGAAGTTTTCCATCGCCCGCCGCGCGAACACATCGTCCAGATCAATAGCTCCACCTTCCTGCCCATGCATCGTACGGAATGCCTTGGTATGGAAGAACCACTGAAAGATCTCGGTGCCGCGCTTGCCCAGCGGATCGTCCAGGCTTTGCTCGATCCCTGCGCCAAAACCGTCCAACGACATCCCAAATCCCGCGACACGAACGCTTGACATACATCCTCCTCGCTATCGAAATTCAGATTAGCTCCCACCCGCGGTGACGGCATCGGATTTCGCGGTCGTCAACGTTGATTCGGCGCTTCCCCGAGTGCTCATCGTCCCGCAACCTTTGCTCGGCGGCGCTCGCTCTCTCGCATCATCTCGTTCAGATCGGCAGCAGGGCGTATCTCCCAGGGTCCATACTTCACCCCGGGATGCTGAGAGATAAGGTCGACGGCATGATCCAGATCGCGCGCTTCAAGTACCAAGATCCCTCCGAGTAGTTCCATGGTCTCAGCGTAAGGGCCGTCGGTCACGACGACTTTGCCGGCCTTCCAGTGCAGGGTCTGCTGCACCTGCGCCGGCTGATACTCATCGAACAGCAGGATCGGGTGCACGTT
>CAZCVY010000079.1:0-28758 GCA_964501985.1 uncultured Acidobacteriota bacterium | reverse complement strand
AACCCCGCGCCTGGAATTCTAGCAGAGTCACGTCAGTTATATAGCGCTGCTGCTAGCATCGAATTGAGCCCGCAATAGCGCCGTCCCGCCCGAGTGTTTACACTCCTCGGCCGACACCCTGACGGTGACCTTTTCGACTTTCGACTTTCAGCTCTTCGACTCTTAATCTCTTCAACTTTTCGACTTTCGACTCTGAACTCTTCTCCCGCCTCACTCGCCGATTATCTTAATCAACACCCTCTTTCGGCGCTGGCCATCGAACTCGGCGTAATACACCTGCTGCCAAGGGCCGAAGTCGAGCTTGCCGTTTGTGACCGGCACCATTGCTTGGTGACCGATCAGCAGGCTTTTCAGATGGGAATCGCCATTGTCCTCGCCGGTTTGGTGGTGACGATATTCGGCGCGGAAGGGCGCGAGTTTTTCGAGCCACTCGTCGATGTCGGCAATCAAGCCGTCTTCCGCGTCGTTGACGTAGATGCCAGCGGTGATGTGCATGGCCGAGACCAAAATCAGACCTTCCTTGATTTCCGACTTAGCCAACGCCTTTTCGACGTCCTCGGTAATATTGATGAACTCGCGGTGTTTCTTCGTATTGAACCATAGATACTCGGTGTGGGATTTCATTCCTTGCCCTCCTGGTTGTGCCGGATGATCGCCGAAGCGTGAGACGACCCCGCGGCCACGCACTTCGCGAAGAATCCCCGCGAGCGCGCGTCGAAACTTCGGAGAATAGCAGAGTTTCGGCATCCGCGTCGCGCCAGATGACTTCAAGTCCGCAACGCTTCAAAGTGGTTTAGTGCCGTTCCTATTTGTGGTAGGCTTGCACGCCTTGAGCCGTAATGAGGCTCAGTTCTCATATGAGGAGGAGACGATAATGAAAGCCATCCTACGAATCGCCTTTGCTACAACGCTAATTCTGTCCCTGGCGGAAGCAGCGTTCCCGCAGTTAGGTATGTTTACAAACGAACAGCGGCTGGACCTGACGCGCGAGTGGAAAGGCGACCGCTTCCCGGACGGGCGCCCCAAGGTGCCGGACTCCATCCTCTCGGGTTTGAGTGATGTTGATGCCGAGGAGGCCTGGGGGGTTTTGCAGTCGCACGGCTACAAATATCAGTTTGAAGGCGGCTGGCGCGAGATCAATCCGGGAGAGCGGATGGTGGGCCGAGTGTTCACCGCCGTCTTCATGCCGCAACGGCCCGATGTGAACGCCGTCATCAACGATAAGGGCAAGGGCGAAGGCCGCGTCGGCGCTCAGAACTCCTGGCCGATTGACATGCTTGTTCCCGGCGATGTTTTGGTGGTGGACCTTTTCGGAAAGATCAAGGACGGCACCTATGCCGGCGACAACCTCTCCACCGCGATTTTCGCCAAGAGCCACAACGGCCTGGTGGTGGATGGCGCCGTGCGGGACGTGACGGGCATTTCCGAAATCAAAGGCATGCACGTTTTCGTTCGCGACTTCGACCCCTCCGCCTTGCGCGACACGACTCTGATGGGGATCAACGTGCCCATTCGTATTGGCCATGTCTTGGTGATGCCCGGCGACGTGGCCGTGAGCGACCCTGAAGGAATTACTTTCATCCCTCCCCAACTCGCTCAGGATGTCATCGATAAAGCCCAAATGACTCACGCGGTGGATGACTGGGGGCACCAGATGTTGCGCGAGGGTAAGTACACCCCCGGCGAGATCGACCGAAAGTGGTCCAAGCCGATGATTCAGGAGTTCAATAAATGGCTGGAGCAGAAAGGACTGAATCTGCACATGCCGGAAGACTAGCCAGCCATCGATTGAACCTTTTTTCGGAGGTCTGACCACAATGAAGAATTCTGATCCCTATCTGATGAATCGTCGCGGAATCTTGAAGGGCTCAGCGGCGGCGCTGGGCGGCGCGCTGCTGAGCGGCGAGCCGCTGGAGGCCTATCCCCAAGGCGTCAACACCAATTCCAGTCCTTCGGCCCTGCACATCACCGACCTGCGGGTTGCGACAATTGTGAAGCCCGGGCCCAGCCCTTGCCCCATCATCCGCGTTGATACCAATCAGGGCGTCTATGGACTCGGCGAGGTCCGCGATGGCGCCAGCGCGACCTATGCGCTGATGCTGAAGAGCCGCATCCTCGGGCAGAATCCCCTTCAGGTGGATCAACTCTTCCGCAAGATCAAGCAATTCGGCGGGCCGGCACGCCAGGCGGGCGGCGTGTGCGCGGTGGAAATGGCGTTGTGGGACATCGCCGGCAAGGTCTACAACGTTCCCGTCTACGTGATGCTTGGGGGCAAGGTCCGCGACAAGATCCGCGTCTACGCCGACACCACGGAGTCCAGCGATCCGAAGATTTATGCCCAGCGGATGAAGGAGCGCAAGGAGGTCATGGGCCTGACCTGGCTCAAAATGGACCTAGGAGTCGAGATGGTTGCGGACAAGCCCGGCACCGTGACTGCCCGCTCCGGCCTGAGCGATTGGGAAATGAGGCAGGTCCCCCATCCGCTGCTGGCGATGGAAGTCACCGATAAGGGGATTGCTCTGCTGGAAGAATACGTCGCCGCGGTGCGCGATGCCGTGGGCATGGAGATTCCGCTTTCCATGGACCACCTGGGCCATCTCGGCGTGAAATCAATCATTCGGCTCGGCAAAGCGTATGAGAAGTACAACCTCTCATGGATCGAAGACGTGATTCCCTGGGAGCTGACCGACCTGCTGAAGCAGATCTCCGACCAGAGTCCTACGCCTATCCTGACCGGCGAGGATATTTACCTGAAGGAGGGCTTTCGGGTTCTCTGTGAAAATCGCGCCGTCAGTAAGATTCACCCTGATCTGGCAACTTCGGGCGGGATTCTCGAGACTCACAAAATCGGTGACATGGCGTGGGAATACGCCGTTCCCATGGCCATGCACTTTGCCGGAACGCCGGTGAGCTGTATGGCCAACGTGCACTGCGCCGCGGCAACGCTCAATTTCCTGGCACTCGAAAATCACTCGCTGGATGTTCCGTGGTGGAGCGATTTGGTGGAGGGCGTGGAGAAACCCATCGTGAATCACGGATGGATCACCGTTCCGGATAACCCGGGCCTCGGCATAACCCTGAACGAAGACGTGGTGAAACAACACTTGAAACCCGGTACCGGCTACTTCGAACCGACAACCCAGTGGGACCACGATACGTCTTGGGACCGGGAGTGGAGTTAACCCTGTGGGGGCGGAATCGGCCTTCTAGTTTCCCTCTCACGCGACACGATCAGATGAACCGCGGCCGCACAAATGGCAATGATCCCGCACGTGGCCAGCATCGGATGCGCAGGCCAGATCTTGGAGGCCAAGCCGAACTGCCAAAGGACGAGCGTTCCCGCGATCGAAACCACAAGGTCGTAAAGAAAGATTCGCACGGCTGACCCTCCACGTTGGGATACGAGAGGAGAATCCACAAAGTTCCCGCTTTTCGACCTTAACACGGAATTGGTTTTTTAGATCAGGATGTGACTCAACGGCTTTTTGGACAACCCGAAGTGCGGCTCGCAACGCTCATTTTCCGGCTCCGAAATTATTCCCTTGGCCCGCTCGCTCTCGCCCACCCTCGCTGCATTTGAGGTCTACCCATGTCAAACTCCAGAATGCTATGGAAGCTTTTAGTCATCATCCTGTGCGCGTTCGCAGCTTTCACGATGGCCGCTCCGGTGGCAGGCGCGTCAAGCCGTGCCGGCGCCGTGGGAAACTCCATCGTGCTCGACACTCCGCATCTATCCTTCCATGTCAACCCCGAATCCGGCGCCTTCGAAATTAATGACAAATTCAGCGGAGTCGTCTGGAAATCCGATTTCCGTCTACCCCGATTCGGTGAGGCTACCATCGAGGTCAGCGGCCAGCCGCAACACATCGACCTTGCTCAGTGCAAAGTCGAGCGGACCGGCGATGGGCTTGACCTGACCTTTCATCCCCTCGCATCCCAGCCACAAGCGCGGATCGTCGTCAGCGTGCGGCCGGTGGCTGATGGCGGAGGCCTACGATTCTCCTACTCGGCAAGCCCCGACCTCAAGATCGAGAGCATCCGCTTGCTCGACGACGCGTTGTGGACGACCGACGAAGAGCGCGGGTACGTCGTCATCGCGGCTCGCATGGGCCTGATGATCCCGGCTCGCCATGGCGTGAATTTCTCTCACACCTTCGATACCTATGCCTACGAAGGCTGTCACATGGCCATGGCGGGCGTGGTGAAGATTGGAGCGGCTGCGCTAATCACTTGGGATGATCCTTACGTTGCGGTCGAACTGAAAAGTGAATCCCCGGCGGCCGGTGAGCTGGCGGGGAAACAGGTCCTCGCTCCCTCGCTAGTGCTTCACAACTCCGCGCGATGGGTAGAAGTGCGATTTCTCGGCCGTGGAGATTACGTGACGGTGGCGAAAGCTTACCGGCAAATCGCGGCGGAACGCGGATGGCTTACCACTTGGAGCGAAAAGTTGCAGGGTCATCCCGACCGAGCAAAATTGTTCGGGGCAATCAATTACAAGCTCTGGGCGCTGCTCGACCGCGAGATGGACGCGACCAGCACGCACCAGAATGTGTTGAAAGTGAATTGGACCTTCGACGAAGCCGCCCAGGTTGCGGAGCACTTGAAGAGCGATCTGAAGCTGGACAAGGTCCTATTCATCATGGGCGGCTGGACGCATCGCGGATATGATAATCAACACCCCGACATCCTTCCCGCCAATCCCGAGTGCGGCGGCAATAGCGGGCTGAGCGAATCCGCGCGCCGCGTGATCCAACTCGGATACCTCTTCTGTCTGCACGACAACTATCAGGATATTTACCGCGACTCGCCTTCCTGGAGTGAAGACCTGATCATGAAGCATCCCGACGGGTCCTTGGTGAAAGGAGGCAGTTGGTGGGGTGGTCAAGCCTATCTCACCTGCTCGCTTAAGGCACTGGAGTTGGCCAAGCGGCCGCAGAATCTCCCGGCCGTTAAGGCGCTCACCCACGCGGATGCCTATTTCATCGATACCACCTATGCCTCCGGCCTTCAAGAGTGTTTTGATCCCGCCCACCCCCTGACTCGCGCCGGCGACATGAAGTGGAAGCAGGCCCTCTCCGACTACGCGCGCCAGGAGTTTGGCATCTTCGGCAGCGAAGACGGGCGCGAATGGGCGATTCCCCACAGTGATTTTTTCGAAGGCCTGACCGGCGTGAATGGAACCTGGTACCACGACAAGAATCTACTCAAGGAAACCGGCGGCGTATCGGTCCCGCTCTTTGAACTGGTCTATCGCGATTGCATCGCTCTCTACGGAAAATACGGGTTCGATATCTCTCAGTCGGCGGACTACGTGCTCTATCACCTCAGTATCGGGCGGACATTGAATTACCACGAGATTCCGCCGCACCTCTACTGGAAGGAAACTCAGCCGCGGCAGGCGCATGTTGAGAAGTCCCCGACCAACGAAGCAGATCCCGCCTTATTCACTCGCGCCGATCGCGGCTGGGCGGAAGGGCTTCACCCGATGGACCGCTTCGTCAAAAACACGTATGAAGTCCTTTCTCCTTTGAATGAGCTGACGGCCGAGATGCAAATGACAGGGCACCAATTCCTGACCTCCGACTTCAAAGTGCAGCGCAGCGTTTTTGGCGAGGGGGAAAATCAAGTCGGAGTGGTTGTCAATACCGGTTCCGCCAATTACTCCGTCGAGTCGCGCCTGGGAGGGAAGATCGCGCTGCCGCCCGGAGGATTCCTGATCGAAGCTCCCACCTTCGTAGCTTTTCACGCGCTGAACTGGAACGGCCTTGCCTACAGGGACGCGCCCCTCTTCACACTGCGTAGCGCCGACGGCCAACCCCTCGCGCGGTCGCGGAAGATTCGGGTCTTCCATGGCTTTGGGGACCCAAGGGTGAAACTCGCGGGAGGCACCCACACCATCGCGAAGGAAGAAGTCGTCGCCGTAACCCCGTAGGCTGTTCCATTTCGCGCCCCCCGTTGTGGGGTAGAGGGCCCGGCTGGCGTGGGCGAAAGACATCGTAGACTGCGGTAGCAGCAGCTATCACTTTCCGCGCACGGCTGTTGCGACAAAGGTCAATGCGCGCAACCATCACACAATCAAGGGCGGTGCACACTACGCCACTTCGGCCATCGGCGTGTTCCGGCGCGAGGTTTTGCTTGCCAGATGAGTCCACCGTATTGCAAAGTTAATGGGACTCTTCATTACTCCACAGGATCGCCATGACGAACCCTTTACCTCGAATCCGCTTCGCCCAATCCGCACGCCAGGAGCGTTCCCTGGGACTAGGGGTGGTCGGGTTGGGAACTGTCGGAACGGGCACGCTCAAGGTTCTGGCCGAGCATCGGGCCGAAATCCAACGGCGGCTTGGGTGTGATCTCCAACTCAAGGTGATTTGCTCGCGAGGCGTGCACAAACGCGACCTCTCATGGTTGCGACAGCCGGTCCGGGTCACCACCGATTGGAAAGAGGTCGTCCGTGACCCGGAAGTTGACATCGTGGTGGAACTCGTGGGGGTTCTTTCCACCGCCCGCGCGATCGCCTTTGCCGCGCTGGGAGCGGGCAAGCATCTGGTGACAGCCAACAAGCAACTGGTGGCGGAGTACGGCGTCGAGTTAGTTGAGCGCAGCCGCGCGCGGCAAGTAGGTTTGGGAATCGAGGCTTGTGTGGCGGGCGGAACGCCCGTGCTGCACGCGGTCCGTGAAGGTCTTGCCAGCGAGAACTTCGGCGCGGTCTATGGAATCCTGAACGGCACCACCAATTACATCCTGACGGAGATGGAGCGGCGCGGCGTTTCTTTCGCCGAAGCGCTGGCCGAGGCCCAGGAAAAAGGATACGCCGAGCCCGACCCCAAATTTGACGTCGAAGGTTACGATGCGAGTTACAAGATCGCGATCCTGGCCATGATGTGTTTCGGCCAGGCAGTGCGGGTGCGCGACATTCCGGTGGAAGGCATCACGCGCATTGACCAGGTGGATTTTGCCTATGCTCACCGCCTGAACCACACGCTGCGCTTGATCGCCGGCGCCCGCCGCCGCGGCAGCAATCGCCTGGAAATCTTCGTCCGCCCCATGATGATCCCCGTCTCGTCCCACTTGGCCACAGTGAAAGGCGCCACGAACGGAGTACTGTTGGTGGGCGATAAGGGCGGGAACACCAGCATTATCGGCCGAGGCGCCGGGGGCGAAGCCACGGGCGTCGCCGTGCTCTCCGACGTTATCCAGATCGCGCGCTCAATTACCGCCGGGGGCGGGCGTTCGACGCCTTTCGGATATGAAAACTGGCGTCCGTCGCGGATCGCCCCACCGGGAGAGAACGTCGCCGCTACCTATTTGCGGCTCGTCGTCCGTGACCGGCCTGGCATCCTGGGGCGCGTGTGCACAATTCTCGGCCGCCACCACATCAACATCGACTCGGTGCTGCAAGAACCCGAATGCACGAAGCAGCACCTGCCGTTCGTCATGAGTCTCGAGTCCACGCGGGAGAAGCAAGTGACTCGCGCTCTGAAGGAAATCTCACGACTACCGTTCCTGGCGGAACGCCCGCTGCTTCTGCCCTTCGCGGAATTGCCATAGCTAGGGATTAGGGGTTGGGGTTTAGGGATCAGGGGGTTAGGAGTCAGAGGCTTTGCCCTGATCCCTAACCCCTCATTCATCTACCAAATCAGCCACAAACCCAACTGCAGTTCCCGCGGCTCTCCCGGTCCGCCCGAAGCCAGGCCGGCGACAGGCTGGAGGGTATTGAAAATCTGGCCGAAGCTGGCCGCATTTACGGTGTTCTGGGGAATATCAAAGTTAGCACGGTTGAAAATGTTGAATATTTCTCCGCGAAACTGGACTTTGGCGGTTTCAGCCAAGCGGAAGTTACGCAGTACGGAGAAGTCGCAGCTTCCGAGCCCCGGACCACGCAGGATGTTCCTCCCCGCGTTGCCAAAGGTAAATTCGCTGGGAGTACTGAAGGCTGACGGCAGCACCCACTGCTGCGGGGTCTGCTTGCCCGGATAGAACGTGGTGCTCGCGACGTTGGGACGGTCCGTATCCGCCTGAACGGTGGCGTTGTTGATCTCATCCGCGCCGCTGACGTTTCCGCTGACGACGGGAGTAAAAGGCGGGCCCGACTCGATGGTCAGCACGCTCCCCACCTCCCAGCCCTGAATCGCGTAATTGAGGCGCGAATTCTGGAGCTTGGCGGTAGTTGACCCAAAGGGCATGGCCCACAGATAAGCAAGCGACAGCCGTTGGGGAAAGTTGAAATCCGACACTGATTTTTCCGTCGCGACGTCGTAGGAGTTCTGGGGGAAGTTGGGATTGCGCGAATCGGCGAAGGGACCCGATGCGGTGTCGATCGACTTCGAGTACGTGTACGCGGCCAGGACCGAGAGCCCTTTGGAGAATCTCCGTTCGACTTTGGCCTGGAGGGCGTGGTAGATGGAACTCCCCGCGGATTGCGTGTAGGCGAAGTTGGAGAGATAGGGAATCGGCGAGAGGCAACTACCCGCTTCACAAGCCGCCAGCGTGGAGGCTTGCACGGCCGCCGACGCGCCGCTCACGTCGGTCATATTCACGGGCTGATTGGGATCCGTCTCCTGCACCAGGTGCAGCCCGCGCGTCCCCACGTAGCCAATATCGAAGAGCCAAGTGTTCCCCACCTGCCGCTGCACATCGGCGCTCCACTCCTGGATGAAAGCGTTTTGGAAGTTCAGTTGGAACGGGCTCATGCTGGGGTAGCTGGTGCCACCGATGTTGGTGAGGGCGTTTCGAATGATGGCGCCGCTGCCCGGGTAAAGAGTGCCGGATTCGATCAAGGGCAGCGCGTCGCCGATGTTCCCCTCCTCAAGGTGGACGAAGGGAGGGTTGGCGGCTTTCTGGAAATAGACGTCGCCAAACGTCTGGTCATAGAAGATCCCATAGCCGCCGCGCAGAACCGTCTTGGAATTCCCGAAGGGCTGCCAGGCAATGCCGATGCGCGGCTCGACATTCTTGTGATCGGGATATTGCAGCGAGCGGTTGCTCGCCGTGCTTCCCAGGTTGAGGGTTTGTTGGGCGCACGTCTGCGCCGTGCAGGGCTGCGGGTTAAGCTGGAACTGGCCGGTGATGGGATTCTGCGTGGGGTTAAAGCTCCAAAGGGTTGCAGCGCTGGTTCCCGCCACCATCAGGTCCCCATTGCTGAAGTCGAAGTTGGAAAAGTCGTTGTTCTTCTCCGTCACCAGGCTCTTGTACTCGTAACGCAAACCGAGGTTGAAGGTCAGATGGGGACGCACGCGCCAATCATCCTGGACGAAGAAGTCGTACTCGCCGAACGCTCCGGAGATGTACTCCTGGAATCCGTTCAGCCAGTACTGGGGAAGGCCAAGCAATGCATCCGCAACGCTGTTCCCGAACTGGCAGGCGCCGGTTGCCGCGCACGGCAATCCGATTTCACCCGCGAGTCCCGCTTCCTCCTGGGAGTTCAATTGTCCCAAGCCGCTGGTAACGAATCCGGTGAATCCGTAAGCTCCACGGTAGTTGCTATCGACCGTGAAATTGCCGCGCCGCACCAGACGAATGTCCGCCCCGTAGCTCAGCGTGTGGGTTCCCTGAACGTGCGTCAGCGTGTCGCCGACCTGGAAGGTATTCACCGCGCCGGTCTCCGGAACGCTGGAGTCCGATCCGATTCCGGCATACCCGGAATAAGTCATGTCCGGGACGCCGGCGGATTGCCCGTTGATTTGGTTGACGCCCATGATTCCAAGGCTCGAGGCCAAGTCGTTGCCCAGATCCTGGTTCGATTGCCGAAGCTGCCAGCGGTTGTATCCCAGCTTGACTTCATTGACCAGCTTGGGGCTAAAGATATGCGTCCAATCGAGGCCAGTCATCTGGTAGGAATTGTGGGAGAACCGGCCGTAGCCGGGAACCGTCGTGAGGCTTTCCGGAACCGTGCCCGAAGGCCAGAACTCGCGGTCAAGGTTGAGACTGTAGCGGACGAAGAGCGAGTTCCTGGTGTCGAACTGATGGTCGACGCGCCCCGTCATCGTATCCGTATTCACCTGCCGGTCGACCAACGCCGTGTAGTTGGCGGCGCCGCAAGAGGCGCCGGCGATGTTGGGCGTGGGGTACTGATTCACTAAACCCTGCCCTGCGGGGTCAGCCTGCGGCAAGACCTGGGTGATGTCGGTGAAGGGTTGAACAGACCCCTGCATCAAGGCAAGCGGGTTGATGAGCACCGTCTGGCTGGAGCACGCGGGATTCAAGAGATCGGCGAAGTCGCCTTCGCGGTCGGAAACGGAAGGTACCAGGAAGTTGTCGTAAAAGTCGCGGTGCTCCCGCGTTCCTTCGTAGGCGAGGAAGAAGAAGGTGTGGTCGCGCCCATCATAGATTTTCGGGATCGCGATCGGCCCGCCGAGCGTCGCACCAAACTGATTGCGGTGCATGGGGGCCACCGAGGGGTCGAAGAAATTGCGCGCGTCGAAGTCGGTGTTGCGCACATACTCGTAGGCGCTGCCGTGGACGTCATTGGTCCCGGATTTGGTGACCATATTGACTTCGGCCCCGGCGTGCGCGCCGAACTTGGCCTCGTAAACGCCAGTCTCCATGCGGAATTCCTGCACTGAGTCGAGCGGGGGAGCCACGGTGTATTGGCCGACGCCCACCGAGGTGTCGTCCAGGCCGTCGAGCCAATAGGAGTTCATCGAGTCGCGCATTCCGTTGACGTTGATGGAGCCACCGCCGCCGCGGGTGCTGACGGGACTGCCCGAAGTTCCCGGAGAAACGCCCGGTACGAGTAAAGCGAGCTCGAGGAAGTTTCGCCCGTTCAGGGGAACATCGTTGACCTTTTGCTCGTCGATTGTGGTTCCGACGGAGGAGGTTTGGCTTTCCACTGTCGCGGGATAAGCCTCCACGACGATGTAGTCTCCGGCCTGGCCCAGCTCCAGTTTGATGTCTTCGCGCAGGTGTTGATTCACCAGAAGCGTCAGAGGGCCGCGGTCGAACTTTCGGAATCCCTCTTTCTGGGCGCTCAGGGCGTATCGTCCCGGAGAAAGGAGAGGGACTTCGTAACTGCCATCCTTGGAGCTCGTCACGCTGCGGGAAAAGCCCTTGTCTTTTTCCGTGATCGTCACGACGGCGCCCGGCACTACGGCGCCGCTCGGGTCGATGACCGTTCCCGTAAAACTGCCCTGAAAGGTTTGCCCCCAAGAGGGAATAATGCCAACACAGATTATAACCAGAGATTGTAAGGTCCGTCGGATTGATGATGGCAAGGTGTGCATGGTCCTCCCTTCGAAGTCCGGCGCCGAGGTCCCATTGTGTGCGACGCAAATCTGCAGGTGTAAGCACCCGGGCCAAGATAGTTATTCGCTATCAAGAGACCAAGGCATGGCACTTACCATAGCATGAATCTACAGACGGGAAAAGCCGCCCCTTCCCGCCTCCGCGCTGCCGCTGGAGAGAAACGGAGGCCTGCCCGCAGGATGAAACTCGTTTACAATAGCCCCCCTGGGGACGCCACGGCGATGCGCTCCGCGCGGCGGTCACACAGATGCAGGGGGTTCAGCTAGGAGGGGTTGATGCAATTGGAAAAGGGCACACTGGATATTCTGACGTCGGCACTCCGGACGATGGAGGAGGGATTCGCCTCCCTTCCCGCCATCGACGCGCCGGTGCCGGGCCACGCGCGCATAACGGAGGTGATGGAGCAAGTTGCCGTCCGCCTGCGCGACAACTATCCCTACTTCCATCCTCTATACGCCGGCCAAATGCTCAAGCCACCTCATCCGATTGCACGCGCCGCCTACGCATTGGCCACCTGGATCAATCCCAATAACCACGCGCTGGACGGCGGGCGCTCTAGTTCGGCGATGGAGAAGGAAGCCGTGGCGGAGATCGCCGCCATGTTCGGTTGGCGGGCCCACCTGGGGCATCTCTCGAGCGGGGGCACCATGGCGAACCTTGAGGCGCTCTGGGTGGCCGGGCAACTTCGCCCGGAGAAGAAGATCGCCGCCTCCACGCAGGCCCACTACACGCACCATCGCATTAGCAGCGTGCTGGGCCTGCCGTTTGTGGAAGTGCCTTGCGATTCACATGGACGGATGGACGCTCAGGCTCTCGCAGATAAACTGTCGGAGGGCGAGATCGGCTGTGTGGTGGCAACCCTCGGAACCACGGGTACGGGTTCGGTTGATCCCTTGCCGGAGATCCTTCGCCTGAGCGCCCAATACGGCTTCCGTGTGCACGCCGACGCGGCTTACGGGGGCTACTTCACCCTCGCCGGCAATCTGACGGCGGAAACGCGCGCGGCGTTTGACCAAATAGGCCAGGCCGATTCGATTGTTGTCGATCCCCACAAGCACGGACTTCAACCTTATGGATGCGGGTGCGTGCTCTTTCGCGATCCGGCGGTGGGGGCACTGTACAAACACGATTCCCCCTACACCTACTTCACCTCCTCGGAAATGCACCTGGGCGAAATCAGCTTGGAGTGCTCGCGGCCCGGGGCCTCGGCGGTGGCGCTGTGGGCGACGCAAAAGCTTCTGCCGCTCACGCGTGGCGGCGAGTTTGCCGCAAGCTTGGAGGCCTGCCGGGAAGCAGCGCTCGGCTTAGCGGATCGGCTCGCCGCCGATCCCCGATGGCTCGTGCCTTTTCTCCCTGAGCTGGACATCGTGGTCTGGGCTCCTCGCGCCGCGTCCGGCCGCCTCGCTTCTGAACGGTCTCAGAGAATCTTCACGGCGGCGGCCAAGCGCGGCCTGCACCTTGCCTTGATCCGCTTGCCGGTTGCGTTTTTCCCCTCGCTCCAAGAGCTCCAAGAGTCGCAGGGCCGAACGGCGGGCAATGCGCTACAACAGGCGGATTCCTCAGATCAGGGCTCCGTGGTTTGCCTACGCTCAGTCTTAATGAAACCCGAGCACCGCGAATGGCTGAACGAGATTATGCTTAGACTTGATGCGGCGTTCGGAGACACGGAGGAGGAATAGCGCCAATGGATGATCCCCGATATACAGACCTTCGCAAACTCGTCGGCCAGCACGAGAAGCTCGTCTACGAGGCTGTGAAGGCCGGGATGGTAGCCGAGCTCTCGCCTGAGAACCAGCTCAGCGCAAGGGCAATAGAGGAACACATGCATCTGAAGCACGTCCACAATGCCCTTGAGTTCGCTGACCTGCGTGAAGGCGAGCCCTACGAAGTCACCGTGGAAGGCACTACCGTGAACCCGCTGGCTCACGTCAATGGCCATGCGGCCGTCAAAGGTCAGATCGAACAGGATCCCCTGGTTAGAGCCGCCTTTGAAAAAATGGTGGCCACGGGAACGACAGCTCATCACGCCGAGCACGTTTTGAGCGCGATGCTGCTAGAACTTGTTTGGGAGAGCAGCCAGGGCGCCGCGACTGCAGAGGACGGAGAAAAGGTGCGCTTGAGGTACTACCGTAAACTGAAGAAAATCGCCCGCGATTCGGCCTTTCGCAAAAAGCTTACTCGACAATTCGGGCCCGACCATTTTGTGTTCGAGTAGAGCGGACTCCCGAAGACAAGCTACAACGACAGATTTCGATGGACCTCACGATCGACCCGTACGTCAGAGCTCGCAGAGCAGGTAGAGTGAAGCCAAGATCATGAGGGGCGACGAATAGAACCCGGGCATCGGCCGGGAGAAACGAACGGAGGCAACGGTGCGGCCCAGAATGGTTCCCGCGATGTGCGCCAAGCCATTGCCGAGCATGATCACGGCGAAAACGTAGCCGATCGGCCGCATCCAGCGATCTCCGCGCAACACAAAGACGGAGAGGCACAAGAGTAGGACGACTGCCGCCACTAAGCCTGCAAGCCAAACGCCGAATGTGAAGACCGGCATGGGAAACCAAGGCCGCCTTTGGCGCAGAACCATCACGGTGGGATTGTAGACCGAAAGGAAGCCGGTGGCGGCTTCGTCGATGACGTGCAGAGCCAGGACCAGGCAGAGGGCAATCCAAGCCCAGAAGAGTTGGCCATGGGGAACTGAGGCCAACGTAATGGCGAGCGGAATATGTTGGAGGAGCATCATGACTTCATCCTTTCATACCCTTCGGTTGGGTGCACCGATTCCTCGCAAGTTGAATCCGGCAATGGACTGGGCGAGATGTTCGGCGGGGGGACGCAGTTTAGAATCCCGCGCCAGCCACCGGTATACGGCTTCGTAGACAGAGCCGACCCAGCAACTCGCCACGACCGCGGTATCGAGCGGAGGCAAGCTGCCTGCGATCGCGCGGAGCGCCTGTTCCACACCCAGTGTATGACGTTCGATGACTTGCCGCCGCACCGCTTCCAATCGGCTCCCCAGCCCGGAGGATTCCACAATCAAAATCCGCGCCTCCTCCGGGTTCTCCGCCAGGTAGCGAACCAGCGCCGTGACCGCTGCTCTCATTTGCGCCAGCACATCGGGGCCGGCGGCACGAATGGCTTCGTTGAGTGCCGACGAGATCTGCTCGCCGAGCGCTTCCAGAGCCGCCGCGAAGACATCTTCCTTATTGCCAAAATAGGAATAGAAGCTGCCGACGGAACTGTGGGCCGCGCGCACGATCATCGGCACCGTTGTGGCGTGATACCCCTTCCGCCCGAAATTGCCGACGGCCGCTTTCAGCAACTTCTTGCGCCGCGCTTCCTTTCGGTCGGCCATCTTCGGCGTGGTGCGGTACGCCATCTGGATTCTCCGAAAAACTCACATCCAGAGTGGCAAGGGCAACTCTGGCCGTTCGGGTCAATAAAAGAATGACGTTTCATTCTATCCTTGTCAAGCAGAATCCTCGGCCGAATGTGTCCACTCACGGAACGAAGTCGATGTTCGAGAAGCAGGGGTTCGAAGCCGTCGCCCCCCTTTGGCACACTCAACGTGTTGATGCGAAGAATCGTATGATTGCCGCCACGGGCCGACCAACAAAATCAACCGCTTGGCAGCCGTCCAGGGATATTTCACATCTAACGGATTGACAAACCCAGGGCAATGCGAATAGTGTACGCCATCTTATGAAAATTCTCGTACTCGGGTCCGGTGGACGGGAACACGCCCTGGCATGGAAGCTGCATGAAAGCCAGCAGATGGAGGAACTCTATTGTGCACCCGGGAATGCGGGGATCGCGCAAGAGGCGGAGTGCGTCCCTGTTGATCTCACGCAAACGAAGGCCATCGTAACCCTGGCCAAGCAACTGAAGGCCGACCTGACAATCGTCGGGCCGGAAGCGCCTTTGGTGGCTGGCGTGGTCGATGAGTTCGAAAAAGAGGGGTTGGCCATCATCGGCCCGAGCAAGGCAGCCGCGCGACTGGAGGGGAGTAAGATCTTCGCCAAGGAATTCATGCGGCGGAACAACATTCCTACTGCGCGCTTCGAGGTGGCAGAGAATTTCGAGCAAGCGCTTAACATCCTCGCACGATTCCCGCTTCCCGTCGTGATAAAGGCGGATGGCTTGGCAGCAGGCAAGGGAGTGGTTGTTTCACGCAATCACGTGGACGCGGAACAAGTTCTTGAGGATTTCATGGTCCGGAGGACCTTGGGTAGCGCCGGCGATCGGGTAGTCATCGAGGAGTGCCTTGCGGGTGAAGAGATGTCGTTCATCGTTCTCACCGATGGCCGCGGCATTCTTCCCCTGGTGCTGACCCAGGACCACAAGGCATTGCTGGACGGGGACAAAGGCCCCAACACCGGCGGCATGGGCGCCTACAGCGATGACTCGATCCTCAGCGAGCCGCTGCACGACGAGATTCTTCGTTCGATCGTAGCTCCCACGCTGGCCGGGATGGAAATGGAGAAGTCCCCCTATCGAGGCTTCTTGTATTTCGGGCTGATGATGACGCCCTCCGGCCCCATGCTGCTGGAGTACAACGTCCGCCTCGGCGACCCTGAAACCCAGCCCATCTTGATGCGATTGCGTACTGACCTCGCGGACCTGCTGGTGGCATCGCGCGAAGGCCGACTGGCGAACGTGGATGTCCATTGGAGCCCCAACCCTGCCGTCTGCGTGGTGCTCACCTCGAAGGGCTATCCGGCAAAACCGGAAATTGACAAACCCATTAAGGGTTATGAAGCGGTAGAATCATTAGGTGGGGTCAAGATTTTCCACGCGGGAACGCGCGTCCAGGATCATCAATTACTGACCGCTGGTGGGCGCGTCCTGGGAGTAACCGCCATCGCCGAGGACCTGCCTTCCGCTATCCAGCGCGCCTATGCGGGAGTCAGTAAGCTTAAGTTTGAAGGCATGCACTACCGGAAGGATATCGGGGCGAAAGCATTGCAGCGGGTTCCCAGGGCCCCGGCGGCCAAACGAGCGCGCGCCGCCAAGGGAGACCGCCCGTCTTCACGCAAGTAAGGCATGATTCATTAAGGGTCCATTCCATTTCACAGGGAGGAAAGAAAAGATGGCTGACAAGCCACTCGTTGGCATCGTTATGGGCAGTGACACGGACCTGCCCACCATGACTGAGACCGCCGCAACCTTGAAGAAGTTCCAGATCCCGTTTGAGATTGAAATAACTTCCGCTCATCGGTCGCCCGCGCGCACTTCTGAATATGCGCGCACGGCGGTCCAGCGGGGGCTGAAAGCCATCATCGTGGGCGCTGGAGGGGCGTCGCACTTGGCCGGTGTGATTGCGGCGGAAACTATCCTTCCGGTCATTGGCGTCCCCATGGCCACCACCACCCTCGCGGGGCTCGACGCGTTGCTGTCCACAGTTCAAATGCCGGGCGGCGTGCCCGTGGCCTGCACGGCCATCGGCAAGCCCGGCGCGATCAACGCCGCCATCTTCGCCGCGCAGATCATCGCCACGTCTGACCCCGCCACCGCACAAAAACTTGTTGAACATAAGGAACAACTGGTGCGCTCCGTGGCCGAGAAATCGGAAAAACTCAAGCGGGAGTTTCACGTTTAGTGACGAGTGACAAGTGACGAGTGACGAGCAGGATTGAACCACGGCATTTGAAGTAACCACTTGCTTGTCACCCATCGCTTCCCACCGTATAGTCACGCTCGCTTGTCACTCTTCACTCGTGACTGCATTTGGGAGCCCTTGTGTTTATTGGCCACTTTGGAGTAGCGCTCGCGGCGAAGAAGGTGGCGCCGCGCACCTCCCTCGGAACCCTGGTGATGGCGGCGCAGTTTGTGGATCTGCTCTGGCCGCTTTTCCTTCTCATGGGCATTGAGCGGGTGATCATCGACCCGGGCAACACCGTGGTTACTCCGCTGGACTTCATCTCGTACCCGCTTTCTCACAGCCTCCTCGCGGATTTCGGTTGGGCCTGCCTTTTCGCGGGTATTTACAAGGTAGTTAAACACGACTCGCGGGGCGCGGTGTGCCTGTGGTTCGTGCTGCTGAGTCACTGGGTGCTCGACGCGCTCAGCCATCGGCCCGACCTTCCGCTCTATCCCGGCAGTTCCACCTACGTGGGCCTGGGCCTTTGGGACTCGCGCGGGGCGACGATCTACGTGGAGAGCGCAATCTTCGCATTCGGTGCGGTGATTTACGCAAGAGCGACTCGCCCTCGCGACCGCATCGGTTCACTTGCCTACCGGACATTCCTGGCTCTGCTGTTGCTGTTTTACCTTCTCAACATTTTCGGCCCGCCGCCACCCAGCGAGAAGGCCGTCGCCTACGCGGCTCTGGGCATGTGGGTGTTCGTCCTCTGGGGTTACTGGCTCGACCACCATCGGTTCGTGGCTCCCTCTTCCCCACCTACTGCTTCCACTCCACTTGGCTCATTCCCTGAGCCACCTTCTCAAGTATGAGGAGGCTTTTTGATTTCTAGGGTTGCCTCTCGCGCGTGTGGGGTAGGGTGCGTTCTGAGTTTTACGAGGTTGAGTGTCGAACTGCTTTCGTAGCGCGGGCGTCCCGCCCGCTGTGGCGTGGGCATCTTGCCCAGGCTGGGCGGGAGCGGGACGCTCCCGCGACAGCGGGCAGGATGCCCGCGCTACGTCGAATCCGGCTTGACACCCGCGCGGCCCCACTTGACTCCCCCCGGCCCAAGCCGTTATCTTCTTAGGCAACAATCCTGTGGAGAGCTCGTTGAACGTCAGAAACCTGGCGGGGAAAGAGGTCATCCGATGTCCAAGCCGTTATCCGCGGTTGATTGCATTGGCCCGGCATTTACGCAAACCAAAGAGCAACTCTTCTCGCCCTTTCGATTCCAGCGCTGGACGCGCCTGGCCCTTGTTTGCTTGATCCTCGGCGACTTCGCCGGCGGGGGCGGTGGATCTCCCGGTGGGTTCAATTTTCCCGTGTCACATAGTAAGTCCGGCAAAACTTTATTTGCCATTCCCAATATTGATTGGGACAGGGTTCTCCCGTGGCTGCCCTGGATTGCGACGGGCATTGCTCTGGTGCTCGTGCTCTTCTTCCTTTGGATTTATATCGCCTCGGTGTATCGCTTCGTGCTGTTTGACTCTGTCCTCCATAATCGCTGCGAGCTGAAAGGGTGTTGGAGGCGTTGGGAGCCCCGTGGGCGAAGTTTTTTCTTTTGGTGTCTCGCCATCATCGTCGGGTTCTTGGCCGCGTATGCCGTGCTGATCGGGGCGCCGCTACTCGTCGCCTGGCAGGCGGGGTTATTCCGCCATCCGGGCGAACACGTGGTGACGCTGATTCTCGGCGGCATCGCGATGCTGCTCCTCATTTTGACATTCTTCGTGGCGGGCGCGGTGGCCGTCCTCTTTGCCAAGGATTTCTGCGTGCCCATTATGGCGCTGGAGAATGTGGGTGTGCTTGACGCCTGGCGGCGCCTGCTGCCCATGCTGGCGGTGGAGAAAATGGCGTTCACGGGCTATGTGTTGATGAAAATTGTTTTGTCCATCGGAAGCGCCATCATTTTCGGAATCATCACGATTATCACTTTGATTGCGCTGCTCATTCCTCTGGGGATTATCGCGCTGATTGTTTTCTTTGGAGGTAAAGCGCTCGGGCTTTCCCTGGACGTCGCCACAGTTAGCATCCTTGTTCTACTGGGCGGTATCATTCTTATGGGCATTATCTATTTGATTGCGTTGATCAGTACTCCGGCCATGGTCTTCTTCCAGTCTTACGTGCTCCACTTCTTGGGTTCGCGCTACCCGGCGCTGGGCGCAGAACTCTTCCCTCCCCCGCCGGAAAACCCGCCACCACCGATTCTCGACGGGCCCCCGATGCTTGCGCCATCAATCGGGTAATCAGGTAATCGGGAGATCGGGCGAACAAGCGCGCCCTTTCATCGAGCGCGGAGAACCTGTGATGAGGGCGTCCGCTGAATGGGATCACTGCTTGATCAGGCGTCGAGATTTGAAGCTCGGTTCCGAGAGTGGGGTGACGTCGCGATGTCTTTTGTTCACCCGATCACCGGATCACCCGATTATTTTTTGGCCCGGCTTCCGGGTTTTACCGCGGGAATTCCTGCCTGGCACAGCGGGCAATCGGCGGGTTTGTAATTCTGAATCTTGAGGGTGATGAGGGCGGCTTTGGGCAGGCCCAGATCTGCTGCCCCGCCGCTGCGATCGATCAATGCGCCCGCACCGACCACCTCGCCGCCCGCTTGTTCGATGCACTGAATTGTTTCGCGGGTGGAAAGTCCCGTCGTGATGACGTCTTCCACCACTAGAGTGGGTTCACCCGGCTCCAGGCTGAAGCCGCGGCGCAGTGTCATCGCGCCTTCTTGCCGCTCGGTGAACAGCGCCCGTACACCGAGGGCTCGAGCCACCTCGTGGGCCACGAGGACGCCTCCAAGCGCCGGCGCGGCCACCACCGATGCTCCCAGATGACGTAGTTGTCCAGCGAGCTGTGAACACAATTGCTCCGCCACGCGCGGATGTTGCAGCACCAGCGCGCACTGCACATAGCGATCGCTGTGGAGGCCCGAGGAGAGAATGAAGTGTCCTTCCAGAAGAGCCGAGTGCTTTCGAAAGATTTCAAGGATTTCGTTTTCAGTCATGATGGGTGAGCCTGTGACGAAGCGGGAGTGAGCGCCATTTCCATCTCTTGGGCGATAGCATCCGCTGCGGCGGCGGGATCTGCCGCGCCGGTGATCGGCCTACCGATGACGAGGTAGTCTGCCCCGGCGAGGACGGCGCTCCCGGGAGTAGCAGTACGCGCCTGGTCATCACTCGCTCCCGCAGCCGGGCGAATGCCGGGAGTGACGATCAAGAACCTAGAACCGCAGGCTTCGCGGATGAGGGCGATCTCGCGCGGCGATGCCACCACACCGTCCGCTCCCGAGTCCTGCGCGAGCCGGGCCAGCCGGACCACGACTTCCTCCGGAGATCCCCGGAATCCCACTTCGGCCAGGTCTTCCGCGCCCAGGCTGGTGAGCGCCGTGACCGCCAGCACGCGCGCTGGCTGGCCCACGCCTCTTGCCTTCGCCGCCGCGCGGACGCCCTCCACCGCTGCCGCCATCATCTTGCGCCCGCCCGAGGCATGGACCGTCAACAAGCTTACTCCCAGCATCCCCGCCTGATGCGCAGCGGCGCGGACGGTGTTGGGAATGTCGTGGAACTTGAGATCAAGAAACACTTGCTCGCCCGCCGCCACCAGATAGCGCGCCACCACCGGCCCCTCCGCCGTAAACACTTCTTTCCCCACCTTGAACATCCCCACGTGGGCGTGAAGCTTTTCGGCAATCCGCACTGCGGCACTGGCGCTCGGAACATCCAGCGCCACAATGATCTTGTCTTTTGTAGGCATGGTCAACATCTTAATAGAACGCGGCAGAAAGATGAAATGGAATCTTGTTGTGAGCCGCCACCCACAGATCGTGCCACCCTGTCGCGCCAGAGTATCGATTCGAACACCGATCTCAGCATAAACGCGTTTCTTTTCTATAAGATCTCAGGATAACGGCTTATGTGTGCACTTTCGCCGCTCTGGGGTCCCGTTTTCGCGCTTAACTGCTTTGTTTACATCAGCATCTCAGGGTTTTTAGTAAGCCCTTATGTTTCATCAACATCTCAGGGTGGATGACATTCTGTCGCACAGGCTCCCTTTGTTTTCAATAACATCTCAGGAGCAACCTTCATTTTTCACCTTCAGCCGGACCCAACTTGCCGCTCTTCATCTTGGTGAGCATTTCCGTCACGCGCACGACTTGCCGCATGTTGGAATCTTCCCACCTTTGCATGAGCATGATGGAACTGCTGCGGTCCTGGGGCGCCATCAGGGCATCCCAACAGTGGCGCGAATGGACGGGATCCTCTGGTTCGCCCTCAATGTCAAGCGGCTCCTTTTGCATCTGAGCGAGCTGCTTCAGCAACAGCATTCTCAGTTTCTGCCGATCCTCCTTGCGAAAGTCTTCATCGCGGGGCAGTGTTCCTTCCGCCTTCGGATCGGAGCCGTCGATGGCCGGCCAAGCGTCTTTGGTCCCCGGCTCCTCCAATCGCTGCATCAGAAATATGATCGAGTCCTCGTCACTGCCGGGTTTCTGCGGGTCGTCCCCGAACAGCTCATCGAAGATTTCGAAATCCTCGTGGCGCGTAAAATGACCTGACTGGCCAAGCTCGGTGGCGAGGGTCAGCAGTTTGTCGGCCTTCTTCTTCAGAAGCCGGTCGATGATTTGCACGGGTGTGGGCTTCGGCATGGACCGATAGAGTTGTTCCACCGTCAAGCTTTCCTGGATGCGGTCCGCGCGATCCATACGCCACAGCGCGCGAACCAGGCGCATGACGAGCCTCATCTCCATTTCATTGGCGGGCCGCCAGGTTTCCGTCAGGGAATCCACCAGGTTTTCGAAGCGCTCAGGGTCTTCGCCCAAAGCCATCAGGATATCGCTCTGTGACTGGGAGTAAAACCCATGCCGCAAATTCGCCGCGGCCGCTCGCGCCTTGCCTTCGAGGGTCCGCGCCCCCCGCGAGCGGCGGCCATTGGCGCGGCTCGACGCGATTCTTTTAGCTGTCATGTTGGGTCTTTTGGTTAACACCATTTCAACCTCCTGAATGTGGCAGGCGGCTCGTGCGCCACAGCCCCCCACGCTCCCGCCGGAGCCGTCTGCATATGAACATGGGAAGAAAATGAGCGTCGGGAAAATCACCCGTGCAGCGTTCATCCCACATTCGTAGTCATTAGGACTATATATTGTCAAGGGGTTCTATTGACCAAATTTATACCGGCAGGAAAATTAATTTTGATAAAACGCAGATTTTCTGGAATTTAGTGACATTGTGTCGGTCCCACGGGAAGCGAGGCGGATTTAGCCGCAACTTCGACCCGCCGGATGCGTGCCGGAGACCGTAGCTCGTATGGGGTCTTAGAGGTGATCGTCGAGTGCCCTATTCAACGGTAATTATGGGACCGGAGCAATGCCTTGACCTCATCGTGATTGCCCAGAAAAGAGACAAACAATTCCGCTGGCCGGTCCTGAAAGACAAAGCGTAGCGAAACGTTGGCGCGGCACTCAAAAATCTTGTCCCCCAACTTCCGAATTCCCAGGCCGCTGTGGACATGTGGCCGGCCAAAGGTTTCCGGCAACTCGCACAGTGCCAAAAGGCACTCAGTTCTTTCGGTCTTCGGCAGGTTCTGTAAGCGCCGCAACACCGCGGGGTCAATCGCGAGCATCTTACTCAAGCATTTTCCTCAATTGGTCGGCCGAGACGGTCACCAGTTTTCCCGACCGTTTGAGTCGGCGATAGCGTTTCTCGGTGGCATCGGCAAACGCCGTGATCTGGTCGGGCGTCGCTGCATATTCGCGCTGGGCGTAATCGGTAGCTTCTACCTCGACCCTGCGCAGCGCAATGATCTGAGCGCCGCGGATAATCCCGATGTCTTGACCGTTCGCAGCGGCATCAAGCCAGCGGCTCAGGTTCTTCTTCGCGTCCGTGATCGTTAGAGTCTTCATAAAGTCTTTATACAGTCTTTAACGCGCCTTGTCAAATTCCCTACAACCTCGCTCAGATCGCGTCGTATTTCGGGGGATCGTCGTCGCGGCTTTTTCCAAACAGCTCAAGAAATTCGGCCGACGATTTGCGCAGCGCCAGCCAATCGGCGAACAGGTCGGGAGTTTCCAGCCACACCTGGAACCAGCTCGCGATTTCCTGTTTTTCCCGGCGCTTCGGAGCTTGAACTCGCAGGTTGGCGGCGAGGCTTCGGGCGCGCAGCTTCCCTTTTTTCACCAGCGCCACGACCATCTGCTTGCCCAGGCGATCCGCCGCGTCTGAATACTCGCGATAAATCCCATCCAGCCGCACGAGGGATTGTTCAGCGCTGGCCAGATCGTGGAATTCCAGCACGCCCTTTAAGCGGCTGGCATAAGGTTCCGGCATGACCGGATCGGCGTAGCGGTCTTCGTACCTGACCTCGTACTCGGCCGCTCGCAGGGTCGAGGCGATGTATCCGAGCGAAGTTCTGTCGCCGGGCCCGAGGCAGCGGCGAAGCTCGTTGCGGGCGGCGTGAAGGTCGCCCACCTCAAGCGTACGCTTGCCGCGCGCCTGGAAGAAATCAAGAAGGATCTGCTTTTTGCTCTGCTTAGAAGGCATGTCGCGATCCAGTAGACGGTAGTCGGTAGACGGTAAACGGGATATGGGACACGGGATACGGGGGACAGCGCCAGTCGCCGCCTCCTGTTTGCCGTCTACTGTCTACTGTCTACCGTCTACCGTATTCCTCCGCTGGGCTCGTTCTTCCCTTCTGTACCGCGCCACATTCCGCTGGTGTTCCTCAAGGCTCTTGGAAAATATGTGGCCGCCGTGATTATTGCTCACGAAATAGAGCGCGTCGCCGTCGGCCGGGTGGAAGGCGGCACGAAGCGAGCTTTCTCCCGGATTGGCGATCGGCCCCGGCGGCAAGCCGGCGCGGCGGTAGGTATTGAAGGGCGAATCGAAATTCAGGTCGCTCGCGCGGATGGTCCCAATGGGGCGATCGGCGAGCCTCGCCGCGTAAATCACCGTGGGGTCGCACTGGAGCGGCATGCCTTTTTCGAGCCGGCGGGTAAAGACTCCGGCTACCACGGGGCGCTCCTCGGGGTCGGGGGTTTCCTTCTCCACAAGCGACGCCAAGGTAACCGCAATGTGCAGGCCTTCCGAGCCCGGGGCGAACTCATCGTGAAACCGCGATTGCATCACATGGCGGAAGCGCGCAACCATGGTGGCGATCACCGTGTCCGGCGTAACTCCGCGCGGGAAACGATAAGTATCGGGGAAGAGATAACCCTCGAGCGACGGAGCTTTGGAATCCAAATCGCGGATCAGCGCGGTTTGCTCCGTCTTGCGGAGAAAATCGGCAGGGTCAATCGCCAGGCGCTCGGAAACAACGTGCGCGATATCGAACCGATCAAAGCCCTCGGGAACCACGACCGAATAGAGATACACGTCCCCCGCCACCAGTTTCCGGTAAACATCAAGGGGCCGCACGGGACGGTCGAAAAGGTATTCCCCTGCCTTCAGGCGGCGGTGATGGATGCGGCCAACCGCGTAGCGGAGCAGAAAAGCCCACCTATCGGCGAGCACACCTCGCGCCACGAGCAGGCCGGCAATGGCGGGAGCGTCTGTCCCCGGTGGAATCTCCACCATTTCGCGACCGCTGGGGCTCGCGTGGGGATGGTTAAGATCCCATGCAATCCAGGCCCCGCCTGCCAGCAGGAGCACCACGAAGATGGTCGCGAGTGCGCGCTTCATCCCTCCGTGCCGCTCCCCCGGCTGCGCTCGTTTTCAAGGTAATCCAGATAGCTTTGCAGGAGCAGCACGGCCGCCACGCGGTCTACGGCGCGCTGGCGTTTGCCGATGCTCAAGCCCGCTTCGCGCAGCGTTCGATTCGCCTCGACGCTGGTCAGCCGCTCGTCGCGCAATTCCACCGGGCAGGGCAAGCGCCGCCGAAGCTTTTCGGCGAACTCGGCAACGAGCTGCGACATGGAAGTTTCGCCGCCGCTGTGGCCAATGGGGTTTCCCACCAGCACCTTCTCCACCGAGTATTCTTCCACGAGCGAGCGCAGGCGCTCTAAATCGTCGGCAATGCGTGTCCTCTGGAGCGTGGGCAGGCCCTGGGCCGTCATGCCAAGCGCGTCCGACACTGCTAGGCCCATGCGCTTCGTGCCGAAATCAATCGCCAAAATGCGTGGAATCACGATGGTGTGCGTCCGCCGAAGTTAGATGTTATTTCGCGGCGGTCCCGCGATATATTCCGGCTGCCCGGATTTGATGATACACCCAACGAGCAGTATCACGGGAGGATGGCATGGGGCGCGCGAAGTGAAAGTGAGGAAGTGAACGTAGCGCGGGCGTCTCGCCCGCTGGCGCGGAAGCGTCCCGCTCCCGCCAAGAATGCGCGGGCAGGATGCCCACGCCCGAGCGGGCGAGACGCCCGCGCTACGGAAGCAATCGAGGACGAATCTAAGGAATAATGCAGATGCCGTTCAGCTTGATACTTCCGCCGCTTCGCCCGCGGACTCTCCCACTTTGGTGGGCCGGTCGGCGAGTTCCAGGGTCACGGCTTTTTCGTTGCAGCAAGTGTAGCGGTCGCAGCGCAGGCAATCGCGCCAGACTTTGGTGGGGAATCTTTCCCTTGGAGTTTCATGAAATCCCAGCTTGGCAAAAAACACGGGGGCGATGGTGAGGGCGAAAACCGTCTTCAGTCCAAAAGCCTCGGCCTCGTTGAGGAGTGCATCCATGATATCCCGGCCGATGCCTTTGGACTTCAATGTTTCATCCACGCACAGGGAGCGGATTTCCGCAACGTCCTGGCTGTAGAGTTTGAGCGCGCCACAGCCCACGAGTTTGCCTTCGTCCTCGGCCACCACCGTGAATCCCCACACGTTTTCGTAAAGGTCAGTCAAGGTGCGAGGCAGCATGATGCGCTCCTCGGCGTAGTGACTAATCAGCCGGTGGATGTCAGGCACATCGTTCAGTTTGGCTTTACGGACCGTCAACGTTGCCTCGCTCGAGGGGTCAGGGGTTGGGGATTAGGTTTTAGGGGTTAGGGATTGGGGGTTGGGGAAAAGCCGCGTCCGTTACTTTCTGACCCCTAATTCCTAACTGGGCGCATCCTACATCCTCTGTCTAACCTCTGAGCCCTAATCCCTAAACCCTAATCCCTAACCCCCATCCCCTAACCTCTAGCTTCCCGCATCCTGCATGAGCAAAAGCATCAGCGCCTTTTGTGCGTGCAGCCGATTTTCCGCCTGGTCGAACACCACGGATTGGGGCGAATCGATCACCTCGTCCGTAACCTCTTGCCCGCGGTGGGCCGGAAGGCAGTGCAAGAACAGGGCGGTGGGATCGGCCATGGCCATCAAGTCCTTGGTAACACGATAAGGGGCAAAGACCTGGTTGCGCAAGTGCGCGGCGTGTTCCTGGCCCATGCTAGTCCATACATCGGTATAGACCGCATGCGCCCCCGCCAAAGCTTCGGCGGGATCGTGGAAAGCTTCGATGGTCGAGCCGGTCCCGGCCGCGAAGCCACGTGCCGTTTGCAGGACGTCCGGCTTGGGCTCGTAACCCGGCGGCGTGGCAACGCGAACTGACGCTCCCAGCTTTGCGCCCAAAATCATCAGCGAATGGCACACGTTGTTGCCGTCGCCGACAAAAGCCAGCTTCAGCCCTCGCAGATCGCCGAATTTTTCGCGCAGGGTAAAGTAATCCGCCAGCGCCTGGCAGGGATGGTAAAGGTCGGTCAGCGCATTGATGACGGGGATGGTGGCGTTGGCGGCCAACTCCAGGACCGATTCATGCGCGAAGGTCCGGGCGACGATTCCATGCACCCAGCGGTCGAGATTGCGCGCGACGTCCTTGATGGCTTCGCGCTCGCCGAGCCGAGGCTTGGTGTGTTCCAGGTAGACGGCAAAACCACCGAGGCTGGTGATCCCGACTTCAAATGTCGTGCGCGTGCGCAGCGAGGGCTTTTCGAAAATCAGGGCGAGTTGCTTCCCGCTTAACGCGTGCGCGTATTTCCCCGGAGTGGCCTTGACCCGTTGGGAGAGCTCGAAGAGGAGCTTCAGGTCGCCTTGAGTCAGATCGGGATCAGCAACCAGGTCCGAAACACTCAGGGTTTCCGGCTTTTTAATCGTTGTCGTCATCGTCATCACCGCCATTATGCGTGTACCCCCTTCACCGTCGGCTCGGGCTCGAGCGCCGCAAGGACCGGCCTTAGAATCCCGATCGCTTCGTCGACGTGCTGCTTTTCAATGATCAAAGGCGGCAGGAAGCGCAGCGATTTCTCCTGCGTGCAGTTCAACAGCAGACCTGCGTCCAGCGCCTTCCGCACCACGGACTTTCCGGCAGTTGTCAATTCCACGGCGATCATCAACCCGTCGCCGCGAACCTCGTGAATCACCGGAAGGTCCGCGCGCAATTTTTCCAGTTCCTGGCGGAAGTAAGCTCCCACCTCTTTCACGTGATCAAGAAAGCCCGGGCGTTCGAGAATCTCCAAAACCTTCAACGCCAGCCGGCATTGCAGCGGCCCTCCCCCGAAGGTGGTTCCGTGCATACCGGGGGAAAAGGCCTGCGCCACTTCCTCGCGCGCCAGGATGGCGGCGAGCGGCAGGCCTGCGGCCAGCGGTTTGGCCACCAGCACGATGTCAGGCTGCAAACCAAATTTGCTGAAGGCGAAGAAGCGGCCCGTGCGGCCCAACCCGCATTGGATTTCATCGCAAACCAGCAGCGCTCCGTGCGCGTGGCAAAGTTCCGCGGCAGCCTTCAGGAAGTCCTCGTGAATTTCCACCACTCCGCCTTCGCCCTGAATCACTTCCACCAGCACTGCGGCGACACGCGGCGTGAAGCTTTCGCGCAGGTGCGCCGTGTCGTTTAGGCGGACGAACCGGACGCCCGGTGGCAGCGGCTCGAAAGGCTCGCGATACTTCTTTGTCCAGGTGGCGGAGAGAGCGCCAAACGTGCGCCCGTGAAATGAGTTCTCCAGCGCCAGAATCTCATAGCGCTCGAAAGGTCCCGGCGCGGCGTGCTTGCGCGCGTAGGCGCGCACAAGTTTCATCGCCCCCTCAATGGCTTCCGTCCCGGAGTTGGCGAAGAAGGCGCGATCCATGCCGGCGAGTCGCGTCAACTTCTGCGCCAGCGGCCCCTGGTAGGGGTGGTACAAAAGATTGGAAACATGCAACAGGGTTTCCGCATGGTCGCGCAGCGTGGCCATGATCTCCGGGTGGTTGTAACCCAGCGAATTCACCGCCAGGCCGCCGAGGAAATCCAGATACTTCTTTCCCGTCTCGTCGTAGATGTAACACCCCTCGCCGCGCACGGCGAGGATGGGCATCCGATCGTACGTTGGAATCAGGACGTGCTTTTCGAGTTCAACAATCTGTTCACGATTCATGAGCCCTTCACAATCCGGGTACCGGCAGGCTTCCCTTTTTCGATTGCACCCAGCAGCGCGTTGGGAGCAGTGGTCGAAAGGATGTCCACCTCGCCCACGTTTTGACCGAGCGTCCGCGCGCAGGAGAGCAGCTTCGGAATCATCCCGTCGCGGACAACGCCTTCCTTAATCAAGCGCCGGATGTCGCCGACCTTAACCACCGGGAGCAGGTGTTTTTCCGCGTCCCAGACCCCGCCGGATTCGGTAAGGTAGAGCAGACGGTCGGCCCGGAGCGCCACAGCCAGCGCCGCCGCCAGGTCGTCTGCATTGATATTCAGAAACTCGCCTCGGGCGTCCACTCCCAGGCTGGCCACCACAGGAATCATGCCGCCACGGAGGGCGAGATCGAGCACCTTAGGATTGACCTTGTGCGGCCGGCCGACAAACCCCAAGTCCCGTTTGCTGCCATTCGCGCCCACGGTGAGTTTCCGCGCGCGCACCAGGCTGCCATCTCCGCCGCAGATTCCCAGTGCCGGCTGCTTCTGCTTTTCAAGCTCGGCCACCCACTGCTTGTTCACCAGGCCCGCGAGCACCATCAGGGCCACGTCGCG
>CAZCVY010000078.1:0-28997 GCA_964501985.1 uncultured Acidobacteriota bacterium | reverse complement strand
TGAATCGGTCCGGGGCCGAACACGCGAAGCGTCCGCCGCGCAGCGGCTTCGTCCTAGTCGCTAAACCGTCTTTCTGTTACTTTGGGGGAATGTGAGGGATGGCGCAGCGCACATTCGGAAATGTAGAAACTCCAGGTAGCCGCGGGTTTTGACCTGCGGCTGCGAAACCCACCTGACCACCCAACCCCAACGGGGTTCAGCGTTCGAAAGGTCGGCCCCTTCAGGGCCGGAGACATTCCGGCCCTCACGTTTCCGTAGGTTTCACCTACGGCTACTCACGCTATCCCGCTTCGCGGGAAGTGACACGCCGAATCGAGAAGGCGCATATCTTTGCGCTCAGGGGCATCCTGCCCGCGCGCTGGCGGAGCCGGGACGCTCCCGCGACAGCGGGCGGGATACCCGCGCTACGGCCATCGGGCGCAGGCGCTGCATGGGCAGGTCAAGGCGGCACAATAGAATCTATTCTGAAGTAAAAAATTACCTAAGGAATTAACAACAGTTTTCCGGTGGTTTTGCGTGCTTCTAACTCTCGATGCGCCTGTTGCGCATCCCGCAAGGGATAAATGTGCTCGATGCGGAGCTTCAATTTACGCTGGGTTATCATGGCCAATACCTGGGTCGAGCGATTTTGGAGTTCCTCGTGAGTGGAAATGTAGTTCACCAGCGTCGGGCGGGTGACGAACAGTGAGCCTTTTTGGCCAAGCTTCGCCAAATCGAAAGGAGGCACTGCCCCGCTCGCCGCGCCAAAAAGGACCAGATACCCTCGCGGGCGGAGAACATTCAAATCTTGGTCAAACGTCGTCTTGCCCACAGCGTCGTAAACCACATGAACGCCTTTTCCGCCGGTCAGGCGTTTGGTCTCCACTTCAAAATCCTGTTGGGCGTAAACGATGACGTCATCCGCGCCGGCTGCGCGGGCCAGGTTGGCCTTCTGCTCGCTGCCGGTCGTGGCGATCACTCGTGCTCCCAGACTCTTGGCCATTTGCACCAGGAGAAGTCCCACCCCTCCCGCGGCGGCGTGAATGAGTGCGGTCTCTCCCTTCTTTAAGGGATAGGTATCGTGAACAAGATAGTGGGCCGTCATCCCTTGCAGCATGGCGGCGGCTGCCTGTTGACCGGTGATTCCGTCAGGCACGCGAACGAGCCGGCTCGCGGGAACTACGGCGTATTCGGCGTAGGAACCCAGGATGTTGGTGTAAGCGACCCGGTCTCCCGGCTTGAACGACGTCACCTCGGCGCCAATTTCGCTGACGATGCCGCTAGCTTCCTGACCCACGGTGAAGGGCAAGGTGGCCGGGTAGCGGCCCTCACGGTAATGGACATCGATGAAATTCACTCCCGCGGCTGAGATTTTTACGAGAACCTCAGTAGCCTTGGGCGCTGGAGTGGGAAGGTCGACGAGCGTCAGGACCTCGGGTCCGCCGTTCTTTTGAACTTGAATCGCTTTCATAATCGGTCCTCAATTCTGGTTACCGCTAGCTCACCGAAACACTGATTTGTGCGGTGTGGGTGGTGCTCGACGACGTGGATGTTCCCGTCACGGTGACGGTTCCCGATTCCGGCTGAGGGGAAGTCGAGCCGCCACCCCCACTGCTGCTGCCGCCGCAGCTCAGGCCGACCAGCAAGATGGCAGCCAGCGCCGCTCCCAGCGCCACGTGCTGCACTTTCCAAATCGGAGCCTTCGCGGCGCCCAGGCGAAGTCTGGGCACGCCGATGAGCAACAGGCAGAGCACGGCTAGACCGGCCATCCACCAAGCGCCAATGCGAGGGCTCGGTGGAAGTGGCGGCGCGCTCTTGGCGGTGGAGGCGGCGGTTATGGTGACGTTCGCTTGACTGTTCGAGCCCAATGAACCCACCGAGCACGTGACTCCTGTGAGGGAACCCGTACTACAAGTGAAAGTCACACTGCTGGTGTCAATATTGTTGATGGGAGTTAACGTGAGCGTGGAGGCGCCGCTGGCGCCCGGGGCGATCGTCACGCTGGTGGGTGAAACAGCCAGGGAAAAATCCGGCGCGGCGGTGGTGAAACTGAACACGCTCGACCAAAACGCGTTTTGGCCGGAGGGAGCGAGGGCCTGCACCTCCCAGTAGTAAGTCGTTCCGCCCACGAGACTGGTCGCCGAGGGCGTATAAGAGGTCCCCGTGGTTGTGGCGCCAACGGCACAGCCTCCGCATGTCCCCACCGCAGGGCTGGTGGGAAGGAGGCTTTCGGTGGAGGCAATCAAGATGCGATAGCCGGTGCTCCCCGTGACGCTTGTCCAGGTGAAGGTGGGAGTGACCGAGACCGCTGTGGCTGCGTTGGCGGGCGCGCTCAGTGTGGGCGCGGCCAGGGTCGCGCCGGTGGTAGAGAAACTGAAGATTTCAGACCATGCGGCAAGCCCGGTGCTGGAAGTCGGCTCTATCGCCTGCACCTCCCAAAAGTACATGCCCGCAGCCAGAGCGGCCGCCGGAGTATAGGAATTTGCATTCGCTTTGGTGGTGTCAACAATCGTGCAGGCGCTGCAAGTGGTGGCCGCGGGATTGGTGGTCAAATCGGTGGGGCTGGTGGCGATCATGATTCGGTAACCATTGTTGCCACTCACCGCCGACCAACTAAAGGCGGGCGAAAGAGCTGCTCCCGTCGCTCCATTGGCAGGAGCGGTCAAGGTGGCGGCCGGCAATCCGGCCGTTGCCGATCCCCACTCCATCACCAGGTTATAAGCATCGACCGACCCCAGTCCGCTCGCCTGGTCATAGCCGGGGCCGGCATCGTACCCAATCTCACCCCCGCCAGTAGGGCAATCCGTGCTTCCAATTTCGCAGGGCACGTTGTTGTTGCCGACAGTGATGTCGTGGAATGCCGCGGGTGCGTTCTGCGCCATGGGATAGAGGATGGCATTGATGTTGCCCTGCCCCGTCGCAGTGGCCATATGCTGGTTTACGAGGGCAACGATCCCGGCAAACGTGGGCGCAGCAGCCGAGGTTCCACCCACTACCGTCAGGTCCTGGTTAGCATCACGGAAGCCGTTCACGCAACTGCCTTGAACGCAGACCAGCAGCGCCTCGTGGGCCGGGGACGAGTTCAAAGCGAGGTCAGGGACGTCACGAGCGTTGTCGATTGGCACGCCGGGTCCGGTCTGCCAGGAAGGCTTGGACGGCTGGCCCGACGGGGTGAAAGTGCTCACGCCTCCGCCCCCCGCCAACAATTCGTGCTGAGTGTTGAGGGGGCTTGCCGTGTCGTTCCATACCATCTCCGGAATATAGGACAGGGCGGAGGTGATGATGTCTCCGGTGGCACTCGTCGCGGCTTGCCAGTAGGACCCCGAGCCCTCATTGAATTCGCTTCCACCCATACCTGTAACGAAGGGAAGGCTGGCGGGCGCGTCGACGGCAAGTCCGTGCGTGGCGGTCGTCACTACGTCCGTCGAAGAGGTGGAGACATCACAATCTGCTGCGCCGGAGTCTCCGGCGGCGGCCACTACGGTTTGCCCTAGCGTATTCGCCTGTTGGGCCTCTGCGGCCAGTGTAGCCAGGTTGGAACTCCCCCAGGTTGCCTCGCAAGCGCCATAGCTGATGCTAATGACGGGCGCTGTCTTGTTATCGACAGCATACTGAAACGCACTAAAGACGCCGCCACTTGAACCCGCCCCCCCGTTAACGAAGATGACGGTGGCATTTTTTGCCACCGCGCCCGACCACTCGACGTCCAGGCTGGCTTCCTCGATATCCGCGGAGGTAACTCCCGGATCGGTGGCGCCGGGAATTAGAACTTGCTGGAGCTGCGTGGAAGTATAAGCCGGCAACCCGGCAGCAGCGCGAAATGCGGTGACGTCACTCCCGCTGCCATAGAGATCCGTTTGCCCCATAACCGCGATGGATTGATTTACACCGTCAATTCCCGCGTTGTAAAGGTTAGCAACATCATATATAACGGCGAAATCCCCCGGGGCAACGAAAGTGTTGCCGCTGATGGCGGAGGTAAACTCCGGCTCGGCCTTGACGTGACGGACCCTCGCACGCGGCTTGAGTGGATAGTTATCCAATCCGTGAATGCCCAGCACCACATCGGCGAGTGCGGCGGGCACAGCAGGCTCCGAGGCGTTGGCAAAGTACGTCTCGCCATGGAACGAGAAGTTGTGAATCTCCGTCTGAAATGCCGCATGCACGTGCGCGGCGCTGCCGGAAAATGAAACCCACGTGCGGCTGCGCGCCGTCTGGATGATGGTGAAACTCTGCGACTCAAGCCAAGCCACAACCTGCTTGATATCATTGGGGCTCAACCCAAATCGATCGGCGTATTGCTCCGGCTCAAGCCAATGGTGATAGTTGGGCGAGGAAGGGTCCTGCTGCTCGGCAAGGAGTTCAGTGAGGTCCGACTGCTGGTTCGGGCTAAGCTTGAAAATGAGAGAAATGTTCCCGATCTTGAGGGAGCCGTCGACGGGGCCCAGGTCGTTCTCGGGCTGGAACATGGGGCGGACGTTGCCCTCCAGCCAAACGGCCGGAGACCCGGCAATGGGCCCCGCGATGCGATCCGGCGGAAGAGGTTGCGCTCCGGAAACGCCGCTCGGTGAGATGAACAGGGTCAATAGCACGAGGGCGCTCAGAGCGATGAAGGTCTTCCCTGCCACGTGCCACCTACCATCTGCCAGCGTAGCGCCGGGCTTTAGCCCAGCATTTGCCGCCCTCAAGAACAGCGCTACATGGTCCATTACACTAGAAGGCGAAGTAACCATTGGGGGCGGTGGCATTGTTGGGGACGGCCGTGCCCGCGATCCCGACGAAGACGCCGCGACCGAAGAAAAACGGAACTCCCAGGTCAAAATAATCTGCCGACAAGCCATCGCCGCTGGGGCCGCCCAAATCGTTGAAGGCGGCATAGCCGGGGCTGGTGGAAAACAGAGTATCGGCGTTCGCGATATCGAGCGTTACTGTCCCCTGGCTGCCATTGGCGCCGTTCAGGGTAAGCACAAGAGATAAGGGCGAACTCGGGCAGTAATAAGGATTGTCAAAACAAACCGGGGCGCCCAGGGTTTGGGCATCCAACACGTAGAGCGCCTTCGAACCGGTGTCGAGGATGCCTTCCGAGGTGTACGACGTACCGTTGTAGCCGATGGTGGGGAAATTGCCATTGGCGTCAGCAGCGTATATTGTGGCGCTCCCGATTCCGTTATTCGATTCCGTTCCGACGCCGAAGATCAGCGACCCGGCGGTAATCATGCTGCTTCCATCCGCGCTCGTATAGGGGAGTGAGGGCGCGCCCGTTGCCGGAATCACAGGCAGGACCACCTCCACTCCGTTGTTATCCGTGGGGAAGAAGGCGACGGGATTTGAAACTTGCAGCGTCACGGGAAGCGCCGTGGTTTGGCAAGTTTCCTCGGGACACACGTAATAGGGGTAAGGAGTAAAGGTCTGACCGGCGGCGCAATCGAGACCGCAATCCTGAGCGAAGGTGCCCACGCCCAGGATGCCGTTGGCGCCCAGCGCCGCCACAGTGTCAAGGTTGACGCCTTGCCCCAAAGGAAGGCAACTGGGGGCGGGCACCGTAGATACCGTATCGCCCAGCACCTGAATGGGAAGGTAGGACGCCTTTTCACCCCCGATCACCACGTCCGCCACCAGCACCGGCCCCCAGGCGTATGAGGCATCGCCGAATTGAACACACTCCAGCACTTGATCCTGGACGGTGTTCCGCACCGTCGTCAGCTCCGTGGCAGGGACCGTAGTGAGCGCGGAATTAAGCACGCGCAACCCTACCGAACCGGTGTCCACCAGGATATCGGGAATCGTCTGGCAATCTGCTGTGCCTGGCAAGCAAATGGTGACCGACGTGAAAAGCCCATTGTAGTAATCCGTGCTGGAAACCCCCGTGTCGCCATTGATTCCAAAATTGACGTAGAGGGGCACAGTATTGCTGGCGGTAATCGTCAAGGCGGTAGAAGCGGATTCGCTGGTGTCAGCCTGGCTGGTGGCGGTCACCACAACGGTCGGGGGGTTCGGAACGCTCGCGGGGGCCGTGTAAGCTCCGGCGCTGGTAATGGACCCCACGGAGGAGCTGCCTCCGGCAACGCCATTCACATACCAGGTGACCGCGGTGTTCGCGATGCCTGTCACGTTGGCCGTAAACTGCACGGTCCCGCCGGTCGCCGCCGATGAGTCGGTCGGCGAAACGGCCACCGTCGGGCTTGCTGAAGACGTAATCGTCACGATGGCAGAACCATAGGGATAGCTTTCCGATTGGCTGATGCACTTCACCGTCACCGTGGCCGGACTGGGGACAGAAACCGGCGCCGTGTAAAGTCCTGTGGAGCTGACGGTACCCACAGCGGAATTGCCACCCACGATATTATTGACGGCCCAGGTTGTGTAGGTGGCGATAGAACTGACCACGGTGGCGGTAAATTGCACCGACTGGCCCGCCGGTACTGTCGCGGTTGTGGGCGAGAGGGAAATCACAGGCAGGGAAATGTCGCTGCCGGTGCGGGTGACCGTGCAACTGCTCAAAAGGATGCCGCCGGCGATGAGGCCGAAAAGGCTCGCCAGCGTGGCCGAGGAATCGTTCTTCAACCTCATTGCACCACCTCCGGGGAAAGGTTGGTGGGCAAGAGGCTGGGCACGTAAGCGCGGCCGTGGTACCACCGCATGTGCCCTCCGTTGGTAAAAACAAAGTCGCTATTCTGGATGTTCAGCGGGCCGCCGTGGCGCGTGGTCTGGGACTGCGCGTGCTGCTGGAGATAGGTGAAGTATGATCCTAATAATTGCTGCATGCTGGGCACGTAGGGCCCCTGCCAGGAAATCCCAAAGACTTCACCCGCGGGCGAGACGTACTCTCTCACGACGTCGCCGTTTGAATCGGTAATCTGATGGAGCCGATAGCCCTGGTGGACTTCATCGCGGATTACGCCTCGCAGGAATTGCCCGTCGGCGTTTACCGTCGTTTCCGGCTCGCCCAGCACTGCCCACGCTGGGGCAGCGCCCAGGATCAGGGTGAGCAGGACTCCCCATAACGTTCGCATGAACCTCCCATCGTGCCTTACTTGCATTGACCCGTGCCGCCTTTTTTTGAGACTTCCCTTCTCTTTGAAGGGTTTCGTGCGTGGGACCAAACCCCAATCAAAATACCACAGTCTGTTACAAGCCATCCAGTGCTGAGAGCTGGGAGCGCGGGCATCCTGCCCGCAAGTGCGGGAGCGGGACGTCCTTGCGTTAGCGGGCAGGATGCCCGCGCTCCCAGGCCACCTGAAAAACGGGTTGCGCGAATTTGGATGCTTCGCCAACAAGTCGGGTTGTAGTCAGAGGGTCGCGAACCGCAGGAAAAAATGGTAGGGGCGCAGGGCCGATCTTAAATTGCGATCGGCTCGCGCCCCTACACTGGGAGGAGACTAAAAAGCGTAGTACCCGTTGGTGGACATCGTGCCCGATGTTGCTCCACCTTCAGTCGTGCCCCCGATTCCGAAGAAGATCGTTTTGCCAAAGAAAATTGGCAGCCCGAGGTCCCAGGTATCGGTGGATGCGCTGCACGGAGCGTTGGTGGCAGCGACGCAGCTCGGAGCCGCCAAATCGTCAAACGCGGCGAACGAAGGATTGGCAGTAAACAAAGTGCCAGCGTTGGCGATGGAGAGGTCGAGGGTTGTGTTGGTGCCATTGGTGCCAAAGACTTGAAGCGGAATGCTCAGCGTCGAGCTTGGACAATAGTAATCATTGTCCGTACAAACGCTTGTGCCAAGCGTAGCCGCATCGGAGACATAGTACGAGTTCGAGCCCGCGTCGAAGAAGGTACCCCCACTGTTGGCGGACGTATAGCTGACGCCATTGTAGGTAGACGATCCGAAGTAGCCGTATTGGTCGAGCTCGTAGAAGGCTGCCGTACTGGGAACAGCGTTATTACTTTCCGTGCCGATTCCAAAAGTCAACGTGGCAGTTTGACCGGGTCCAGGTACAGTGGCTTGCCCGGCCACTGGAATGGACGGTAGCGTGAGCACCACCCCATTAATGTCCGCGGAAGAAAATGCCGCCACGGGATTCCAGGCCTGGTCATTAACCGGAACACCCGCCTGTTGGCAGTTTCCGGTCGAGCTGCAGAGCCAATAGGGGTCGTTCTGGGAGGCCGAGGCACAGTCGTTTACACCCCCGTAGACACAATCCTGGGGTTGCACTCCGATCCCGATGACGCCGTTGGCGCCGAATAAAGCCACGGTGTCCTCGTCAGGGGTGGTGGTCGATGGTACGCATTGGCTGGCGTCTTGCACCGCCACGGGCACCGCGTCCGTGCTGATGATCTGGATGGGAATGCCGGAGCTTGCCGTTCCACCCGGCACTTGCGAAGCCGTTTCCCCGCCGATCTGAACGGTCGCGGACTCGATCGGCCCCCAATTGAAGGAGCCGTCACCGTACATCGTGCACTCGTTCAGGTCGTTCCCGCTGCCATCATTAATCACCGGAAGGGTCACACCGGTAAGCGACGAAGCGATAACCCGCACCCCGACGGACCCAGTGTCCACCAGCATGTTGGGAACAGTCACGCAGGTGGATGTGCCTGGGGTGCAAAAGGTAGCCGAAACAAAGATCCCGTCATAGTACTGTCCAGACTGCCCGTTGGGGCCAAAGCCGACGGTGACGGCCACGGTGTTCGAGGTGCTGGTCGCACCCGTCAGAGACACCGGCTGGGTCCCGGCACTATCGGTGATCATCAGTGTGCCGGTTGCACCGGTGGTCGAGGTCGGCGTGAAGGTCACGTTAATGGTGCAAGTCGCGCTGGCCGCGAGGCTGGCCGGACAGTTGTTGGTTTGGGCGAATGGTGCACTTGTCGAGACGCTGACGCTGGTCAGCGCGGAGGTGCCGTTGTTCGTCAGAGTAACGGGCTGAGGCGCGCTGGTCGTGCCCACCGCGACACCCGAAAACGTGAGACTAGTGGGGGAAACAGAAGCGCCGGTGGCGGTTCCCGACAAACTTACGGTCTGGGGGCTGCCGCTGGCGTTGTCAGTAATGGTCAACGTGCCGCTGACCGTGCCAGGGGCCGTGGGAGTGAAGGTCACGCTGATGGCGCACGATCCGCCCGCGCTGATGCCGGTGCCACAAGTGTTGGTTTGGGAAAAACCAGTACTTGTCGCGATGCCGGAGAAGGTGAGCGCGCCGGTTCCGGGGTCTGTGACCGTAATCGACTGAGCCGCGCTGGCAACTCCCACGCCGCTGGTGAAAGTGGTAAAAGTAGTGGGCGAAAGCGTAATCGCCGGGGTTCCGGTGCTCGTGCTGCTGCTGCTCGAACCGCTGCTACAACCGGCCAATACGGCCAATCCCACCAGGACGGCAAAGAGACGGCTGAGACTGCCTGTGGAAAGAGTTTTTGCGCTCATTATTGCACCACCTCCGGCGTAAGGTTTGCAGGAACCAGGCCGGGCACATACGAACGTCCCCGGAAGGACCGCATGTGGCCGAAACTGGAGAAGACAAAGTTATCGGTCTGAATCGTGGCCGCGCGATGAGGCACCACATTCGTTCGCTGCCCCTGCTGGAGGTCCGCCATGTGCGATCCCAACAACTGCTGGAGGTTGGGCATAAAGTGACTATGCCAGGAAACTCCAAATACGATTCCGGCCGGCGAAACAAACTCATTCACCACGCTGCCGTCCTTCATCGTGATCTGGTGAAGGTCGTAGCCCTGTTTGGCGATCATCGCATGCTGGCCGCCAAGAACCTGCACATCGGTATCCACCGACGCTACATTTTCACCGAGAGCTGCCCATGTCGGCACACTGCCCATCAAAAGCATGAGCACAACTGCAAAGGTACTTTTCATCTCTTGCCTCCCTAATGCTCTGCATTATTCTCTGCTTTACACATCTGCTCTTGCTTGGACGGGTTTTGAGCAGCAAAAGGTTTCCATGAACATGTTAAATAATTGCAAAATGCGGTTTGGCCTTGGGCAAGCCGGGGCATAGGCCTTTTGCCCCCCAAAGCGAAAAACAGGAGGTGCTTAGTACCTTCAGGGCGGCTGGACCACGCGTCGATCATGGGTCAAATTTGGAGGTTACCCGATTTCCGTTGACAAAAAAACAGGCACGTAGACTAGAGTTGCGGTGTAAGAGCGATCGCCTTTGCCGACGCAGCGCGGCAGGGCTGCTCCCTTTGCGCCTTCTGACGCCTGTGCTGACATTAGCAGACAAGAGTCAGTTATCGGCCAACCACGCAATTCCTGTCGATCCGTCAGCCAGTCTGGTCACGCAACGCCTTTACCACAAGTTGCAGTTCGTCAAGAATGTTGACGCGCTGAATAGGCGACAAGACTGGAGAACCAGCCGCTGTGGCCACACCCTCCACTGCCTCTAGCAATCGTTCCGCACCAAGCAGCGTGGCGCTTTCCACAATCGGGGTGAAGTCCTCTCTGCGGATAGATCTCGGGTCAGGGGACCAGTTTTTTATCTCCGCGATGGCGCGATCCAGTTGGGCGGTGAAATTCAGAGCCATCGTTCGATAAGCATCTGAGCTCAGGGAGTATTGATTCATCACGCCGGATGAACTCATCAAAATTGCCTTTTCCGGCTTGAAGACTTTCGCCACCCTCTCGATCAAACGGTCGGGCCTGATGGGCTTCAGAAGATAATCTCTGCACCCGAGCGCAAATGCCTCGGCAACCGTTTCGCGGTCGTCACGCACACTGAGCACGATAGCAGGAAGACTTCTCCAGGTTTCGTGCGCTCGCAGGGCGCGGAGCAAATCGAGCCCACTGGACTCCGGCATCATGATGTCGGTGATCACGCCCTGAATGTCGGGGTCGGAATTTAACAGGCTTAAGGCCTCGGAGCCATTCCGGGCCAGGACAATGGTATAGCCATGCCGGGTGAGAACCCCCGTTATCAGGGTGCCCGTTACCGCATTGTCTTCTGCGACGAGGATCTTCATGGTTGTGGCCCCTCCCGAAAGAGCGCGGCCCTCTTGCGGTATTCCCTGCACACACCCGTGGCCGGGCCCAAGCCCTCCTTATGCTGCCTTTCTTTCGAAATGGCGCAATTCGAATTCCAACAGCTCCATTGCACGTTCCAGGCTCGCGGCCGGTGCGCCGGCGCCCTCGATATTCCCCTCCCTGGCCATCATCTCCAGCGTGCGCGCGGCCTCGAACGCCTGAGGCGATGCGATGTCTCCAAGCGAACCCTTGAGGGCGTGCGCGGCACGCTCCAACTTCGAAGCGTTGCCCTGCTCGGTGGCACCGCGCACGTTTTGCAAGAGTTTTGGACACTCTGCGAGAAACATCTCGATGATTTCGCCGCCCAAGGATTCGTCGCCTTCCAACCTCGACAGAAAACTGGATTTATCAAATATCATCAAGGTGGGTGCCTCCTTCGATCCGGCCAGGTCCGGTGGCGCGACGACGCGGCGGATAACCTCAAACAAAGCGCTAGCCCGAAGCGGTTTGGCGAGATAACCTTCCATGCCGGCAGATTTACAGGCGTCTTCCTCGTCGGGCGTCGGGTGAGCCGTCAAAGCAATGATGGGAAGGTGCCCCCCTCTATTGCGCTCAATTTCCCGAATGGCCCTCGCCGCATCCAACCCCTTCATGCACGGCATCTCCAAGTCCATCAGCAGCACGTCAAAATCCTGAGAGCGCGCGTCCTGGACCGCCGTCAGAACCTCGGTGCCGTCGGCAATTACGGAGACTTGGTGGCCGCGCTTTTCCAGCAGGTGGGTCACGAGTACCTGGCTCACCTCATTGCTCTCCGCCAGCAGGACACGCAGTTCGCCGCCGAGCTCCTGCGATGTGCCACAAATGTCGGCGGGGGCGGCTCCCTCCTTTGACGTCTGGAGCGCCTTCGCAATGGCTGTAACCAGGTCTGACTCCCGGACCGGCTTGAGGCAATATTCAACGATCCCCAACTCGCGGCAACGGGGGGCGTCGGGCCCAGCCTCCGTGGGAGGAAACATCATCACTATGGGAGCCCTGAACCCCGGGATGCAGCGCACCCTTTCCGCCAAGGCAAATCCGTCGCCCGCAGGCATCTGCGCGTCAAAGAGGGCTAGACGGATGGGCGCGGGAGAAGCGAGCGCCGCGTGAATCGCCGCCAAAGCTGATTCAGCGCTCTCCGCGAGGGTTGCAATCATGCCGCGATGGCGCAGCATATCTGCCAGGATTTTCCGGCTCGATGCGTGGTCATCGACAACCAAAACCGGCACACCGCGCAAGAGGTCGTTTCCCACCTTATCCGCCGGCGGGGCCGCAGGAGCCGCCAGGCCCAAGCGCAGGGTTAAGTGGAAGGTGCTGCCGCGGCCCGGTTCGCTATCCACCCAGAGGGAGCCGCCCATCATCCGTACCAGTTCCGAGCAGATGGCCAGCCCCAACCCCGCACCTTCGTATCGCCTGGTCAAGGAACCATCCGCCTGCGTAAAAGCCTCAAAGACCATGGCGATTTTGTCTGCGGGGATTCCCACCCCGGTGTCGGTCACTGAGATGTGCAAAGCCACCTCCGATTCTTTGCGGGAATCCATATCGGCGCGGATCACCACCTCGCCCCGCTCGGTGAACTTGACGGCGTTTTCGACCAGATTCACGAGGATCTGCTTCAACCGCACCGGATCGCCCACCAGCGGTGAGGGAATAGCAGGATCTATTCCACAGGCCATCTCCAGGCCCTTGTGAAATGCCTGGATTGACAGCGGACGAAGGGCTTCATCCACCACATCCTCCAGGATAAACGGGGTGGTTTCCAATTCGAATCTCCCCGCTTCGATTTTGGAGAAGTCCAAAATGGAGTTGATCAAGCCGAGAAGGGAGTCAGCCGAGGACTCGACCATCTCCAAGTAGCCGCGCTGCTCGACATTCAGTTCGGTAGCGAGGGCGAGCTCGGTCATGCCGATGACTGCGTTCATAGGAGTCCGGAGCTCATGGCTCATGTTGGCGAGAAACTCCGATTTGGCGCGGTTGGCCTCCTCGGCTGCCTCCATGGCTTTACGCGTGGCAACTTCAACCTGCTTTCGTTCCGTAATGTCCTGCACAAGCTCGGCGATGCGAATCACTTTCCCCGCCGAGTCGCGAATGGGGAAGGCGCGGTCCCACACCCACCGCACGGCTCCATCGGGCCGGATGATGCGGTACTCCCATTCTCCGCGGCCGCGGTTGGAAAGCTCCGAGACGGCCGCGATGGGTGGGCGATCATCCGGGTGGATCCCGTCCAGGAACGAATGGGGGCTCGCGTACAAACTCTCGCAGCTCCGGCCCCAAACTTTCGCATACGCGGGATTGACGTAGAAGACCTTGTTCACCTGCGGATCGAACAGGAGAAGGACCTCTTCCACGTTCTCCGCCATTTGGCGGAAACGCTCTTCGCTTTCCTGCAATCTTTCCTCCGCGAGTTTGCGTTCGGTCACATCTTCCACGATTCCGTCGTAGTACAGGATCTGATCGCTCTCCCCGCGGATGGCTCGAGCGCTTTCCCGCACGAAAATTACTGAACCATCCAGCCGCGTCCAGACCGATTCCAAGCCTTTCACCTCTCCGTCACACGCCATCCGTTCATGGAAGAGTTGCCGGGGATAGGTGGGCTCAAAACCCTGCTCTTCCAGGTTGCGTTTCGCCAATTCGTCCAGATTCTGATACCCCAACATAGTCACGAGGGCGGGGTTCGCCACAAGGATCTCCCCCGTGGGGCTGGTGCGGTAAATGCCGACAGTCGCATTCTCAAAGAGGCTACGGAAGCGCTCCTCGCTAGCATGGAGGGCGCTTTCCGCCTGTTTGCGAACGGTGATATCGCTGATGATGCCGATGACCCCGACGATCTCTCCGTTGGCGCCAAAGTGGGGGCCGTAGACGCTGGAGACCCAGCCGGACAGGTGGGTGGAAGGCACGTGGAACGGCATGTCGGGGGCGTGGACGACTTCTCCCGCCAGCGCGCGACGGATCATGTCGTCCACCTTGTGCTCGCGCAAGTGTGGGAAAAGGTCAAATCCCCGTTGGCCCAAAGCTCTGGACGCCGGCACGCCCGTCAGTTCTTCCATGAAGCGATTCCAGGCCTGATAGCGGAATTCGCAGTCATAGACCACAACCCCTTCCTGGGCGCTGGCGATCACCTCGCGATTAAACTGCTCGCTCTGGCGCAAGGCAAGTTCCGCCTGTTTACGCGCGGTGATGTCGGAGAGAAGGCCGTCGGCGTAACGCACCCCGTCCCTTTCATAGGACGCTACCGCGCGGTCGTGGACCCAAATCCACTCACCACTCTTGCGCTGGACACGGCACTCCAAGTCGTATGCCTCGCCATGGCTGAATAGAGCTTCCAGAGAGGCTCGCGCCCTGCGGGTGTCGGGATTATCCTCGCCACGGAGGAGGCGAACACCATCCTCTATGATTTCGGCGGCGCTGAATCCGGTGAGCTTCTCGATGTTGGGGCTGACATAAGTGAGGCGGCCCGTGGCGTCGGCCGTCCAGGCGACGTCAGGGATGTTCAGAACGAGCGAACGGTATTTCTCCTCGGCGAGAGCTAGAGTCTGCTCCGCTTGTTTGCGCTCGGTGATGTCGCGGGCAAAGCCACAAGCGAACTGCTTGCCGCCGAACTGCACATAGGTGATGACTAGGTCGACGGGAAACTCGCTCCCGTCCTTGCGCCGGTGTACTGCTTCCATCGAGAAAAAGCCCTGGCTGCGAAGGCACCCCCACAATCGTTTCAGAATCTCGGGAGAAGCGTTAGGTATTACCTCCCCAATGGTCTTTCCGATTAATTCCTCGCGCCCATAGCCCAAGGCTTTGCACCCGGCATCATTGACGTAAAAGAGTCGATTGTCAGCGTCTGTCCAATAGGCGCCATCCTTACAGACGTCGATCGAATGCTTTAGGAGGGCAAGCTCTTCCTCCGCACACTTACGTTCGGTGATATCGGAAAGGAGTCCTTGCAGGTATTGAACGCCATCCTTTTCATAAACGCCGACGGTCCGTGCCCGAACCCAAACCCAGCCGCCGTCCTTACGTCTCCCCCGGTACTCCACGTCGCAAGATTCCTGGTCCCGAAAAGCCCTGGTCAAGGCCTTCTGAATCGTGGGAAGGTCATCGGGATGCGCTGTGGCAAAGAAAATATCCAAGCCTCCCTGGCCGACCTCGTCCGCGGTAAAGCCTCCCAACTTTTCAATATTGGGGCTGATAAAGACGAAACGGCCACGGCTATCAATTGTCCAGACAACGTCGGGAATATTCATAACGATGGAGCGGTATTTCGCTTCACTTTGACGGAGCGCCTCCTCCGCCTTCAGGCGGTCGGTAATATCGCGGGCGATCGCGGAGCTTCCCACCACCTCCCCACGGCCGTTCCTGATGGGAGCGATGCTCAGAGACACAGTGATGCGCCGCCCGTCCTTACTCCTCCGGACCGTCTCGAGATTAGCAATCCGCTCGCCGTGGCCGACCTGCGCGACCATGCGGGACACTTCATCGCAAAGATCGGGCGGAGCCAGAATGGATATATGCTTTCCTAGGATCTCCTCAGGGCGATATCCGTATAGACTCTCCGCGGCTCGGTTCCAACTGATGATGATTCCCCCGGGCGTGATACCCTCAATAGCATCATTGGAAGATTCGACGATGGCGGCCAACTGCGCGCGAGTTTCCTCCACCTGCTTGCGGGCGGAGATGTCCTGCCCGATGGCCACGAAGTGAGTAATCTCACCGGGCTTGACGTATACCGGCGTTATCGTCAATTCCTCGTTGTAGAGGGCCCCGTCCTTTCTTCGGGTCAGTATATCGCCTCGCCACACCTGCCCTGACTGGACGGTGTTCCACATGTCGCGGTAGAGCTCCGAATCGTGCACGTCGGATGAGAGCAAAAGAGGATTCGTGCCGACAACCTCCTCCCAGGTGTAGCCCGACAAGGCCGTGAAGGCTGGATTGACCCAAAGAACGTTGCCGTTGCGGTCCGCAATCACAATCCCGACGGCAGCAGCCTTCAGCGCCGCAGCCTGCAAGACGACTTGCTGCTCCACACGCTTCCGCTCTGTCACATTTCGGGCAATGCCCTGGACTCCCACCACCTTCCCGTCCTCATACAACAGGCGGCCGCGAACCTCCACGGCCACCCGAGCCCCATATTTGGTGATAACTTCAAGTTCCGCATCTCCCGATGTTTCACCTCCCTTAGTTCTCTCCAATACCTGCCGGACCACGTCATGGTACTCAGGAGTAACAATCTGGACGATATTCATGCGCGACAGTTCAGTCCGCGTGTATCCCAGGGCCTTGACCAGCGTGTTGTTCACCGAGGTGAAGTTCCCATCGAGGTCGCTCGTATAAACCATGTCGATGGCGTTTTCCAGCAGGTCGCGGTATCGATCCTTGAGCCTCGCTTCGCGCCGCAGCCATTCGCGAATCTCCGCAGTCTTTGACCGCACCTGCCTTCGCAGGAGAACCACCCACGCGGCAGCGGCAAGCATCATGACACCCATTAATCCCAGTACCCTGCGGGCCCGCTCAAGATTCCACCATGGGGTTGATTCCACCACCTCCACGTCGCGGGGCGAGCGGACCAGCAGGCGAAACGCCGGAGGGGCCCCGTTTTCCTGCGCCAGCGCTTCACATATCCCGGTGATCCGCACGCGGCTGCCCACTTGCAAGCGAGCGAGCTCCGCCCTTGCCCCTTCGCCCAAAACCTGAGCGCGAAAAGCCACCGGGCCCGACACGACCAACAGCGAGGGGGGAGAATTGCCGATGGTTATCGCCCGGAATACCCGGCCTTCGAGTCGGACCAGCGAGCTGTCGAAATTACCTTGCAGAGCCTCTTCCAATGAGATGTCAACCGGCGCAGGCGGGGGGCCGCTGGAGAGCTTGCGGAACTCCGCGTCCACGAGCTTTCTGGAGCCCTCATCGAGTGCCGGGAATCCCCAAACTTCCACCGTGTCACCCGGCTGGACTGAAGTCGCCTGAGAGGTTTCCACCTTAAGGCTATCCGTCGCATCCTTGATGAAGAGCGTGCTGAACGCCTTCTGCAAGGTCACGATTCCGCGGACCTTCACCCGGTGGCCGGAGGTGGTGCGCACACTTAGCCTCGCGAGGTCGCGAATCGAATCCATGGGGGGAGATTCTGATGTCAGCTTCCCTCGCTCGAGGATGCGCAAGGAACTTAAGTCTTGGACGTAGACCACAACTCCAATCATCTGTTGTTTCGCATTGAAGACGCCGCCGCAAACGCCTTGGATCTGGATTTCAGAGTCAAGCAGTTTAGCCGGGGCGAGTGCGCCATGATTCTGCACAACAACCCGGACGCGCCCCAGTCCCACGGCGAGTGAAAGGATGAGTTCCTGGGAAGGTTCTTGAATTTGCGCGGAGTGAACGATGCCCGAGACTTCAACCCACTGACTGTCTTGCTGCCCCAAAGCTATTTCCTCATTGCGGGGACGAAGTGGAGCGGGCAGCGGGGCCCGACCGAGGATCTGGATCGCGGGCTTTTCAATCTGGTTCGAAAACCACCCATGGCCGGTAACACCCTTAACCTCTACAAAATCACGGGCTGAAAGGCCAAGATTCCATGACGGCGTTTCAATGTAGATCCCTCCCGTAGCATCTTGAACAAAGAGCACCGTATTGCCCGGACGAGATGTGGACCCGCCATGGAACGTGATCACACCTCGGATTCGCACCGGGTACGCCCGCTCGGCCTCCTTCTCTGAGAGGTTATGAATGTCGATGACCCGGGTTGGGATCGCGAGGGAGGGCGCGAGGGTTGGTGGGGGTATTGGCTGCTCCCGCACCTGTCGCAATCCCACAAAAAGAAGGAGGTAGGAGAGAACGATAAAGAGCCTGGGCGTAGACCGTTCGTTCATCGCGGCAGTTGAGCTTCCCTGCTTCTCCGATCCTTAGTCGCCGGAGATATTTTGAGTCGAATCGCCCCGGCGCCATTGCGGGCTCAGAGGCGTCTCACGTCGAACCTCAGGTCTCATCCCAGAAACGACTACCTAGTGGCCATGGGATAACTCATGGTAAAGCCCCGAAGAGACGCATGAAACCTTCCTACACTTTTTCGGCAGATTGAGAGATAACTTGATGGGTATTTCTTGATAATTTGGACCCCGCTCCCTTCAACTAGGGCCAGCCATTAAACCCTTCCGTTTCAATAACTCATTTGGATGGATGGGACGAGTCACCCACAACTGGCTTGTTTTCTATTGGTTATTCGGATAGGGGGGGAATGGGGCAAAGTCGGGGCGACATCGGAGATCAAAACCGAGATTATCTTGCTTGTTTTCAATAACTAATCCGGAAATTAAGATAAGGCGTTTGTTTTCATCAATTCATTCGGATACGACATTCTGTCGGTTATTTTGCCCTTTGCTTTCTATTACTTATTCGGACCGACCTTAATTTTTGACATCTTTTTATTTCGAGAGATCGGCTCACATAATCGAGGGGTAAATCCGACATAATGGTCGCAAATTCGAACGACGGATGATCGTCGGCCCTGCGGTACGCGTCGCTGTCTTCCCGGACATTCGGGCAGTCGCCGTAGGGGAAAATCAGAGCGCGAATTGCAGACTCATCGAACAACATGGTTAATCACATGTCAAACGTACGCAGCGTCGAATACATTGACACTTTTGTCAAAAGAAATATTATAAATTTTAAGGTGTGGGGTTTTTCGGCAGGCATTTGAGGAAGAGGGACATTACGTTCGGCGGAGAAGTTCATTCACGCTTTTGATCCCTGATTCCCGAAGGGGCGCCCTTGAGGTACTGTGTGCCGCGTCTAGCGCACGGGTTGGATCGTTATCCCCGGTATCATCGCTTGCTCGGCAGAGGGCACTGGCTTCAAGAGGTAGTTACGAATCGACCCACCCACACCCACTCCAATATGCGCGATGGAGACCCAGCGCTCCAAGGTATGGTGGCCGGTGCGGTGGAAGGCATAAGAAACGCCGATGGACACCGCGGTGCCCGCGAGTTCGATTCCCACAAAGAGCGGGCGGTTATCGACAATGGAATTGGAAAGCAGCCACTCGTAATCCCCATTATCGCGCAAGTGCCGGGTGGAAGCATAATCCAGCATGCGTGCGCCGCCGACACCGCAGAAGAGATAAATGTTCTCCTTGTCCCAGAACTTGTGCGGCGGTAACTGTGTTTTCGATGGGCCGGACGGTGACGCAGAGATGTGCACATCCCCCGTCGTCGCGGATTTATCCTGTGCCAACAGTCCCCCGGAGCAGGCGAGCAAGAAAGCCAAAGATAGGATGCTGCGGGTTCTGAGCATGAGTGGAATTCTAAAGTGTAAAGGGTAAAGGATAAAAGGTAAAAATACGACCCACCGTTCTCACAAAACCCCGGCAGAAACACAAAAAATCTCGAACTTCGGATGCATGCCGGGTCAGCTTTCCGGCAGCGGCGGGCAGCCGGGAAACTCCGCCAGGTAAGTGTTGCCGATATACTCCAGGTACTCGATGCCGATTTTACTGGTGAAGAATCCATCCGTGGTGAGGTCGCGCAGGAGGGAGAAAAACGCGACGCCGGGCCCGAGCGCTGGGTCCTTCTGCGCGTTCTCACGATAGGCGATCTGGTCGAGAATCGCCTTCCTTTGCCCCGCGCTGCATTCGAGGTACACCGTTCCGTAACGGTCGCTGCAAGTGGAGTCGAGCCAGGCGATGCCGCCGCCGAGAGTCAATTGGTAATCATGATTCTCGCTGGTGAGCAGATCGATGAACTCCGGCGCGCCCGCTTCCAGAGCGCCTCCGGCTTTATCGTCAGGAGGAATGATTGTCTGGCAGATTGACCGCAGAGTCTCATAGGAGTGCGCGGGGAAGAACTTCGGAGTGTAAGCGCCGCCCGCCGATTGGCTGCGATCCTCCCGAACCATGCGGTGGGCGTGCTCCGCCGCTTGCAACGGAATCATTCGCAGAACCGACCCTGCGGAAACTCCCACTGCGAGGTTTTTCAAAACATCACGGCGGGATATGTTGGTAGGCATACAGTTTCTCCTCGGATGGTTGTCGGTTGTCAGTTGTCAGTTGTCAGTTCTCAGCAAAGCCGCAGTCGCCCGGTTTTTTCTTTTACTGACAACTGAGAACTGACGACTGATAACCTCTTTTTCAGATATTCCCCTTCTTCGCCTCGTCCAGCAAATGTTCCGACGCCCGCCAGGACAGCGCCAGAATCGAGAGGGTCGGGTTCTTGTCGGGATTAGTCACGAAGCACGCGCCGTCGGTCACGAAGAGGTTTTTCACTTCGTGGGCCTGACAGTACGAGTTCAGTGCCGAGGTCTTGGGATCGTTCCCCATGCGCACCGTCCCGGTCTCGTGGATGATCGCGCCGCCCGGGGGAAGGCCGTAGGGAAAATCCCCCGTGGTTTCCGTTTTCGCCAAGTAAGTCCCGCCGACCGCCTCGATGACGGCGCGGAATGTTTCCTGCATATCGCGCGCCATTTTGATTTCGTTTTCGCCCCACTGGAAATGAAAGCGCAGCACGGGGATTCCCCATTCATCCACGACATCGGGATCAATTTCGCAGTAAGAATTCTTGTTGGGAATCATCTCGCCACGGCCGGCGAGGCCAAGGTACGCGCCATAGCTCTCCTTGCATCGCCGCTTCAAATCCAGCCCGTAACCTTGGTGTTCCTGGCAAACGCCATGGAACTCCCCGGCTTGAGGCATGTCGCGCCCGCCGCCGAACTCGACGTGATATCCGCGCAGAAACTCGTTCTTGCGATCGAATTTCCACCACGGAATGTAAAGGTGCATTCCGCCCGTACCATCGTGATTGTGCGGTGGCATCTTTTGCAGCGCCGGAACGAACCCGTAGCCGTCGCTGCCGACGGAGTCCATCAGGTTGCGCCCGACCACGCCGGAAGAATTGGCGAGGCCCTGGGGAAATCGCGACGAGCGGGAGTTCAGCAGCAAGCGCGCGGATTCGCACGAACTGCCCGCCACCACGACGGCTTTAGCGCGCACTTGTTGCTCCCGGCGCGTGGCCTTGTCGACGTAAGAGACGCCCTGCGCCTTGCCCTCATCACTCACCAGGATTTCCCGCGCCATGGCGCCGGTCACCAGCGTCAGCCGCCCCGTCGCCATCGCCGGAGGAATCAGGACCTGGCTGGAGCTGAAATTCGACGCCGTCTTGCAGCCGCGTCCGCATTGGGCGCAATAGTGGCACGGCGCGCGGCCGTTCACCGACTCGGTCAAGATGGCAAAGCGCGATGGAACGCAGAGAATGCCCAGCTTGTCGCATCCCCGCTTGACCAGAAGGTCCGAGCAGCGAGGCTTGGGCGGCGGCAGGAAAATCCCATCGGGTGCGCTGGGGATGTTCTCTCTGGAGCCGAAAACGCCAATGTACCGCTCGACTTTGTCGTAGTAGGGCGAGAGTTCCTGGTAAGTGAGCGGCCAATCGTCGCCGAGACCGTCGTGGGAGTGCGAGCGGAAGTCCACCTCGGCAAAGCGCAGGGCGATGCGGCCCCAATGGTTCGTGCGCCCGCCGACAATGCGCGAGCGGAACCACATGAACTGAGAGCCCGGCGCCTTCGTGTACGGCTCGCCGCTGATGTCCCAGAAACCGTTGGGGGCCATGAACTCGTCGGAGGCGAATTCGTTAAACCCTGCGCCGCCAATTCCCGCGCCGCGATGCGGCAACTCGTAGGGCCATACGTGCTCCTTGTAATCCGTCTCGGGATGCAACATGGGCCCCGCTTCCAGCATCACCACGTTCAGCCCACCCTCCGTCAACACTTTCGCGGCAGCCCCGCCCGCGGCTCCCGACCCGATTACGCAAACGTCATAGACTTTTCCCGACCGGATGATCTCCAGCATAGATGGCAGTTCCCCTGAAAGAATCCCTCATAGAAAGCAAATTGAGTGCATCAGCCCCGAAGGGAAATAGCATACGACAAATCGGGGCGTTCGTGTTGTTCGGAATGTCGCGGCGCCTGTGCACCGAACCGGGAACGTAGCGCGGGCGTCCCGCCCGCTGTCGCGGGAGCGTCCCGCTCCCGCCACGACTGCGCGGGCAGGATGCCCACGCCACAGCGGGCGGGACGCCCGCGCTACGTTCGCTCGCTACGTTTGATGACATCCCCCGCCAACAGGGGTAGAATGCCGGGTCAGTTAGGAGGCGAGAGCGGCCACCTGCAAGCATCTCGCTGCCGTCTGCGGAGGTAACAACTCAATGAGAAGCGCACTCATATTAGCTTTGCTCGGAATCGCGAACGTCGCACTCGCTGGGCCGAACCCGCCCGACCGCCCGAAGATTACCGGCATCGATCACGTGGCCTTTTACATAACGGCGCCGGAAGGAGTCGCCCACCTTTATAAGGATGTGTTGGGTCTTGCTGCCGCGAACCCGGTAGAGCCGGGAGAGACAGTTCAGTACACGGTGGGAAAGCAGTGGGTGGGATACAGTGCGGCTCCCGACCCTCAAGCCATCGACCGAATGGACCACATCGCGTTTGCGACGGACAACGTCGCAGCAATGCAACACTATCTGGCGAAAAAGGGAGTGACGGTGCCGGAGACCGTTCAAAGCTCGCCGGATGGAAGCCGCAGCTTTCGAGTGAAGGATCCGGAAGGCCATCCCATCGAGTTTATCGAGCGCGCGAAAGGTGTCTCCCCAGCGCCACCCAATGCCGAAGCCGTTTCGCGCCGCCTGATTCATGCCGGATTCATTGTTCGCGATCGCGGTGCGGAAGACGCATTCTATAAGGACATCCTGGGGTTCCATGTCTATTGGTTTGGCGGGATGCAACCTGGCCGTACCGATTGGTGCGCGATGCAAGTGCCCGACGGCACCGATTGGCTGGAATACATGCTCGATGTCGATGCTAACCCCGACCGTCACACGATTGGCGTGATGAACCACATTTCCCTGGGTGTCGTGAATATGAAAGAAGCACAGGCCATGCTCGAATCCCATGGATGGACGGCGCATGGCGGCGAGCACGCGCAAATGGGAAAAGACGGCAAGTGGCAGCTTAACCTTTACGATCCGGACTTCACGCGCGTGGAGTTAATGGAGTTCAAGCCTGTGCAGAAACCGTGTTGCTCCGAGTTTCAGGGTCCCTTCCCAGGAGAAGACCGCTAGCACCTAACTCACAAATACTTAAGAATTTCATCCAAGGTTTTCTGGATGCCGAGGTAGGGATCGCCGGAACCCTCGAACTCAATCGAGTAGACTCCCCGGAAGTTCGCCTGTCTGGCGATCTCCATGGCGTGAGGGAAGTCGTACGCTGTCTCCGCCCCGTTTGCGTCGAACTCCAGCCCCTTGGCGTGGCACAAAATTTGCGTGTAACCGAAAAGCAGCTTCAAGCCCTTCTCGCGTGTGGGTTCATCGGGAAAGCTGCCGAAGTCCGGCAATGCGGCGACGCGCGCTTCACCGACCAGCCTGAGCAGCTTCACCAAATCTTCCGGACGCTCGCTGCCGAAGTCCCTCATGTTCTCCACATTCACGTGGACGCCCTTGGTCTGCGCGTAAATGGCAACCGCTTTGTAGGATTCGGCGGACGGCGCCAAGTTCTCGGGGTCCACCTTGCCGGGACTGACTCGCACCGACTTGACCCCGAGCGTGTGGGCGATGTCCACCCAAGACTTGACGGCGTCGACGGCCCCCGCACGCGTTTCGTGGTCTGGGTCGGAGAACATCCCTTCGCGGCCGCACTCCGGGATGTCGACGACCAGATTCACGATGGTCGAACGCGCGTGCGTAAGCGAGTATTTCAGCTCGTGCAAATAGGCGGTCTCGGTGGAGGGAAAGTGCGTCGCGCAAACTTCCAAGTGATGCACGCTGTACTTGTCCGCGATCATCTCGGGGAAATCGAGCAACGCCAGCATCGGGCCTGGCAGGTTGAAATCCGCTTCGCGGGTCGCGCGGAAGTAATTGCGAAGGCTCCAAGTGGAAATGGCAATTCGATCCTGTTTGGGAGGCGGGCTGGGCGCACGGCGCTTCTTGGTGGTGTAGGCAGATGCGTTCCCGCCGCCACCGAGTCCCGCAGCCGCGCCGGCCGCGGTGAGCCGAGCCAGGAAATCACGTCGCAACATCACACCTCCCTCCTTCAAGCTGTCAGCTATCAGCATTCAGCTCTCAGCTTCCGGCTGATGTCCTAGCTGACGGCTGATAGCTGAAAGCTTCCTTGGTCCACCTACTAGACTTCCCTCGCCACTCGAAACCCATAGTCCGCATACTGAAACGCCGGGGGAATGCTGGAGCGGGCGGCCACGCGGCTCACCTTAACATGGTGGCGCCAAGAACCCCCCCGCGAGGCGCGCCGCTCCCCCGCCGGTGGTCCCGCCGGATTACGCTCCGCCGATTGGGCGTAGTAATCAGCCTGGTACCAATCCGCGCACCACTCATGCACATTTTCACAGAGATCGTAAAGACCGTAGGGATTCGGCGCGGCACGGCCGACGGCCAGTGGCCCTTTCACTTCCCCGCCCCAGCGCTCTTGATATTCGGCGCGCGCGTGCGGCGGGTCGTCGCCCCGGGGATAAAGTGCGTCCTCTACCCCACCGCGGGCGGCGCGTTCCCATTCCGCTTCGGTAGGCAGGCGATAAGTGTCCCCGGTCATGCCAGCGAGCCACTCGCAGTACTTCTGCGCTTCGAACCAACTCACGGAGACCACCGGATATTCTGGATCGTCGAAGCCCGGCTGCCTCCAATTCGGCGGCGCCGGATGCCCAGTGGCTTGCATGAAAACAGCGAAGTCCCGGTTGCGCACCTGGTAGATCGCGAGGGCGAAGGTATCCACCCAAACTCGGTGCGCGGGGCGTTCTTCATCGCGGCCCTGCTCGCAGCCCATCAGGAAATGTCCGGCGGGGATTACCGCGCAGACAGGTTCAATAGACCTTTCGGGGGTTGGTCCGCGGTGGGCGGCACTCTGTTGGTCAGTCAACGGGACCACGCGGTGAATTTTTCCCTCTGTGGCGGAAACCAGCCCGCCACTGGCGTACGGGGCGCAGCTTTAGAGTGCGGCAGCTTGCTGCCGCTTTCCTTCCCGCGAGCTTGCTCGCGGGGATCTCGACTGCGCACACGATTCGCGCCAGCATGCTGGTTGGGGAAAAGAGGCAGCAAGCTACCGCACTCTAAAGCTGCGCACGGAGGCCGGCCTATTGCGCCTCGTAGGAGGCCACGAACTTCTTCATTCCGTCATCATTGAGCTTCAACTTGCCCGAGCGGACGAGCTGTTCCTTCAGGTTCTGGCGGTAAATCTCAAATTGCAGGTCGCGTTTCTGGTCGAGCAACTCCTCGGTGAGTTGGTCGCGCTGCGCGGCAAAATCGGCTTCATTGGCGGGCGTGTGCGAGATCACCGTGAACAGCACCTGGTTGCTGCCGGCGGCGATCACGTCGCTCACTTGTCCAGGGTTCAGGGTGAAGGCGGAGCTCAATTGCGAGCCGCTGCCCACGCCTTCTACGTATTCGCTTTGACTGAAATCGTTGCTCTCTTTGGGAGTGAGACCCAGCGACTTTGCCGCCTTGTCAAAGTCCCCGGTCTTCGCCAACTCGGCGAGCTTCTTGGCTTTGTCCTGAGCCAAAATCACGGACTGGGCGTGGCGATAATCTTCTTCCACTTGCGCCCGCACTTCATCGAGCGCGGGGACGTGCTCGGGAACAATTTGGACCACCTGAATAATCGCTTCTCCCTGGGGAACAGAAATGGGCTCGCCCACCTCGTTCAAGCGGAGCTGGAACGCCAGGTTCTCGAAGGAGTCGGTTTTGCCCAGGTCAGGGACCGGCTGATTGTACTTGAACAGGGGAGAAGTCTTTGTCTCCAGTCCAACCTTGCGCACAATGTCGTCGAACTGCTGGGGATTCGCTTTAAGCTGCATTTCCAGGTTGAGGGCTATTTTTTGCTGGGCGTCGGCAACCCCCTGCTTTTCCAACTCATCGTGAATGGAGTTCTTGACCTCGTCAAAGGTCTGCAAATGCGCAACCTGCTTGTCCTCGATCTTGAGGATATGAAAGCCGTACGTGGTTTTGACCAGGCCGCTCACATCACCCGGCTTCAGGGAGAATGCCATCGAGTCAAACTCCGGTACGGTCTGGCCGTGCACGAGCCACCCGAGTTCGCCGCCCGCCTGAGCGGTGCTATCCTCGGAGTATTTCTTGGCGAGGTCACCGAAACTGCCGCCCGCGCGAATCTGGTTCAGCACATCCGCCGCGGTCTTCTCAATGGTCGCAACCTCCGCCGGACTCTTGCCCGTTGTCTTGAAAAGAATGTGCGCGACCTTGACCCGGTCGGGCACGCGGTAATCGGAAAGGTGCTGGGAATAGTACTCGCGCATCTGCGCCTCGTCCACTTTCACCTGCGCCCGCACCTGGTCAGGATCGATCACGATGTATTTCATCTGGCGTTGCTCGGGCAGCTTGTAGTGGGTGGGGTCCTTCTTGAAGAAGGCCTCCAAGGCGTCCGGGGTCACCTGAACATCCTTGAGGAATTGGCTCGGGTCAAAGAGCACATAGTCGATCTTGGCCTTGGTGTTCTTTTGGCGGAACTGGGACTGGACTTCCGCAGGCGACACTTGCACGCCGTCGGTGACAATGTTGCGGATTTTCTCTTCCAGGAGACTATCGCGCAGCATGCTTTCAAACTGCACCAGGGACTTGCCGGTGTTTTGCGCCACCAAGTCCGCAGCGCGGTCGGCGCCCACAAAATTCCCGTCCGGATACAACCAGGGGATGGTCTGGAAGGTCCGCAACAACTCCTGGTCCGACACCTCGATTCCCATCTTCCCGGCCTGCTGCACCAGAATCTGTCCGATCACCATCTGGTCAAGAACGCTGGGCGCCACCATCGGGATCATCCGATTGTCAAAGCCCATGGGCGAGTTCTTGAACCGGTCGCGGATGGCTTGGTCGAGATTCGCGCTGGTAATCGTGTTCCCGTTAATCGACGCCAGCACGTTGCCCTGAGGCGTGCTCGTGTCACCGCTTGGGAGCGGCGCCATCACCACCACCATGCTGAGGGACACGATGCCCAGAAAGAAAATCAGCAGGTATTTCTTGATCAGATCTCTCTTCTTCATGAATGAAAACATGATTGCTCCTGCGGCCTGGCCAAAACTTTTTTATTATAGAAGAGATGCGGCAATTGCGGCAAGGCTAGGATGAGTTGCAAGGTAACGCCGCCATCTTGGCGGCTCCGGTGCCGGCTGGAGGCCGGCGCTCCGCCTCAAGGTGGCACAGGCACTCCTGCTTGTGCCACTTGCCTTACCGGGAGAATGCAGCAATTCAATGCGGGCAGGATGCCCACGCCCCAGAAGCTGTGAATTAATTGAAAAAACCGCGTTTTTCCGCGCGCAAGTCGTTGAAAGTACGCGGGCGAAAATCGAAAAGATCAATTAATTCACAGCTTCCCAGCGGGCGGGACGCCCGCGCTACGTGCAGAGGATCGCCGCTTTCGCTTGGGCGTCGCACACCTGTTTACAGGTCCGTGACGACGCAGCCTGCCCCATCGCCTGTCGTAAAGACGCAAAGAGATCCCAGTTGATATCCATCAGCAGCGTGTGTAGACTCACGCAGAAAGAATCTCGAATCGCCATCTTCTATGAGCAAACCCCTCACCGCCACGTTGCCCGACGAGGACTCGGCTGTGGACGGCCGCGTAGCCTCCGCAACCTCCGTGGTTCCAAGGCTGTCATCTCCTCGGCCAAGAGCATGGGAAAGCAAACCTTGCGGAAGCGCCTCAAGGCTGGCTACCTGGCTAATTAGCAGGAGAACTTGCAGATCGCCTTGGACTGGTTTCCCCTCGAGAATGAGGCAGGGCAAATCGTTACTTCCCGCCGTGCAGCATTCCGTCGATGATTTGAAAGTAGGCATCCTCGGAGGGCAGTCCGACCATCATTCTGCCGTTGATGAACAGCGTTGGGGTGGCTGTCACATCGATGGCTTTGGCTTCTTTCACGTCGCGCTGAATCCGCGGCAGCGAGGATTTGGCGTCCAGGCAGCCGGCCAGTTTCACGCGATCCACTCCCGCCTGCTCGCCATAATTCAACACCGTATCCCGGACGTTGGTGATGTTGATCAGTTGCTGGTTGCGGAAGATGGCAGTGCGCATGGGTACGTAAGCGGGGGGATTGATTTCATACGCGCACTGGCAGGCAATCGCCGCGGTTGTAGACCAATCGTGCATCGGGAGCGGAAACTCCTTAAAAACCACGCGCAGCTTATTGCCGTAGCGCGGGAGCAGCGTGGTCTCGATAAAATCCTGCATGCGGGCGCAGGTGGGGCACTCGAGGTCGGCGAATTCCACAATGGTCACCGGAGCGTCAGCCGGTCCCTGGGTGGGTTCATCCTGCAGCGTAATGGAGTGCAGCGCATGCTGCCGGGGATCGATGGCTAAATTGAACATCTCGCCCACGATCAGGTGCTTGCCATCCCGCGTGAGCAGCAACGGGCGGTCCTGCTTGGTCTTGCCGTCGTCGACATTGAGATTCCCGACTTTGAAGTCCGGCGCGGCCGAGGGTTTGAACCCTCCCACCGCCAGCTTGATGTTGGCGGGGGACTTGAAAACCTCCCGGATACGCTGCTCCATCTCCGCGGGAGAATCGCTCGAAAGGTCAATGATGCTCCCCGGCACCAGGATCAGGAAGCGCATGTCCTTGGAGACCAACAACGGTTGGTTGCGCTTGTTCTTCCCGTCGTCGACCGTAGCCGTAAGCGCATCGAAGTCCGGGGCGGCGGGGGATGTCACCGGCTCGCTCAGGGTAACCTTTACATTGTCAGGCACGGCAAAGCGTTCATGGATGTAGGTCACGATTTTATTGCGCGCCGCCTCGGAAAGCGTTGCCTCTTGCGCGGCTGGCTCCCCCCGCATCATGACCAAGGGAATTCCCCCGCTCGACACCACCGTCAGCATTGCCGCCAGCAACCAAATCTTATTGTGTTTTCCGTTCAAGTGGCCTCTACCCCTCCGTAGAAATTCCGTCGCGCTTCGCTCTTCGACAATGATAGTGAATTCATGTCGAACAAAGCAAACGCGAATTTTGCGGGACGGCGGACGGAGAAGAAGGTCGAAGTATGAAGTATGAAGTATGAAGTATGAAGGGTGAGACATCTGAGTTTTAGAGGTCAAGGACTTTTTGGGCATAGTTTAAGTC
>CAZCVY010000077.1:0-29068 GCA_964501985.1 uncultured Acidobacteriota bacterium | reverse complement strand
GATCCTCGACCACCTTCCCCGCCTCGAACCACACTTGTCGCCGCAGGCACTCATCACCGACGTCGGCAGCACTAAGCGGCGGATCTGCGAGCGGGCGGCAGAGTTTTATGCTCAGCAACCGCTCTTTTTGGGGGGACACCCGATGGCGGGCAAGGAGCGCTCGGGCCTCGAGAACGCTGACGCGCGGCTTTTCGAAAACACCCGCTACGTTCTCACTCCGATCGAGCCGCAGCATCTCGACGATCCCCGGGTGCAGGCGTTTCGCGCGCTCGTCGAGGCTGTGGGCGCGCGCCCACTCACGAGCGATCCGGTGACGCACGACCGGGCCGTCGCTTACCTCTCCCATCTTCCCCAGTTGGTTTCCTCGGGTCTGGCCAGCCTGATTGAGGAGAAGCATACGGCCGGGGACCTGCCTCTGGAAGTGGCGGCCTCTGGTTTTCGCGATGTGACGCGACTGGCCGACAGCCCCTACTCCGTCTGGCGCGACATTTGCCTGACGAATACTGAAAACATCCAGATGGCGCTCGACGCGCTGATCCAGAAATTGGAGTCACTCAAGGTACATCTGGGCGACCGTGAACTGGAACGCGAGTTTCTGGCCGCCCACCGCCTGCGAGGCAAACTCCCAAGATGAGTTGGCTCGGCCCGAGAGGAGGCAATCATGCTGAAATTGGTTTTGGAGATATTGGCCACCACTCCCGCGAAGCTCGAACGGGAGATTGCCACCTTCTCGCGGCGGGAAATGGGGATCAGACCTGCCTCTGACAAGTGGTCGGTCCAGGAAGTGTTGGCGCATTTGGCGGATGTAGAAGAAGTAGGAATGCGCGAGCGGGTGGCCGCGATCGTCGAGCAGGAACGGCCCACTCTGCCCTACTTTGATCAGGAGGCCCGTGCCGTCGAGCGCGAATACAACAAAACCGATCCGCGAAGGAGCCTTGTGAGCCTTGAACGGCAGCGGCGGGCCAATCTCAAGTGGCTCCGAAAACTCCGCCCCGTACAATTGAAACGCATAGGGGTGCATCAGCAAGTCGGGGAGATTTCGGCGGAGGAAATGATTACCGAGTGGGCGTTCCACGATTTGGGCCATTTGAAGCAGATACTGGAAATCAAGCGCTACGCGCTTTACCCGCGAATGGGGAACATGCGGGCATTTTACAAGTTGGTGTGAAGGCGAAATCCTGTTCCCTGTAGAATGTAGGAATACAGGAATGGCAGGAAAGGTCTGGGAGCCATGCTGATCTCGAAAATGCTGACCGCCATCCTGGCCTTGGCTGTATTGCCGATTGACCAGTCGAACTACCGTGCCCAGATTGAAAAATGGCGACAGCAACATGAGGAGAACCTGAAGGCTGAGGATGGCTGGCTGACCGTGTCGGGGCTTTTCTGGTTGAAGGACGGCGAGAACACCATGGGCACAGGGCGGGAAAATAGCTTTGTGCTCCGTCCGGGTTCGGCTCCGGAGAAGGTGGGAACGTTTGAATTCCATGGCGGCAAGACGGTTTTTCACACTGCCCCCGGCGTCGAGGTGACCGTCAATGGCAAGCCGGCGGCCACAGCCACGCTCACCGCGGATTCAGCGGGGTCGCCTGACGTGCTGCGGATCGGGAATCTCTCGGTGTTTGTCATCCAACGTGGGAGCCGCTTCGGGGTCCGCCTGAAGGACAAGGACAGCGAAGCGCGCCAAAAGTTTGCAGGCACCCGCTGGTTTCCTATCGCCGAGGACTATCGCGTGACGGCGAAGTTTGTGCCTTACACCCCACCCAAGAAAATTGCCGTTCCGAACATTCTCGGCGATGTCGACCAGGAAGACAGCCCGGGCTACGTGGAATTCACACTGAAGGGGGAGCAGTTCCGGCTCGATCCCGTTACCGAAGGCGATGTCCTGTTCTTCATTTTCAGGGACCAAACCGCAGGCAAGGAAACGTATCCGTCTGGGCGGTTTCTTTACGCGAATCTCCCGCAAAATGGCGAAGTCATTCTGGATTTCAACAAGGCGGTGAATCCGCCCTGCGCCTTCACGCCATACGCAACGTGCCCGCTTCCGCCCGCGCAGAATCATCTGCCTGTGCGCATTGAAGCGGGAGAGTTGCGCTACGGCCATTGAAAGAACTTTCCGCTGGACGTAGCGTTGCCCAGGAGAAGATTGCTTTAGTGGGTGGCGGGCGCTATGCTGCCGGTAGTCTGACTTCTCCCTTAAGAAGGTTCGCGCAGAATGGGGGGTGCCAACCACCATAGCGTTCTGGGGGCCGTGCATGGAAGTCAATAGCATTGTTATCGTCAGCCTCGTTTCGCCTAAAGAGAAAATGTGGGGGCAGATCTGCCTGCTGGAATCGAAGGGCATCACTCTGCGCGGGATCGATCTGGACGCATTTGACGACTTTATTCGCCAGGTCAACCACCAGGAGGAAACCGCAGTCGGCGTGAATACGGTTTTTTTTCCCATGCACCGGGTGGAACGCATCATTGTCGACGAACCGAGCGGCTCGATCCCATCACTCTCCCAGCGATTCCAAGCCAAGGTCGGACTGACGATTCAAGAGTACCTTGGCATTGATGTACCACGGATTTAATTAAGGGCGTACAAAATGCGGTCCGTCGCTGGGCCGGGGGGTAGACAGTATTGCCATGACTTGCATCGAGATTCTTGAACGCCTTGCTTCTCGCCCCAACCCACGCGCGGCGGAGGGAATGGCGCGGTTTGGGATTGTGGCGAAGAAGGTTTACGGCGGGTGGTCGATCCCCGACCTGAGGAAGCTGGCGAGAGAGAGCGGCCGTCAGCACGCCCTGGCGCATGAATTATGGGCTTCGGAGGTTTTCGAGGCGCGCGTCCTGGCCACGTTGATCGCTGAGCCCGAAAAGGTGACCGCGCGCCAAATGAATCAGTGGGCGAAGGATTTTGACAGTTGGGCCATCTGCGACGGCGCCTGTATCGGCATTTTTCGCTACACCCGCTTTGCTCACGAGAAATGCGTGGAGTGGAGCGCGCGCCAGGAAGAATTTGTCAAAAGGGCGGCGTTTGCGCTAATGGCGGGCCTGGCCGTGGCGGACAAAGCCGCCAGCGACGATGCCTTTCTGCGGTTCCTACCCCTGATCAAACGCGCGGCCACGGACGAGAGAAACATGGTGAAGAAGGGTGTGAACTGGGCGCTGAGGCAAATCGGAAAACGGAATGCGCGGCTGAACCGCGCCGCCCTCGCGGCCTGCCGCGAGATCCACGCCATGGATTCGCGCGCCGCACGCTGGATTGCCTCCGACGCCCGGCGCGAGCTTGAAAGCCCGGCGGTGCAACAAAGGCTGAAAAAGGTGAAGGTGGCCGGAGAACGTCGAGGTGGGGTTTAGCCCGAACGCAGCGCCGCCATCTTGGCGGCTCCGGTGCCGGCAGGAAGTCGGCGCTGCGCCTCAAATTAGGGCGCTATCGTATTGACGGCTCTCAACGTGGGCCTCTATATTATCTGCTAAGTGATGACCACTCGAATTTTAACGCCCTCGAATCAAATCACCCTTCTACGTCTGGTGTTCGTGCCGGTGTTTGCAATCCTGGTCATGGACCGGCACTATCGCGCGGCGCTCGCGGTGCTCACGGCGGCGGCCCTCTCCGATGTTCTGGACGGCACAGTTGCTCGCCTTTTGAAGCAGGAGAGCCCGCTGGGTGTGGCGCTGGATCCGATTGCCGACAAGATTCTCATGACTACCGGTTATATCACCCTGGCATTGCGCGGCGCGCTGCCCTGGTGGCTGACGATTATCGTGCTGAGCCGGGATGTGGCCATCCTTATGACCGCGGCCTTGATTTCCCTGGTGGCGGGGTATCGGCCCTTCCACCCCTCGCTGCTCGGAAAAGCTTCCACCGTAGCACAGATCCTGACCCTGTTCGCGGCCCTGTGCCGCCGGGCAGGCGTTCCATACATGACGGCGGATTTGCTCTTGATCTTGATTCGCCTCGCTGCCGCACTTACGTTGGCCTCGGCTGTCCATTATGTGTTCGTTCTGCGCCAGAGGCGCGGTCGCCACGAGGTCGAAGACCCCGCTGAGCCCCAACCCTGAAGAGCAGTTGAAAGTCAAAACCCCACGCGTGCCGCCCTGCGATGCCGTCAGGTAAGTTGGTCCTTCGGGTGTAGCTTCTGGGAGTGTTCGTTGATGTGGTCGGCAATTTCTTGTGGCCGGTCGATGTTGAAGATCGTCTCCCGGCTCGATTCACCCGCGGTCTCGATGGAAAGATCGCCCACGTTGAAAATTCTCTGGCCAATCCGTTGGTGAACGGTCACATCCTGCACTCGCGAGATTAGTATGGTGCGCGTGGTGCGGGTCGTGAGGCCCCTTTCGTAGCGCAGTTTGTCATCGAGAATGGTCATCTTGGTCAGGCGGTTACGGAGATGGCGTTTCAGCGGCCACAGCAGGAGGAGCACAGGCAACCACGGAACCCAAGGTTGCAAAGCCGGTGGAATCTGGTCCGGCATTTGGATGCGCATCAACGCCACAACTGAAGCCGCTATAATCACAATCACCAGTATGTATCCGAGGTATACAAACTTCATTGTTGGACGAATAATCATTTCCGCCATGCGTACCTCCCGCGAGTAGTTCGCCCTATTGTACCCCGTCGCGGGTTTAGCGGCACGCCAACAACGCACGCCGCGGCAAAAGCTATTGGCAAGAAGTTGAGCCGTGCGCGACAAGTCAAGGCCTGCTGCACTCGCACCTTTTGCCGGGGGTTGTGTCCGCGCCGGTTACCCTGTAGCATTCTCCTTTCTTTGCCTCGACTGGCCGTGGGAGGTTACGATGACCGAATTTGCTGACCATAATGGGAATGGCCCCCTTACAGTTTTGACCGAGGAAGAACGCATGTTCCAGGCGATGGCTCGCGATTTCGCCACGAATGAGATTCTTCCTCATGTCGAACAAATGGACCGCGAGGGCGGGTTTAACCACGGCTTGCTGGAAAAGTTCTTCGCGCAGGGTTTTATGGGGATTGAAGTCCCCGAGAGCTACGGAGGAAGTGGAGGCTCTTTTTTCCTGGCCATTCTCGCCATCGAGGAATTCTCGCGTGTTGACGCTTCTGCGGGCGTCGTGATTGACGTGCAGAATACGCTGGTGAACAATGCCTTCAAGAAGTGGGGAACGGAGGCGCAGAAGCAGAAGTTCCTGATCCACCTGGTGCACGATACGCTCGGGGCCTACGCGCTCTCGGAAGCGAATTCCGGAAGCGACGCCTTTGCACTCGCGACGCGCGCTCGCGCGGACGGCGACGACTTTGTCCTCAACGGCCGCAAGCTTTGGATTACCAACGCCAACGAAGCGGGCTTGTTCATCGTGTTCGCCAACGCGAACCCCGAGGCGGGCTATCGCGGCATCACGGCGTTCCTGGTTGAACGCGGCACGCCAGGCTTCACCCTGGGAAAGAAAGAGGACAAGCTCGGCATCCGCGCCTCTTCTACGTGCGAGCTGATTCTGGAAGATTGCCGTGTTCCGAAGGAGAACGTTCTGGGCGACGTGGGCAAGGGTTACAAGGTGGCCATCGAGACCCTCAACGAAGGGCGTATCGGAATCGCCGCGCAGATGGTGGGGGTGGCCCGCGGCGCTCTGGGAAATGCGATCCAGTATGCCCAGGAACGCAAACAGTTCGGCAAACCCATTGCCGAGTTCCAGGCGATCCAGTTTCAATTGGCTCGCCTTGCGACCGACGTGGAGGCAGGAGGGTTAATGGCATATAACGCCGCGCGGCTGAAGGATGCCGGCCTTCCGTTTCTGAAAGAGGCCGCCATGGCCAAGTATTATTGCTCGCAGGTGGCGGAGCGCGTGGCCTCGGAGTGCGTGGAAGTATACGGGGGCTACGGCTTCACGCGCGATTATCCTGCGGAAAAGTTTCTTCGTGACTCGAAGATCGGTAAGATTTACGAGGGCACTTCATTCATGCAACTCCAAACCATTGCCAAGATTATTCTGGGAAAGTGAGCGGGCACCGAACGGGCCAATCGTAATTTGCCCCGGGGCATCACCTTTTTTTGGGAATTCGCGGTAACTGAGCTTCTCGCAACTCGCGGCGGTGGGACGACTTAAGTCTTTGGCCCCGCAAAGGCGGGATTGTACCTTCCAAGATGAGCGGTTTCCGGCAGGATGGCGCTCAACGGCTGCGGCTCAATAGTTATGAGCCTCCTTCCTTGCGGCCAAGTGGGGTTGAAAATATGGACTGGAAAGATTTTCTGCGGCGGGTATTTCTCATTGACCTGCTCAAGGGCTTGCGGCTGACGTTTTCCTATCAGCGTCCCGACGCCATCTGCACGGAGCAGTATCCGCTGGAGCGGCCGCCGGTGGCCGAGCGGTATCGCGGCGCGCCGCGCTTGAACAATCATCCCGAATCGGGCGAGACGCTGTGCATCGCCTGCAATCTGTGCTCGATTGCCTGCCCGGAGAACTTGATTGTGGTGGGATGGGCGCGCACCGAAGATCGCAAGAAGCGTCTGACGACGTTCACCTACGACCTTTCGCGCTGTATGTTCTGCGGGCTGTGCGAGGACGCTTGCCCGGTAGACGCACTGGAGTTGACTCAGGACTTCGAGATCGCCAACTATTCACGCGAAGGCATGATTTGGGACCGGCAAGCGCTCGAGGAAGGACCGCAGCCCGCCCGGTACACGCGGTAAACTTGAACCGTCATGCGCCGCGAGCGACTTACCGCGTTATTCCGCTAGAGAACCCGCACCGAAGCTAGCTAACCTTCAACTCCGCGCCAGCGATACGGCGCGTGCTACGCACGTGATTAACGGCGGCCTATATAAGACGGCACACACCGCTGAAGGTCGGCGCCACCTCTCCAGTCCCGGCACACTACACCCGGGAAACGGCCATCGCCCCGAAGGAGGAATTTCTCGCTTCGCGCCAGCCGGCGTGCAGAGAGTCCTCCCCCTTAGCGGATTTGTCGTGCGACAATCGCCGTGGTGAAAGTTTCGCGGGTCGCGTGGGCGACCCGCGGTGAAATGCACTACTTCTTTTTGGGAGGCACAACGGCGTCTTTGAACGCCTTGGCCAAACGGAACTTTACGACAGTCTTTGCTGGAATCTTGATGGGCTCGCCGGTTTGTGGGTTGCGTCCCATCCGCGCTTTCCGAGCTGCCTTCACGGCTTTACCTAACCCCGGGATCACAAATTGGCCCGAAGCCTTGGCTTCTTTGGTTGCGAGTGCGACGAGCTCCTCGAGAACCCCCGCCGCCGTCTTCTTTGGAATCGCCGCTTTCTCAGCCAAATGTGTTACCACTTGGGATTTTGTCATTACCTTCGCCATTTGCTGCTCCTCTCCGCACTTTTTGTTGTTTTAAATAAGACCATGCCTCGACTACCGGGCCTCAATTTAGACAAGAACCATGTAGCTGTCAAGACATTTTAATGGAGCCGCACCCGAAAAAGCCACAAAAAATGCACCTACGGTGGAGTCCTTATGCAGATGACGCGCCAAATTCGCGGGCCGCCGATTGCAAAGCGGCGAGCGTTTGGATATATTCCCAATAGGAGGCTCAAATGCCGCTTTTTGAATTCAAGTGCCGGGAATGTGGGACGACTTTTGAAAAGATCGTGCCCACCTCCACCTCCAAGGTGGCTTGCAAGAAATGCGAAAGCAGCAAGGTGGATAAGCTGTTGTCCGTGTTTGCCGTGGGGGCATCATCGCGTTCAATGGCCGCTTACGAACCCGGACCTTGCGGCGCCTGCGGGGCTGCTCAACGCGGAATGTGCGGGATGGAATAAGCTTTTAGATTTTGGATTTGTGATCCTGGGTCATCGAGTAGAAGCACAGTCCATCAACTGTGGGACGTGTGCGGACCGCAATCTTAAATCCAAAATCTAAAATTCAAAACCTGAGAAGCCCTTGACCTATCCCCGTGTGCCCCATCTGCGCCTCGGAACTTCAAGCTGGTCCAGTGAAGACTGGGTGGGCCCGTTCTATCCGCCCGGCACAACACCGGCCGATTTCCTTGGCGCGTATTCCGTGCATTTTGACACCGTCGAAGTGGATTCCACGTACTACCGGATTCCTTCCGAGTCGATGGTGAGAAACTGGCGAGCTCGCACGCCTCCGGGATTCACTTTCGCCGCCAAGTTCCCGCAGGTCATCACGCACGAGAAGATGTTGCGCGATTGCCGCCAGGACTTGGCAGAGTTCCTTCGTGCCATGAGTTTACTGGAGGACCGTCTGGGTCCGTTGCTTTTGCAATTCCCCTACTTCAATAAGCAAACATTCGCGCGCTCGGAAGATTTCCTCGAGCGCCTCGTTCCGTTTCTGGAGGAGCTGCCGGGAGGTTTCCAATACGCCCTGGAGGTCCGCAACAAGTACTGGGTGAATGCGCGTCTGCTCGACATCCTGCGCAAGAAGCGTGTGGCTCTGGCCCTAATCGACCATCCGTGGATGACTCCCATATCGCAACTGGTAAGCAAACTGGATGTGATCACCGCCGACTTCGCCTATGTCCGCTGGCTTGGCGACCGCAAGGGCATTGAGGAAAAGGCTCAGCATTGGGACCGCATCATCATTGACCGGGAAGATGAAATGCACATTTGGATACCGATCATCCGCCAGATTCTGAAGCGTGGTATTCAGGTGATGGGATACTTCAACAATCATTACGCCGGGTTCGGACCGGGATCGATTGAATTGTTTGGCAAAGTCTGGGAGAGCGTGAGGGAATAATCAAGAATTTCAGGAGACACGGATGCCTCGAGTCGAAATACGGCTGCTGAAGGATGTTGAGGAGTATCGTCAATGCGAGCCAATCCAGGCACATGTTTGGGGTGCGGCAGGCGCCACCTGCGAGGTCCTGACGGCGGCGCAGAAGTACGGTGGCGCGCTGGTCGGAACCCTTATTGATGGAAAGGTGGTGGGTTTCATTTTTGCATTCCTCGGCATTTACCACGGACGCTTAATTCATTGGTCGCATATGATGGCGGTCGAAGCGAAGTACCGGGACCAGGGATTCGGCTTCAAGATGAAACTTGTTCACCGGAAAGTCGCCCTCGAGCGCGGGATCAAGTCCATCTGTTGGACCTTCGACCCGTTGCAAAGCCGGAACGCGCGGCTGAATATTTCGCGCTTGGGCGCCTGGGGAGAAGAATACTTAGCGGATTGTTACGGGCGCTTTCCCAGCCCCTTGGAGAAAGGCCTGCCCAGCGATCGATGGGTGGCGAACTGGCGGATATCGACCACCAGAGTCGAACAGCGTCTGCGCGGGGAGGCTCCGGGTCTTGACCCCTCACTGCCGCGCGTGAATGAGACTCGGCTGAACGCTCGGGGCTTTCCGCAGAACCGGGCGATTCGGCTGGACCTCAAAGACCGCCGCATTCTGGTGGAGACTCCCTCTCAAACCGAGGCGATGCGGTCACAGGCCCTGCCCCTGGCCCGCCGCTGGCGGATGGAATCGCGCCGCATTTTTCAGCACTATCTCTCCAATGGATATCGTGCGGAGGATTTCTTTCCGCCCCAACCGGCAACCGAAGGACGCTGCTTTTACCTGCTGCGTCGACGCGAGTAGGATCCCTCGCGGTTCCGGGTGTGGGGCAGATTGAGAGAAGGGGCGCGCCATGAATGCAGATTTTGAAGCGGTGTTTGCCGAACTGAAATCGGTGTTCGACAAGCATACCCAGCGGCTTTCGGTGATGCTGGATTCGCCCATTGAGTACACCTTGCACACCAAGCGCCCGTCGCCTCTGCCGCAGCACAAAGGGCACCCCATGTATTTCGGCTGCGTGCGCGTGGAAAAGGCGTACGTGAGCTTTCACCTGATGCCGCTCTACATGAACCCGATGCTCACCCAGACCATTTCACCAGCGCTGAAGAAGCGGATGCAGGGGAAGACCTGCTTCAATTTCAAGACCCGTCCCGAGCCGGAGGCGCTTTCCGAGCTGACGCGGCTGACGGCGGCGGGGTTTAAGGAATGGGCGGAAAAGCGGTGGGCGTGACAAGTTCGGCTATCGTCTCATCCAGCCGTTGAGTTTCATCCAGTAGTAAACTGGCTCGATCCACTCATCGCGCGACATGGTGAAGAAGCCGTGTCCACCCTTTGCGAACAGGATCATCTGCGCTTGAACGTTGTGTCGGCGCAAGGCCTCATAGAACATGACGCTGTTATCCACGTTCACCAAGCTATCGTCGGTGGCGTGCAAGAGTATTGTCGGCGGGGTCCTGTCTGAAACCTGCAGCTCACTCGAGAATTCCTGAATTTGCGCGGCACTCGGATGCGGACCGAGCAGGGCATCGCGTGATCCCATGTGGGTGAGTTTATCCGTCATGCTGATGACCGGGTAAACGAGAACCATAAAATCAGGGCGGAGGTTCCCAGTGGACCCATCGCCGAGATCGTTCTTTTCGAAATGGGTACCGAGGGTTGACGCAAGATGGCCACCGGCAGAAAAGCCGATAATGCCCACTTTGCCCGGATCGATCTGCCACTCCGAAGCGTGGTCGCGGACCTGCTTGATGGCCTGCTCCGCATCCTGGAGCGGCCCAATCGACTTGTCCTTCATCGTGACATCGCTAGGCAACCGGTATTTGACAATAAAGGCCGCTACCCCGTGGTCCCTGAACGCCTCGGCGATACTGGTGCCTTCGTACTGAAAGACCTCGCCAATGTAGCCCCCGCCGGGAAAGATGATGATTGCCGATCCGGCAGCTTTGACCTTAGCGGGCAGATAGCACGCCAATGTGGGGCGCGAAACCTTCTGGGTGAACTCCCGCCCCCACTGGATATGGGTTTCTTCTTCGTCGGGAGCGTTGGTAGAGTTTGGAATTTCGCCTGGATAGAGCGGCATGGTCGTGGGCTGCGGGGGAATCATTGGGTCGGCAGACGCCTTTGGGAGTGGTGCTACCGACGGCGCCCCCTGTTGCGCCATGGAGGAACTGCAGGGCACAGCTATAGCGAGAAGAGCGATGAGGATTTTAATCCGCATAGAGGAGAGAACTCCTTTCCTGGCTGGACCTTTGAGCGGAATCGATCATTTCGAGTCCCAACCGCCCCATAGCTTACAACCTCGGTGACGTTGGCGCCGCCTAATTCTTCGTCGCACGTCACCCATACTGATGTTGGCATCTGTCCGGCCAACTTGACTTAAATCGTTCCCACAATGTATCTTGGATGTTCGAATGTAACGTAGGAAATCCAAGCGGGGAGCATTGCGTCTTGAAACGAACCTTTCAACCCAACCGCCGGCGCCGGGCAAAAACGCACGGCTTTCGTATTCGTATGAGAACTCCGGGGGGGCGCAATGTTTTGCGGCGCCGCCGTCAGAAGAGCCGCCATCGCTTGACTCCCTAAAGAGCTCGTTTGACCTCTCAAGCTTTCCCCAAGACTTTTCGGCTGCTACGCCGAAGCGAGTTTCGGCGGGTTTACGACGAAGGGCAGCGCCGCGGCGCGTCACTATGCACGGTATTTTTCCGGCCCAACGGGTTGCCACACTCACGCCTGGGAATTACCACGCCGGTGCGCCTGGGGAATGCTGTGCGGCGCAACCGGCTGCGGCGGCGAGTGCGCGAAGTGTTCCGGCTGAATCGAGTGAACCTTCCAGGCGGCTGGGACATCCTGGTCAACCCTCGCGACGCGGCAGGGAAAGTCTCATTCACCACGCTCCAACGGGAATTGTTGCGGGTGTTCCCCCAGCAACCTTCAGCGTAGGGGACAGGCTACAGCTTACAGGGGACAGGGAAAACAGTGAGCTACGGGCTATGCCCCGTGGATTGTCAACTGTAACCCTCGGGTGGCTGGTGAAGCTTCCGGTTCTTGGGCTGATTCGCTTTTACCAAGCGTGTATTTCCCCCGTGCTGCCGTCGGCATGCCGATTCCACCCTTCCTGCTCAGCCTACGCCTTTGAAGCAGTGGAAACATGGGGAGTCTGGACCGGCGGCCGTCTCGCTGTGCGCCGGCTGCTTCGTTGCCGGCCGTGGGGCAGTTACGGTTATGACCCCGTGCCGGAAAGGCCGGCCACACGGGATAGATCACATGTTGCCGGGGACGGAATCTAGAGCAGACCACCTTGTCTCCCGTTCCCCGGCACCTATACCCTGTAACCTGTGAACTGTAACCTGTACCTCTATGAACCTTGATCAAGAAAAACGGTTGATGCTCGCGTTCGCGCTCTCCATCGTGATGCTCGTGCTTTATCGCGTTTATGTCATCAAGGAGCAGCCCCCCGAGCCAAAGAAGGCCGCGCCGGCGGTGGCCACGGTTGCCGTTGGCCAGCCCGCAGCGCCCAAGCCGACGACCACAGGCGCGTCGGCCACCACCGCCAAGCCCTCCGCTCCCGCAGCCCTACCTGTAAGGCAAGGGACTCAGCCAGAAGACATCGTTGTGGAAAGCAAGCTCTACCGCGTGACCATTTCTACTCGGGGGGCAGTGGTCAAGAGTTGGGTCTTGAAGAATTATCGCGACGCGAAGGACCAGCTTCTTGATACCGTCAACGCTCCGGCATGCGAAAGCCTGGGCTACCCCTTGAGCTTGAATCTGCCCAATTCCACGCTCAAGGCGCAAGTCAACCAGGGGATATACGTTGCTACTGCCGCCAATGGACATGCCTCTTCCCCGGGCCAGGAATCGGCAACGCACTCCGGGACTACTCTCTCCGCTCCCGTCATTCTGACCTTCACGTACAGCGACGGTAAAGTGCAGGCGAAAAAACAATTCTACTTCGGCGCCGACTACGTATCGAAGGTTGGGGTAAGCGTGATTGACGGCCAGAGCGACGTGCCGGTTGAGGTCACCTGGCCGGGAGGCTTCGGCGACCACTCGCTCACTTCCGCCGCCATCGAGAGTTACCGCCTGGGGGTTTACGGTTCGATTGGCGACCTTACTACTGTCGCCCAGGGAAAAGTAAAGGAGGACCGCAATATTCCTGGCCCGCTGCAACTGGCAGGACTCGAGGATAAATTCTTCGCATTGGTTTTCCTTCCCGAGACCCCCGATCAGGTTTCCTTGAAATTGGCGCGGCAGGAGTGGTCTCCGCCCGACTGGACCGAGAAGGAAAAACCCAAACCCCTTGCCGCCACCCTGACGGATACGCTGCCGAAACCTCTGGAATTTCGCCTGTTCGTCGGCCCGAAGGACTTGGACGTGCTCAAGGCCGTGAATCCTCCCCTGGATTCCCTGGTGGACTTTGGTTGGTTCAGCGTTGTTGCCAAGCCACTGTTCATCGCCTTGCGATATATCGAAGAGCACTGGATCCATAATTGGGGTTGGGCCATTGTCCTGCTGACGCTCATCATCACCATGGCGATGTTTCCGCTGAAACTCAAGAGTCTGCGTTCCGCCCAGGAGATGCAGAAGGTTGCGCCAATTGTCAAAGGCATCCAGGACAAGTACAAGAGTTATAAGTTCAACGATCCGCGCAAGCAGAAGATGAACGAAGAAGTCATGAAGGTTTACAGTGAGCATGGCATCAACCCTCTCGGCGGCTGTTTACCGATGGTCGTACAAATGCCCTTCCTCTACGGTTTCTACCGCGTGCTCGACCTTGCCATCGAGCTTCGCCACGCGCCATGGATTTGGTGGATCAAGGACCTTTCCGCCCCCGACCGGCTCAATATTTTGGGACTCTCGATTCCGGTTTTGGTGATTCTCATGACGGTCGCTTCGTTCCTCTTGCAGCGGATGACGCCGATGGCGACCGCCGACCCCGCCCAGGCGCGCATGATGATGTTCATGCCCATCTTTATGGGATTCTTGTTCTATCGCTTTGCCAGCGGCATGGTCCTCTACTGGTTGACCAGCAGTGTGGTGCAAATTCTCCAGCAGGTTTTCATTAATCGACGCATGCCGCCGACAACCAATCTTCCCGTGCCGCGCAAGCCCGCTGAGGCCAAGGCCTGACCTATGGACGTTGACAATCCCCAATTCGATCACGGGCTGGAGAAATACTTGAGCTTGCTCGAATCCGTGCTGAGCACGTTCGTGGAGCGCGGCCCCTTTAAATTCTCTTTTTCGATTCGCAAGGCCGCTGTTCGTCCAGATGACCCTGAGGGACCTGAGTACATCGTTGATCTTTCCGGGCCGGACGCCGATCTGCTGCTCGAGAAAAACGCTACACTCTTGCACGCGTTCGAATATGTGGTGTTGAAGGCCATCCGGCTGGACGAGGATCATTTCCGCCGGATTGCTTTCGATTGCCAAGATTGGCGTCGAACGCGGATGGAGGAGCTGCGGCTGATGGCGCAGGTGGCGGCCGAACGGGTGATCGATACGGGCGACCCCTTCGCTCTGAGTCCAATGAATCCGCGCGAGCGGCGCATTGTCCACCTGGCCTTAAGAGACCAGCTCCGGGTCCGCACGGAGAGCGAAGGAATGGGCCTTGAGCGCAAAGTCGTGATCTACCCGCAAAAGTAATCGGGTGATCGGATGATTGGTTCATTTCATCATCGGGTCATTAAAGAGCTGTTCGTTGTCCCTCGTCAGTGGCTTCGATCCTTACAATCTCCGCCTATCAACTCCAACGGACTATAGACGGCGGACAGAGTTTCAATGACTCAATGACCCGATGGCCAAATGACCCGATCCGCCGAAGACACCATCGTCGCGATTTCCACCCCTCCGGGTCGAGGCGGTCTAGGGGTCGTGCGCCTTTCCGGTCCTCGCGCCATCGAGACTGCCACCCTCCTTATCAAGCTGCCGAACCTTCCGCTCGAAACACAACACGCAACGCTCGGGGCATTTTTGGAAGCGGACTCGGGGAGGGTGCTCGATCAAGTGGTGGTGACGTGTTTTCGCGCTCCACACTCCTACACGGCGGAAGACGTGGTGGAAATCTCCTGCCACGGCGCTCCCGTCATCTTGCGATATCTCGAGGAGAGGTGCCTTGCGCAGGGCGCGCGCGCGGCGGAGCCGGGTGAATTCACCTTGCGCGCCTTCCTGAACGGGCGCATCGACCTGACTCAGGCGGAAGCGGTGCGCGACTTGATCGACTCGCAAACGCTCTATCAAGCCCGCGTTGCCGCCCAACAACTTGAGGGCTCCGTCTCCACGCGCCTGAAACCTCACAAGCAGGTGCTGCTCGACCTCATCGCCCGCCTCGAAGCGGGAATCGACTTCGCCGAAGACGACGTCGCAGTGATCGAGTGGCAGGAGATTCTTACCGGGCTCGACCGCATTCGCCACGATTTGGAGAGGGTCGTTGAGGGCTACGAGTATGGCCGCATCGTGCGGGAAGGATTGACGCTCGCCATTGTGGGACGGCCGAACGTTGGCAAGTCAAGCCTGTTCAATCGCCTCCTGAACGAAGAGCGCGCGATCGTAACGGCTATCCCCGGAACGACACGCGATCTCGTTGCCGAGACGGCCAATATTGGAGGCATTCCGCTCCGCTTTGTGGACACGGCGGGCATCCGCGAAGCTTTGGACGAAGTTGAGAAGATCGGTGTGGAGCGCACCTTTTCCGCAATAGCCGACTCTGATTTGCGGCTGATGGTGGTTGATTCCTCGACACCATGGACGGACGGTGACTCCCGGCTGCTGGAAAAGTTGCATCCACTGGGCTCGCTGCTTATTGCCTTAAATAAGTCGGATTTGCCGCCGCAAGTTTCGGAAGTAGAGCCGGGCTTTAGCCCGGCACCACTGGCCCAACACGACGGCTGTCCATACCTAGAAGAAGTCGCAGGGCTAGGGAAGGCGAAGGCGGGAACGACATCCTACGTCACCGTGCGTACGTCCGCACTAACCGGCGATGGAATTCATGAACTTAAGGAGAAGATTCTCGCTCTGGCCGTCCCGGCGCGCGACATAGGGCCGGAAGGTGAATTTATAACTAACCTGCGCCACCAGCAGCTCATCAAGGAGTCCCTCGCGGGTCTCGCCAAGTCCAGGGAGGCCGCTGAGCGACAAACACCCCACGAAATGCTCCTTCTGGACCTGTACGACGCGCTACGTCCTCTTGACCTCATCACCGGCGCCACATATGCGGACGACATCCTCGATATTATTTTCAAGACCTTTTGCGTAGGAAAGTAGAAGGGAACCGTTCATCAGTTTATTCCCCTAAGCCTCCCCTGAGCGTCTCCTAGTTCTTGGCTGCTGCTGCTTCCACCTTGGTTGTCTGTGTATAGGCCCGCAAATACGGAATCACCGGGGTGACCCGGAAGGGTAACTTCTCGCTGGCATCAACGAGCGGAACCGCCTTCCGGGTGGTGAAGGCAGTGGATCCATCCCAGGCATTCACCTGCACCCGAGAGCCTAAGGGCAGGGCGGCGATCTGGTCCACCTTCCTGGGGGTTAATTCGGGAGCACTGCTGATCAACGCGGCCATACGGACCACCTTATCGTGGTCGGTCAAACCATTGCCCAAGTGGGCGCCGAAGAGGTGGGGATCGTAAGGGGCAGCGTCCGCCGCCGCTCGCAGAAACAAGCCGGCTTGTGCCAGCTTGTCTTTGTAGGGCGAATTCTTAAGGAACTCAATCCCTTTCGCGTCGGCCGCCGCTTCATCGCCGCGATCCCGAGCCACGTCCAGTTCGGCGAGCAATTGCACGTCGGAGATCTGAAGGCGGTCGTTGAATGCGTATTTGGTATCCAGCTTCTGTCCCAGAGCAATATGCGCGAGATCGTGCGCAAGAATCATGGCCAAACTTGGTTCATCGGGCAGGACGTCAATGAGGCCGCGGCTGAGGACAATGGTATAAGCCAGGCTGAATGATTCCAAGGTCGAAGTCAGCATGACGCGGCAGTGGATCGGGGGGAGGTTTTCGAGATGGTTGGTCGCCACCAGGTTATTGACCACCGTTTCCAGAACCTTATCTACGGGCCCCGGCGGTGCAATGAGCCTCGCCTTTTCCAGCCGATCGAGCAGATTGTGCTCAGCATCCATGGTCACCTGCCGCGCGCTTTCGACGGGAGACAAGTCCGAGGTGGCTTCGCTATCGTCGCGGACGGGTGCGGGCGCATCCACCAGAATATTGGTCCACTCCTGCTGCTCGGGATGAGCGGTGAGGTCATAACCCCAAAACCTTGTTTCCGCCTTATAGCGGAACCGCTTACCCATGTCTGACTCCTGGCTGTAAACGTATACAGGCAGCCACACTCCGGGTTGGAGATTCTCTCGCCAGCAATCGAAATGAACGTAAAAATCCCCAAAGCGAGGATGGATTCGCGTGCCGTTCAAGCGAACTATTGCGTAGTTCTGATCGTCGACCCAAATCCGCCCTTCAAAGGCTCCTGGGAGTGCATGGGCACGGTCCAGCGGATGGACGTCTATGGCCAAGCAGCGAATGTCACCCAGGTATTCCCAGCGGACAGGTTCGAAGGCATAGTGCTTTTGATCAAAGTTATTCTCGTCCACCACCAGGGGTTCGACGGCGAATTCATTCACGTGGAGGTGAGCTCTAAGCAACTCGGGGCCGCGGCGCAACCAGTCCAAGGTAGTATCGGGAATAAAGGACTCTTCCATCGCCTTGTTGTCGAGCTTCTTACTGAACTTTAACCGCCCCAAAAAATAGGCATCTTCTTTGGACACATCGCCCAGTTCCGAGTCCGGCTGATAGTACTGGAGGTACGTCTCGACACGCGGAGAGTATTCCGTCAGTTTTGTCCGGGTTTGCCACTCGCTGGCGATGATGCGGTAAATGATGTTGGAAACTTCCGCGGGAACAGGCTTATCCTCAGTCTTCTGGGGCTTTGAGTGGTCACGCCCCGCTAACGGCAAAACCATCGGGGTGGCAAGAATGAGAACCGGAACTAACCAGCCGGCCCGGCCTACGTGAAGGCTAGACATGAACTTTCCTCCCACTAACTGGATTGGTCGGCCAATCGAAACTCGATGCGCAAGGTCGCGGGAAAATCCGCCGGCTTACCGTCGCGCAGAGCTGGCTTGAAGCGAATTTGCGAAGCCGCCTGAACCGCCGCCTGATCAAGCCCATGTCCCAGGGATTTGACCACGCCAATGACTCTTATCGAGCCGTTGGCTTCGAAGACCACGGAGAGCGCGACTTCCCCTTGAACTCCCAAGCGTCGTGCCTCCTCCGTATAAGTCGGGTTAGGCTTGGAAAAAATCTCGACCGGTTGGAAGACGGTGGGCGGGGGCGCAGGAAGCTTTTCCCCCGGGGATGGCGCGGCCGCGGCTGGAGTTGCGAACCCGCCCGTGGTCACCTTGGGTCCCCCGGGCCCTCCGGAACCAGTTCCCGGCCCCGCTACCCCGCTGCCAAATCCGGCGCTGGCCACGACTCCCTGAATTCCGTGAGCCCCGCCAGTCCCGTTTCCGACGCCAGGACCGTCGGGAAGCCCAAAGGATCCCAACTTGGGGACGTTACCGGGATTATCCCCTTGCGCATTGCCAGGCAGTCCCTGCGGACTCCCAAACCCACCTGTCTGCACCTCACTCGCAGGACGCTTTATCGTCACCTTTTCCGCGGCGCCGCCAAACAGACCGGTGTTTACCGCCACTTGAGCCTTCGGCGGAGGAGTCGGCTCTGCAACTGGTTTGGGCAGCGCGGGAGGCTCCGGGGCGCTGGGAACCGCGACGGAAACCGGAGGTCGATTCTTGGGTATTTCCAAATGGAGCACGGGGGCATCAGGGAGTTCCGCGGGCGTGGGGGGTTTTACCTGGGGGACAAACACCCGCGCTACCTGGACCGGAGGTTTCACGACGCGTTCCGCCGGCGGCTCCGGTTTAGACAGCCATGTCACAAGGAAATGCCTGTTGGCTAGGGGTAACTCTTCAGGGAATAAGATCCCCAGAAAAATAAGCAGACCAATTCCCAGCGATTCGGCGAGTAGACCGCAGACAAAAGCGACGCTTCTTTGTTTGCGTCCTTCCTGAGAAGGACCCAAAATGCTAAACATGATTTAAGTCCCCTTCCCCTTGTAGAGCCCTGAGAGCCTATCTTCGCGTCAGGGCCGCATCGCCTTTGAGACACGAAACAATCCCTTCGTTTTGCAATTCTCCGACCAAAATGCCTGCGCCTATCCCCTATCATGTCGACAAAGATGATGTATTGCCGGCAGACTGCGCCATTCGGTAGATTTGATTCGACATGACGGTACCACGACGGCGAAGAACCCTTTGCCTCAAGTTAGGCAGAAACTCCGCGGGGATTGGAATTATAGCAAGCAGTGCGAAAAGGTGATCATTGGTCAAGCGAGTGAAAATACAGCCTTTCGCTTCCTCTGGCGAGGTAAAGCGCCGCCACAGAATCAAATTGCTCAGCACCTCAAGGGTGGTCCATTCGACGAGAAAAAAGTGCCTCGTGTTCCTCTCCTTTGTGGCTTTAGGACCATCATAAGCCTGCTTTCGACGCTGTAAATCTTACCGTGGTATGTAAGAAATGCAACGGGATTTCAACCCATGGGGTGGCGCCGATGAATCGAAGATTGCTTCGACGATCCCAGCGCAGCACGACTGACCGCCTTATGCTAATTCGGATCTGAGCAGAACGCAGTTTGCGTGAGACTGCCCAGCGATCCATTTCTTGACGCCGCGGCCGTCTTGCCGGCTCATGCAGAACCAGGTGAGTCCCTTGGCGCTAATGTTTTTAACGAACTCGATTATATGTCTACAGCCTGCTCACCCCTCTCAGTGGCGAAGTTTTGCCAGGTAAGAATCCAGTTCGCGCACGCGGAAGAGTTTGGCGAGCAGCGCGGTGGTGACGAATCCCACCGAGCTCACGATCACCAGAACCGCCAGCGCGTGCAGAGTGGTTTGCCATCCGATGCGCGACTCGAGCGCTTGGGTCAGCTTGAAGCACAGTCCCGCGGCAGCCAACGACGCGGCGGTGATCTTGAGGAAGAACCACACCATCTCTGCTGATTCCGGATTCTTGGTCCTGCGGTTCAGCAGGCCGAAAAGGATCACCGTGTACGCGATGATGCCGGCAGAGCTCGCCATTGCCAATCCTAAATACTGGTACTGATGTCCCAGCCACCAATAGAGAGGCAGATTCAGAAAAGTAAGCGCCGTTCCAGTAATGGCGGGCGTCAGCGTATCGCGCGCCGCGTAAAATCCCCGCGCCAGGATGTTCTGCGCGCCCCAGGCAAACATGCCCAGGGAAAAGACGGCCAGGGCGACGGCGATTGCGTGGAGGTCAGCAGGCTTTAAACGCGTATGCGAATATACAAGATAGACCAACGGCGATGTTTGGGCGATGGTAAGTGCTGAAATAGGCATCAGCAGCAGGATCAGCCCCTTCATGGTAGCGTTCATCGTTCGGTTTAGTTCCTCCAGCTTGCCTTCCGAGTAAAGCTGCGCCAGGAAGGGAAAAGACGCGACTCCTACGGCCTGCCCCACAACCCCCAGGGGAACCCTCATCAAGGTTTTGGCATAGTTAAGCCAGGAAATAGAGCCGTGGATTAGATAGGAGCCAAACCAGCGCATAACCCAATCGTCCGTGAACACCAAGGAGAGCGCCAGCATGATGGGAATGGTGAGCTTGATGAACATCCAGAACCCCGGGTGACGAATGTCCAGATTGGGTGAGAAACGGGCGCCGGCGCGTTTGGCACCGTATACCTGAAGCAGGAAGTTCCCCGCTACGGCTCCGCCCAGAACGCCGACAGCGAATCCGGTGATCCCGATTCGCGGAGAGAGCAGCACGCCGCCCAGGATGATTCCGAGGTTGTAAATCACTGGAGCCAGCGAGGGGACTACAAACTGGCCCTTGGCATACTGGACGGCGCTGAGGATGCTGCCCTGATAAAAGCAAATTTGCGCCGGCAACATCAAGCGTGTCAAGAAAACGGCGCGAGCTTTCTCTGCCGGACTGAAGCCCGGAGCGATCAGTCCCATCAGGTGCGGGGCGTAGATTTCACCCACTATGACGAGGGCTGTTAACAAGGTCCCCATGAATGTCACCACCGTGGAGAAAACATGCCACCCCTCATCCTCGCGGTTTTCCGCGGCGAACTTGGTGAAAACCGGAATAAAAGTTGCGCTCAGCGAAGCGCCTGCCACCAGATAGTTCAGGAAGTCCGGCAGGGTGAAAGCCGCGTAAAAGGCGTCGGTGACGGCATTCGACCCCACCTGGTGGGCAACAGTCCAATCGCGAAGAAAGCCCAGAACGCGGCTGACCAACACGCTTGCCATCACAATGCCGGAAGCCTGGGCAATGCGCCGCGTTAAGTGTGTGGAGGTCATCCGGAAAGATATTACACAGTTTGCTAGTCTGGCAACGGGTAAACTTCAATAAGGCTATATTTGATCTCAATCCTCACTGCGAGGGTATGGAAAGCGGGTGTAGCACTTACTACAGCGGGCCATCCTCGGGCTCCTCAGCAACCTTTCGTACCATCGGCGGTGGGACCGGTGATAGGTGGAACTCCCACAATTTGGGCACAAGCGATCGTCGTCAATTTCCTCAGTCGCTTCCGCCACGCTCACCGACGCTCTGTGGGGCCGTTCCTCATGTACTTGAGGTTCTCCTTGGGAATTCGCTGTACTTTCTGTTTTGACCGCGACATACGACTGCCCCTTCGCTTCCGCGATCTTGCGATTGAAGTGCTCCGTCAGTTCTTCGGCCGTCAGATCATCGGGGTGAGGCCGGTTTCGGTCATGGCGCTTGAAGATGCGCTTGCGATTGCAAAACGAGCACCGGCGCAAGTGGTAGCCCATATTCCAAAGTCTGGTGTAGAGGAATCCGTGCCGGACAGATTCAGTCTTGGTTGTTCCACACCGAGGGCACGGGTCCGCCATTTGCACACCTTTAAGCCTTGGGGTCCCGCGTCACGGCGAACCGACAAACGAGGGATTGTCTTCGCCGGAAAACCTGACGTCCATGCGGGGTCTGGGGTTGCGCTCCTTCCTAAACGCAACTCAGCCTGAGTATCTTTGCAACCAAACGGTAATAATCTAGCACAGCGAGGCACGATTTCCAACCCGCGCCGCCTCCGCGCGTCGCCCTGATTTTGCTCGTAGGTCTGGCTGTGCGGCGGCCTTCTGGCGGCACGTCCGGCCCAAGGCGAGGGCGCCACGCGGTTCGTGGTCGGCCACCTCCCTTCGGGATTTTTGAGCCCAGATTCGATTGCATTTCATCCGCTTTGGCCTAAACTGTTGCTCGAAGGCGCAGTTCATTTGACCTGGGCAGGGAGGAAACTTGCTGCATAACCATCCGGGATTTTGGCGATTCATCATTCTGGTATTGTTTCTTAGCGATGCGGGCGCAAGCGCAACCTTCCTGCGGGGAGCCCAAGCCGCAACGAAAATCCTGACGCTCCATCTGCGTTCTCGCGTGGAGCCTTTCAAAGGAACCGGCGACTGGCGCGAGGTCAACTTCGAAGCGCAGTTCCCTATCGATTCCACTGCCATCGTGATCTGCGACATGTGGGACAAGCACTGGTGCTCGGGAGCGTCGGCCCGGGTGGATATCCTGGCGCGCAAAATGGCTCCTGTCATTGATCAGGCTCGAGCCAGCGGCATCCAGATCATTCACGCCCCGTCCGACGTGGTGGGCTTTTATGCCCAATACCCGCAGAGGATTCGAATTCCCAGCATCCCCGTCGCCGACCCGCCCAGAGGTTTGGACTTGCCCGACCCGCCTTTGCCCATCGACGATGCGGATGGTGGATGCGATACGGCAGATAAGTTCTACCAGGCGTGGTCGCGTGAGCACCCTGCCCTCAGCATAACCGGTGACGACGTCATCTCGGCGGACGGCAAGGAGATTTACAGTTTCCTCGCGCAGCGCGGAATCAAGAATCTCCTGGTCATGGGAGTCCATGCCAACATGTGCATTCTCAATCGGTCCTTCGCCATCAAGCAAATGACCCGCTGGGGAATTCACTGCGTACTGGTCCGCGACCTTACCGATTCCATGTACGATCCTCAGGATCGCCCCTATGTTAGGCACGACCAAGGGACGGAATTGGTGGTCGAGTACATCGAACAGAATTGGTGCCCCTCCGCGTTGAGCACGGACCTCGTCCAAGGCCTTCGGCATTAGCGCGGATCTCACCATGGTCAGTACTGGTTGAATTCCGTCGCGCGGCGGAAGGCCTCAACGTAGTGGCCATCCTTTCGTGTCTGTTGGTTCTTCAGTTCTTCCCCGGCTTTGGCGCGGTCGGCGGGCTCCCAATCGGGGCGGTACTTGGTTATACCGGGCTCGAACTGGCTCACCTGTTTGAGCGCGGCATCCACCTTAAGGTCGACGACGCCATCGATGTTCACGAAGCTGTTCGCTTCCTGAGGCGAGGGATAGAAGAAGAACATCAGCGGCACGCGGTAAGGTTGGAGTTCGAGTTGGAGCTTCTGGTTGGGAAAGTAGAGCCAAAACTCCGCGGCGCGGACGGCGTCGATGGTATTGAACGCCGCCATGCGATGGTCGGTTTTGTGCCAGCGTTCGTACCACTGGCCGGGATCGACGCTCAGCAGGACGTCCGGGCGCACGCGCCGGATGATGGCCGTGGCTTCTTCCACCAACTTCGGCTGCGGCGCGTATTCGAGCATGCCGTCGTCATATCCCATCCACGAAATGTTCTCCCTGGGAGTGCCCAGCATGCCCTCGGAGACTTCCTCTTCCTGCTTGCGGATCCGAGCCAGCCGCTGTGAGCTCATTTCCGGATCGTACGACCCCTTATCGTCGTTCGTGTAGATGACGATGTAGATGCGATTGTGGTTCCGATTCAACAGGGCAATGGTTCCGCCGGCGCCGAATACGTCGTCATCGGGATGCGGAGTGAAAAGCAGAACCGTCTTTTCGTGCAAATCGGTCAAGCTCGTTTCCTGCGCCTTGAGCGATGCGCACAGCGCCAAAGCCCCAACCAGACACAACACCACTGTCTTCATCCAACCCTCCTCGGTCGGCCCGCGACCTTCACGAGCCGGAAATTCCATCCTCTAAATCAGGCTAGGCCTCGCCCAGCAGCGACTCGGCAATCTTAAGCCACTCCTGTTCAAGCGGACTTTGGGATGGAGGCTTGCCCGCTCGGCGGTACCAGTAAGCGGCGTTGGATGAATCTCCCTCTTTGCGGTGTAAGTAGGCGTGAACCCAGGAGCCCGCCGGGCCCTCATCCTGCTGGGCCGATTCATGGGCGCGATCCCAACTGCCCTTCGCATCCCACCACAAACCGGCGAGGGCGAGGCTCAAGCTGCCGGGCGGCTCTTCAAGCTGAAGGCTTTGGCGGAATTCCACAATTGTCATGAGGGTAAGATTAAACCGTTTCCCGCACCCCATCAAGGGCACAACGCTCAGAGATCTTGCGGAGACGCTGTCGCGCGTATGGAGGCCAGATTCATATACCTCATCGCATGATACTTGACCGCCAGCGCCACAGAATGCTCGTCGTCCGAACTCCTTACCGCTTGCCGGCGTAGATTGCGGGAACCGCTAAAATGAAGCGGAACACATGGCAGAAATCCGGGCGATGGAGTCCCCACACCCGAAAACTGCAATCGGCGGCCTCCCGCTTTTCGTGTCCGGTCAAACTGATCCGAAGAAAGTCCCCAACAAATCCGAGATCGCTTCCGGGATGTTCAACGGCAGGAAGTGACCGGTATCGAAGAATCGCACCTGCGCCGCTGGAATCGTCTCGGCCGCTCTCTGAGCAAAGCTCTTGGGAATAGCCCCATCGCGCTTGCCGTGCAGAATCAGGGTGGGAACGGAGATTTTGCCGAGCAGCGCGGCGGTCCTTCCCAGCACTTCTCGGGGGCTGCCCCAACGCACCAGCCACGTCAAGCGGCGTGCGCCCGCCCAGCCGCGGAAAGGCTTTCGAAAGCTTTCCAGAATTGCCGGCAGGGCGGAGTCTTGCCGATCGATGATGGATTGAATGCCGCCATTCCAAATCAGCAGGACCATCACGGGTGCAGCAAGGTCGCCGATGACGGGCGTCCGAAGCAGATGGAAGAACCACGGTGGCTTGAACTCGGGGAATACCGGCGGCGAAAGCAACGCCAGGCGCCGCGTCCGATCGGGATATGCTGTGGCAAGGTGTACGGCGATGGTCGCGCCGGCGTCGTGTCCGGTTACATTCCACGAAGCAAACCCAAGATCCTGGCGCAGGCTGTCCATCTCCTCCGCCAAACGCCTGGGATCGCGTGAACCATCGGGCAAGGGCGGCGACGCACCAAACCCGGGCAGATCCACCACGACGCATGTATACCGATCCTGCAGGCGTTCCACGACGAAGTCCCAAAGCCGGCCCGCCGTGGGTATCCCATGGATGAACACTATCGGCGGGCCGCTTCCGCGCACCCAATAGTTCATCGTGCTGGCCTTTCGCCGGATCGCCCTACCTCGTCGTCGCCACTTGCAGCCGCCTCGCCCGCACCCCAGGGCGAAGGGCGCAGCAAAGCCGCCCGAGCAGCGCCCAGCTTTCCATCCAGACCCAGACACCCTTGATGATGACGCCGAAACACAGCATCGACATCCATCCTTGCGGCCGGTATTTTGAATAGAGGGCGTTTACGACGTAAGAAAACGCCGTGTAGATTTTCTGCGCCGGCATCACGCCGAGACCCCAGCGAATCGAACTCTCGTAAATTGACGTCTCAATGCTGTGATTAAACGCGCGCCCCATGCGCTGGAGATTCGTGTTGTAGACCTGCCGCTGATGAGCTGTCAGCGAACCGCTCTGGTGGGAAGAGAGAATGAAGTTCGCGCCCTCTCTGGCATGACGGAGAGCCGCGGTGAAGCCGTTCGCCGTCAGCGGGTCGGGCAACGACGCAGCTTCCCCAACGATCAACCAGTTGGGGCCGCAGGCGTTGGCGTAAAGATAAGATTGGTACGAAACGGCATGGACTTCCGCCTCGCGCTGCTCGTCCAGCAACCGCTCAAAGCGCGGATAGGCCGCAAGAGCGTCCCACAGGATCTGATGAGTATCCAACCCCTGGCGGCGTTGCTGCTTCACGAACTCCGCAGTCATCACGCAGCCCACGCTCGTCACTTTCGGCGAAATCGGGATTTCCCAGATCCAGCTTAAGTATTCGTCCGCGACGATGTTGGCATAGAAAGTTGTGCCTTCGGTGCGGACCGGCGTATCGAAGTGGCACCACAGACAAACCTTCCTTTTGCCGTAGTCAATCTTTGGGATGTTGAATTTCCGCGTGAACAGCCGCGCCCCGATTCCGGAGGCATCGATAAACCAACGCGCTTCCACTCGCTTCCCGGCGGCAGTCCGAACCGCAGTAACGCTGTCCCCATCACTTTCAATTTCGATGACCCGGTCCCAGAGGAACTCAGCGCCGGAATTGCAGGCGGTTTCAAAGACGCGTTGGTCCAGCACTTGCCGATCCACCTGGAGGGTTACGACTTCGAAACCTATCGGAGGTTTTTGGAACCACATTTCCGGCTGGGCTTGGTAGGTTGGGCGGTCGGGAGAAACGATTTCAATATGCTTTTTGTAAGTCGCCACCTGATCGGCGATCAAAGACTCCCTCGAGATGCCCAATTCCTTCAGCACTCCCGGACCGGACCAGTCGAGCGACTCGCCCACGCGGGCGTGGGGGAAGGGGTCGGGCTCGATGCAGAGCACCCGCAGTCCGCCGCGGCGCAAATGGATGGCCGCAGCAAGTCCCCCTGGGCCCGCGCCGATCACGACGGCGTCGTAACTTGGGGCGGCGCCGTCCGTACGGGCAGCGCCGGCATCCTCCCCTGGATCGACCGGTAGGTTCTCCGACGTGGTGACCGGGCCACGTTCCGGGGAATTCGTCATAGCTTTACCTCCTCAGGGATTCAAAATCTTTACCGGATCATCGACGCCGACGGAAGCGCCGACTTCCTGGAGATGGCAGAAGATTTCCTTCAGAGACTGAAAAATGCCCGTTTCGTGATACCGCAATCCGCGTTCCAAGCAAAACGGCCTGACGATGGCTTGGGCTGCGGCGAGTTGGTCCTGCCTTAGGAACGGAAACAAATGGTGCTCGATCTGGTAATTCAAACCTCCATAGAGAAAATCATAGATGGGGCCTGGCCGGACGTTCCGCGACGTGAGGACTTGTTGCCGAAGCCAATTAACCTGCTCGCCCGAACCCACCATCAGCATGCCTTTGTGATTGGGCGCAAATACCATTCCCGCATATAACCCCGCGAGCGCCTTGCTCCACACCAGGAAGACAATTGCCGGAAGCGGACTCAAAATAGTGAAGGCGATCCCGACGCAAGCAAGATGATGGCACACCAGCAGGATTCCCTCCGCCCAGCCGTGTTTCGCCCTGCCCCGGAAAACATGATCGAATGCCAGCACGTGAAGATTAAAGTGCTCGCCCAGTAGCAAGAGAACAAAGAGCCACGCCTGATGTTTTACAAGGAACGTCCACGGCCATTTCTTCGCTGCGGCTTGTTCCCTCGAGAAAGCCAACGGCGCGAAATCGACATCCGGATCAAGATCAACACTATTTGGATTGCGGTGGTGGCGGTTGTGTTTATCCACCCACCAGCTATAACTCACGCCGACCATCAAATTCGCAAGAAGCAGGCCTGCAACTTGGTTGATCTTGGCCGACCGGAGGATCTGGCGATGCCCGACATCGTGCATCAGAAACCCAATCTGCATGAAGGCAAAAGCAAGAAGCGTCCCATTGAGGATTTGCAGCGCCAGATTGTGGCTCCACAAGACCATGCCCACCGACACAAGAACCAGAGACGCCAGCACAATACCCGCCCTAAACCAGCGGGATGCCGGCTTCCTTTCCAGCAATCCGCTGCTTTTAATATGTCGGCAGAGTTCGGTGAATTCGCGCTGCGAGGAATGAAGCGAGTCTCCTTCCCAGACGAGCCACGGTGAAAACTCTGGCTTTGACAGCACTGATTCACCAGCCGTCGAGGCTCTCCCCTGATTCACGGGTATTCTCCTGGCTTTTGCGTTACTTCCCTTGCTGCTTGGACTTAGCATACTACTGACCGCCGCCAAACGCAATTCTCAGTCGGAATCGGCCATCGGCGACGTTGATGTAGCACCTTCTCTCCCCCTTCTCCGCTTGCGCGCTTCTGTCGTTGTTCGAGGGGTTCATCGGTATGATGCCCCGGTGCGACTAGGGTTCAACGGTGGCAACCGACCGGCTGACCCTCGCACCTCGCCTTCAGTAGCATACCGGTACAAAACGGAATGGGTGCGACAAGTTGTCGTCGCAAAGCAGCAGTTTTCTGCAGAATGGGCATCAATTTAACAAAAATGTCGGAAATTTAAGACCTAAATGTCTGTTTTTGTTCGGGCATTGTGTCTGGCGCTCCTTTGTTTTCAAACACATTCCGGCTTTGAACGTAAAAGAAAGAATTCTTTTTTTTGCACACCGCCCGTAGCGCTGACCTCTTTTGCGGGTCTGCGGCTTTCCCCTCCCGTAAGTCCTTTCCCGGCCGTAGCGAACAAACACAGGTCCGCGCTGGCTGCCGGGCAAGCACCTTGGAGGCGAGGTCGACGACCGCGAGAAAGCCCGCAGCAAATCGGACTTGTTCGCTTCGAGATGCTTCAACGCCGATCATAGGAACTTCTTCCCGACCGATTTGAGCGGGCCGGAGAATCCCGCGGCCTGACGGATGGCGAAAGTACCGCGTTGACCGTCGTTCTCCAATTGATCGCTCCCGCACAGCTCGAAAGGCGGCCATAATGACCTTAAAACCGATTCAATTCGACCAAGAAAGTGTGATTTCTTGATGGAGATTCTGTCACTCGACCCTTTGTTTTCAGTAGAGTCGAGGCTGGGCGCGGGTACGATTGAAGCGTCGCCCCGTTTTCCGGCCCCGCTCATCGAACCGGACGTGCGGATTTCCCGCATCCGACTCTCCGACAGGGTTCCTCGCCAGACTCACGGACGGAAGCGTACCGATGCACATCGCGCAGACCTTGAACCCCCAGCGTTCCGAAAATAGACGCCGCCGGGAATACTCGGGTGCCGCGCGTGCGAATCTTGTGCCGCCTCCTCAGGAAGTTGCGCACACGCTCTTCCACATGGCGATCGACGGCGCGGTACGCTTGCGACCGGGTACCATAGCAGAAGTAGCCCGACCAACCGCGCAGAAGGCGGTTGAGCTGATTGCGCACTTCCGGCCACGGCCTCGTATTGCTCGGTACCAACACCGCGTTCACCTTCTGTCTTAAGCGCGCCACACTCTTCTTCGACGGCCAGGCTCCCAGATACTTACGGCCACCTTTCTTCCGATAGCACTGCGCGCCAAACGTGTATCCCAGAAAGTCGAAACCCT
>CAZCVY010000076.1:24962-29218 GCA_964501985.1 uncultured Acidobacteriota bacterium | reverse complement strand
CGCATACCTCTCAGCGATGACCTTTTGTGGGTTAATATCGGCAGCCCGGAACTGCTGGATCTGAACCACGCATTGGATGAACTGGGCGCGCTCGATGCCTCCAAGGTCCAACTGGTCGAACTGCGCTACTTTCTGGGTTGCACCGCGGAGGAGACGGCGGACCTGATGCAGGTCTCCAAGTCCACCGTCGACCGCGACCTGAAATTCGCCAAGAGCTGGCTTTTCCGGCGCGTCCACCCCGGCGCAATCGAGGACGCGGCTTGATGCAGGTCAGGAGTTTCTCGTTCCGGCCAAAGACCCAGAAAGTGCTGGCGGTTCCGGCTCATCAACACGGTTGGGATCGAGAATGTGGGCCAACGATGATTCAGTTCGGCTCCGCTCCACGCAGTCTGAGGTGACAGTTTCTAGCCACGCACGGGGTTGTCGCTCAAATGGAACAAACGACGGAAAGGTTCCTGAGGGTTGAGACGATCTTTCACGAGGCCCTGGCGGCTCCCGATGAAACACGCGAAGGTCTGATCGAGACCCGGTGCCATGATGACCCCGAGCTCGCTTCCGAAGTGCGCTCGCTGCTTGATGCGTGCAAGGCGGAAGAGCAACTGAGTGCATCCCGCCGGATGGGGCCGAACGCTGGCGCGGGCAACCAACCCAGTCGCAAGCGGGTCGGCCCGTATGAGCTTGACCGCTTGCTTGGACGCGGCGGCATGGGCGCCGTCTACCTGGCGCATCGCGCCGACGGGCAGTTTGAGCAGAGGGTCGCCATCAAACTCATCGACCTACCCCTGGCCACCGAACTCTTTCGTGAGAGGTTCCGCCAGGAGCGGCAGATTCTTGCCGAGCTCCAGCATCCCTATATTGCCCGCCTCCTCGATGGCGGCGTGACCGCCGAAGACGACTTGTTCCTGGTGATGGAGTACGTGGACGGAGTCCCCATCCATCACTTCTGTGAAAGGCAGCGGCTTTCGGTGTTTCAGCGAATTGCGCTGTTCATGCGCGTTTGCGAGGCCGTCCAGTTTGCTCACCAGCACTTCGTCGTCCACCGCGATTTGAAGCCGGACAACATCCTGGTGGCGGAGGATAGCACTCCGCGGTTGCTGGACTTTGGCACGGCCAAACTTCTCTCGCCGGCGCGTGCTGGACCCGACAAGACGCTTACCCGCGAAGGATATCAGTCCTTTACGCCGCAGTATGCCAGCCCGGAACAGGTGTTGGGAAATCCCATCACCACGGCTTCAGACACCTATTCGCTTGGTGTCTTGTTGTATCTTCTGCTCACCGGAATACTGCCGTACGAACTCAAGGAACTTTCCACTGCGGAGATGGTGCGCGTCATCTGTGAAGAATCTCCACGTCGGCCGGCCGATGCGGCAGGTTCGAAGATTCGGCTCGATGCCGATCTGGAAGCAATCCTGCTAAAGGCACTGCGTAAAGAGCCCAAGGAGCGCTACCTCACCGCCGAGCGAATGGCCTCCGACCTCCGCGCCTATGTTGCGGGGCTGCCGGTGGCTGCGCGCCGGGGCACATTTCGGTACCGGGCCGGTAAGTTCATCCGCCGTCGCTGGTTCACCCTTGCCGCCGCGGCACTCCTGGCTGCCTCTCTCGTAGCGGGCGTTGTGGGCGTGTTGTGGCAGGCCAGAGTGGCCAACAACGAGCGGCGCAAGGCCGAGGCGCGCTCTGCGGACCTGCGCCAGTTGAGCAACAGCCTTCTGTCTGAGTTGGACGAAGCGATCAAGCAACTTCCCGGCTCTACCCGCGCACAGAACCTTCTGGTCACGCGCGTGCTCGAACACCTGGACCGCATGGCCAAGGACGCGCAGGGTGATAGGCAGACTCAGCTCGACTTGGTGGATGCGTACACCCGGCTGGGCAATCTTCAAGGCAACGCCTACGATCAGAATTTGGGTGATCCCGCGGGAGCGTTTGCTACCCTCGGTAAAGCCCTCGCCATCGCTGCGCCACTCGCGCCCTCCGATTCCAAGGACCGGGCAGCGATCCGAGGGTTGGCTCTGGTCCAACAATCGCGCAGTGAGATTCTCTGGCAGATCGACAGGACGCCGGAGGCGGTTCCCGTCATGCGGGAAGCACTGAAGAGCTTCGATGCACTCGTGGCGGACCCCCATGCACCTGTCGCGCTGGTCTGCGACGTTTCTTCGGCCTACGGCACCCTCGGGGACGAGTTGGGGCAAAACGGCACAGCAAGTCTCGCGGATTCTGCCGGAGCTGTCGCTGCCTACCGGCACTCTCTGGCGCTGGATGATCGCGCCCTCAGCATCGATCCGAATTACCTGCGGGCCAAGCGCGGTCTGGTGATCAACGGACTTAAGATCGGCAGCGTGGAGATGGAGACCGATCCAGCAGAGGCGCTTAAGGAGTTTCAGGTTGCCTTGCAGCGCGCCGATGCCCAGCCCAAGGCCGAACAAAGTAGCCTTCCGGGAGTGCGGCTGCGCGCCATGCTGCTGCGAAAGCAGGCAAACGCGTTCGAGCGGTTGGGACAGTATGCAGAGGCTGGCCCACGCTTCGAGCAAGCTCTTGTGACCACCCAGCGCCTGGCCGCCCAGGACCCCAAGGATTCCCGTGCTCTCTTCGACGTGGTGACCGTGCTCGACGACGAAGCCAAGAGTTATGAGGACGCAGCGGATCCGATCGTGGCGGCGAAGCCCCTCGATCGGGGCGCAAATCTTTCGCTTGCGCAGAAGCGTCTTGTAGAGTCCGCGGCCGACCTGGAGCGGTTGCTGACACAGGATCCGGCCAACGATGTCTGGAAGGCGTTCCTTGCCAGCATCCGGGTGCGAATTGGTGTTATCAACGCGAGCCTTCACAACCCAGAAGCCACCGACGAGCTATCGACGAGGGGTCTTAATGCCTTGAAGGAAGTTGCCAAAAAAGATCAGGTTTCCCCGATGGTCCTCGATCAGGCCGCCAACGCGTTCTTGACGGCACAGCCGGTCTCCCTCCGAAATCCGCCGTTCGCCATCGCGTGTGCCGAGCGCGAGGTGGCGATGAGCCATGGGAAAATCCCGTCCAGGATGCTGACACTGGCCCGCGCCTACCGCGCCTCCGGCCAGTTCGAAAAGGGCCGCGCCGCCGCAATGCAAGGTCTGGCTCTGCTCCCGGCCCTCCAGCCGGGAAGCGTAAGGCCGAATATCCGCAGGCTGCTCGAGAACGAAGTCAGGACTCAACTCCCCAACTAGTCGTCTCTATGGCCCCCGGAAACCAAATCGGGTAGAATGCGCTGGCTGTATGGGCCCTGGTGAATTTCGCCTTTTGGTCGAAACACCAAACTAAGACCGCCCCCTGCGGCAGGAGACGCTCATGACGGAAACCACTTCAGGTTCTTCCCTCAATATTCGAGGTTTGATCTTGGTGCCTGCTGTAATCACCCTGGCAATTACCTGTTTGCGTTTGGCAGGAGAACTTGGCCACTGGTCCCATGTTCTTTTCAACACTTCGGCCGGAGGAGGCATGGCGGTCATCGGAATATCCTGGCTGCCATTTATTTTCGGGCCGTACTTCGCGGTTAAACTCGTGCACGCGGGGCATGGACCAACTAGCGCCTGGAAAACTTTCGGGCTAACGGCGTTGGGATTTGTCATTCTGATCGCCGGAGGCGTCATAGGGTTCGCGCCCCAAATTAAGTTTCCCGGAAAGGTAATCCTGGGAATTCTGTTGATGCTGCTGGGGCCGGCGCTGGTCATGTTCGGCTGGCCTGCCCTGTTCAAGACGCTGGTGGCCTATGGCTATGCGGCGCGGATTCCCGTGGTGATCTTGATGTTTTTTGCTCTGCGCGGGCACTGGGGAACGCATTACGACGCGGTGCCACCGAACTATGTCGCGTCGGGGTCATTTTTGCGCGAGTATCTGATGCTCGCTGTTCTGCCGCAGATGGTTATCTGGATCGCCTTCACAGTTTTGGTCGGGGCGCTTGTCGGCTCGCTGGTGTGCGCCCTGGCGTTCCGAGGCAAGACGACCGCGGTGACCGCCTGAAACCGGCTTACTCGAAGGGCACCCCTCCTGGGTGCTCACCGGAGGGCGCCCACGAGGGGTGCCCCTACGAAGCGCGGATGATCTTCGTTCGAATAGGGAGAGTGCCCAGTGATCATTGCTGATCTGGCGGAAATCGCCGGACGCACGTATCCGGCGCGACGCCGGACGCAGAACCTGGTGGGGGGGCCAAGCCCCATTCAGGCAAAAAACTTCTCGATGGGATGCGTTACGCTCGAGCCCCATGGCGGCCAGGTTCCCTGGCACAATCAGGA
>CAZCVY010000076.1:0-24862 GCA_964501985.1 uncultured Acidobacteriota bacterium | reverse complement strand
ATCATCATGAATGGCGTCACGGGGCGAATGGGCCTGAACCAGCACCTGCGCCGCTCGCTTGGCGCCATCATGAAACAAGGCGGCATCAGGATCAGCGACGCGGAAAGGATCGTGCCGCGGCCGCTCCTGGTGGGGCGAAGCACCGCCAAGCTTGAGGCCATTTCACGAGAATTCGGGGGCTTGCCCTATACCACCAACCTTGATACTGCCCTTGCCGATCCGCAGTATTCCATTTATTTCGACGCGCAGACGACGGTCCAGCGCTTCCCGGCGGTCAGCAAAGCTATCGCCGCGGGCAAGCACGTTTACTGCGAAAAGCCGGTCGCGGAAACTCTGGAAAAGTCGCTCACGCTCTACCGGCTGGCGGAGTCTCGCGGAATCAAGCACGGCGTGGTTCAGGACAAGCTGTGGCTGCCGGGCCTCGTGAAGCTGCAACGGCTGCGCGACACCGGCTTCTTTGGACGCATCATTTCCGTGTGCGGGGAATTCGGCTACTGGGTCTTTGAAGGTGACACCATTCCTGCGCAGCGCCCCTCATGGAACTACCGCAAGGAGGACGGCGGAGGAATTATCCTCGACATGTTCTGCCACTGGCGCTACGTCCTCGACAACCTCTTCGCCCCGGTGAAGGCCGTATCCTGCCGCGGCACAACTCACATCGCCGCCCGCCGGGACGAACAGGGCAAGCCCTATGAGTGCACCGCGGATGATTCGGCCTACGCCACGTTCGAACTCGAAGGCGGCATCCTCGCGCCATTCAGCTCGTCGTGGTGCGTGCGCGTTCGGCGCGATGACTTGCTTACCCTTCAAGTAGACGGCACCAAAGGCTCGGCGGTGGCGGGGTTGCGCGACTGCTGGATTCAGCCCTACGGCGCAACCCCGCGGCCCGTGTGGGACCCGGACGTCCCCAGCGCGCTCGATTATTTCACCGGATGGCAAAAGGTGCCCGAGCAGGAAGTATACGAGAACGCCTTCAAACGGCAATGGGAGTTGTTCCTCCGCCACGTCGTGAAGGATGAGCCGTTCCGTTGGAATTTGCTGGAAGGCGCGAAGGGACTGCAACTCGCCGAAAAAGGCCTGGAGTCGTGGTCGAAGCGCGCGTGGGTGGACGTCGAGCCGCTTTGAATAGCAGTCCGTAGCGCACGGCCCGCTTTCCGGCCCTGCGGCTCTTCATGGATGTCTTGGACATGAGGTGCTCGTAGCGCTACAAGGGAAGAACCGTAGGCTTCCTTTCGAAAAGCCGCAGGGCCGGAAAGCGGGCCCTGCGCTACGGATTCAGGCTCACCGCTCTCCCCGTGCTGATGGATTCGATTGCCGCGTCGATAATTTCATTCACTCCCACATTCAATTCTGCTGATGATGGGTCTTCGATCGGTTTGTTATTCCGGATGCAGTCCACGAAATAGGCGACGCCATCCTTTTCGTTGGGTGGGAGCGGATGCACCGGCACGGGCATGCCGTCCGGATTCTTCACGTTTGTGTCTTTATGGGCGGGATGATAAAGCAGTCCGTCGCCCATCACCAGAAAACTTCCCTTGGGGCCGTAGAACTCTGCCTGGCCCTTGCTGTAGGGCCAATCCCATGAGGGCAACAGGATGGCGGTCGCGTCCTTGTACTCGAGCACGACTACGGCGTCGTCCTCGACCTCATTGTGCTGGGCGGTCTTGAGCTTGAGTGAATAGGCAAAGACGCGCTCCGGCAGCCCCTTCGTCCACATCGCCCAGTTCGCTCCGTAGCAGGCGAAATCCATCAGCGCGCCCGCGCCATTCTTCTTGGGATCGTAGAGCCAGGCGTTGAACTCTTTCGAGGCGCCGATCTCCTTCGGTCCCTCGTGCCCAAACTCGGCGATGATCTTCAGGATGGGGCCGAGTTCGCCCGCCTTCATGCGCGCGGCGGCTTCCTGCGTGGCTGGCGACCAGGTGTTCCAGTAGTTCACCATCAGCTTGATGCCGGCCTCCTTCGCCACGCGTGCCATTTCGCGGGCGTCCGCGCCGCTCGCCGCCATGGGCTTCTCGGTGAAGAAATGGATGTGCCGCTTCGCGCAAGCCCGCAGGATGGCGAGATGCTGATTGTTAACCGTTGTCACGATGACGGCTTCAGGCTTCGTCTGGTCGAGCATCTCGGTGTAGTCGCTGAAGAATTTCACGCTCGCGGGGACAAGCGCCTTCGCCTTCGTAATCAGTTCCGGGTGCGTGTCGGAAACGGCTACCAACTCTGCGCCAGGGGTTTTGAGCAGCGTGGGCATCCGGTCCCAGACGTGATCGTGGTCAAGGCCGACGATGGCGAAACGCGTCGCCGCCTGGCCAAATCCCGTACTCACTCCCAAGCTGAAAAGAAGAATCAAGAGGAACAGCTTTTTCATGGCAACACCTTTTTTGAACAAGTTGAATTTGTGGCGCAGATTGGACACGCGTTAAATCTACTCGCGGGAGCGCCCCGACGCAAGAGTGAACCGCGTCACGAAGCGCAGCCTCTTCGCTGGGCCGTCGGACACTATTCCATTTCGACGGTGTGCTTGCCCTGAGGAAGCACCAGGCACACGCCCTCGCTCCTATTCAGGACTTCGCCGATGCCAGTCGAACCATCACATTTCACGGTGGTGGGCTTTCGATTCAGCCGCACAAAGCAGCGCCCGCGAGATTCATAGGTAAGTCTCACGCGTTGGCCGGTCCGTTCAGCCCCGATGATCGTGCCATTGATGCCCTCAATGTTCAGCGCGCTCTGGCCGGCATTCTCAGTCGAGGGGAGCGTCAACACTTTGTGCTCGCCGGCGGGAACCAGAACTTGTGAATCGGACCGGCACGGCCATTCACGGCCGTCGAGATAAACCGTTCTTCCGCGGGTATTGGTTCGCCAGAAGAGTTGGCGCCGCGCCCGGATTGTGCCTTCTTCTACAGATCCGCCGGCCATCTGTTGCGCGCCCAAAACGTAAGGGACCAGCCGCATATCATCCGCAGAGAACGTGTTGTACGCGTAGAGTGTGATTAGATCGACATTCGCGGCAACATTGGCGAGCAATTCATAGAGCTCCAGTCCACGCGGCCGATTGAGCGGCGTTCCCGACGGAATTCTGTCCACGACGTTAACATCGAGGGAAAATGGTGAACCTGGTTGGAGCCGGGGCCGGTAGTATTCCCCAATAGCCCTGTAGCGGTCGGGGCTGGAATTCCACACGGTGTAGGGATCCTCGATCTCGACGCCGAAGCCATACTTGTTTTGCAGCGCCAGCAGACGAGCCGGATCAACGCCGTACCGCTCGGTCACGGTGGGATCGCGCAACGCGTCAATGAAAGTGAGGGTCGTCTGAAAGTAAGGTTTCTGGGTCTGGCAGGACGCCAGAATTTCCAAAAACTTTTGCGTCAACTGGGTGATCAGCTCCACGCGAAAGTTTTGCAGTTCGCTCGCGACCTTCGGGTTCCGCGGCCCATACGATGACGACAGGCGCTCGAACATTTTGCGCGGGTCCACTCCGTAGCGCTGCTCGAACATTTGCCGAAATGTCGGATGCATGGGAGTGAAGTCTTTCGGATGTTTGAATATTCCCGGCATTCCCTCGAAGTACAATTCGGCAAAATCCACACCGTCCCAGTCGTAGTCGAGCACCATCCGACGCGTGAGTTCCGCCACAGCCTGGAAGCAGGCGGGATCTTCGAGCGCCATATTAGGGCGCCAATCCATGATCGCCGGGCGCCCGTTGGCCGTCACCTCGCGCCATTCCGGGTGCTGGTCCCAGAACTCCTGGCTGACCATGGGGTATTCCATCCAGGCGTACACGGCGATCCCTTCCCGATGAGCCGCGGTGATAAAGCGCGGCGTAAACGTCTTGAATCCCTCCGAGCCGTAAAAAGCCCCAAGATGGACTTCGCGCACAGACCAGTTTTTCAGTTGCGCCACGATCACCGCCGGGTCGTCTTGGGGATCGCTTCCAGGGTCGATATAGACGCAGAGATTGTCCGCGGCGAGCGCTGGGACGATGTGCAGCTCATCGGCAATCGCCTGCGCCAGAAATGGCAGGTATTGGAAGACCATTCCCTCCCGGGGTTCGAGAGGAATCGCGCTGTAAATGAACCGCCCCTGCCCGCGGCTGCCCGAGACGATTACCGGGAACCTGGAGTTGTTTGCCAAGACTTTAAATGCGGCGCCCACTTTGATGTTGGGGTAAGCCAACCGGTGCGGGAGTTCCACGGAGTCTTGAGCGTAGTCTTCCCAATCATAATGCTTCATCTCGCCGCGCGTGCCCGTGGCCTTGACCCCCAACTCCTCCGCCAAGGGTGTCGAGCCATCCAGCAGCAGCGGCATTCCTCCCTCAACGTCGCGGAGGATCGTCTGCACAAGCGCGGGAGAAAGTTGCTGCCCTTCGCCCTCAGGAATAATCAGTAGCGGGAGCCGCTCCCGTTGCCATGATTCGATGCCCTCCGCGGCGACCTCACGCACTTCGAATCCCACCGTGGAAAGCGCTCGCGAAATGCCGGGATAGTGTTTCCGGGTGAGCGAAAGGATCACCGCTTGCGGGACTCGTGGGTAGCGAATGTTCTCTGGTTCCTGGCCATAGCAGGTCCAGATCGCGGCCAGGAAGTAACACAGGATTGTACCAATTAACAACCGCTGAATTTTCCCCATCGGTCGGATTATACTTTGGGAGAAGCGTGCTTGTGTCATGAAGATCAGATGATCGGATCAACGCAGGGGCGTGTTTCCCGTGTAAAATCATTGCCGAGATGGCCATACCACATTAAGAATCGAGCCCAATATGAAAAACTACCGTCTCGCACTGCTTCCCGGCGACGGGATCGGCAAGGAGGTCATACCCGCCGCGGTCCTGGTTCTGTTCGCTGCGGCAAAGGAATTCACCCTTTCGTTCAAACCGTTCGACTGGGGTTGCGAATACTATCTGCGCCAAGGCCGGATGATGCCGGAGGATGGGCTGGAGACGCTGCGGCCGTTCGACGCGATCCTGCTCGGCGCCATTGGCCATCCTACGGTGCCCGACCATATTTCGCTCCGCGAGCTTTTGCTGCGCATTCGGTTTGAGTTCGATCTCTATGTCAACCTGCGGCCGGTGGAGATTCTGCCCGGCATCGAATCGCCTTTGCGCGGCAAACGCCCGGAAGACATCAACATGCTCTTCGTTCGCGAAAATTCCGAAGGCGAGTATGCGGGGGTGGGCGGCCGCTTCAAGCGCGGCACGGCGGACGAAGTTGCCATTCAGCAGTCGGTGTTCACGCGCAAAGGCGTTGAGCGCGTGGTCCGTTACGCCTTTCAGCAGGCCCAGCGCCGGCCGCGCAAACGCCTGGCGAGCGCCACCAAATCTAACGCCATGCAATACACCATGGTGTTATGGGATGAAGTCGTTCGCGAGGTGGCGAGCGATTTTCCCGACGTTCAGGTGGCAAACTATCACGTGGACGCACTTGCCGCACGCATGATCACTCATCCGGAAAGCCTTGACGTGGTGGTGGGTTCAAACCTCTTCGCCGACATCCTCACGGATTTGGGAGGCGCTTTGCAGGGTAGCCTGGGACTAGCCGCGAGCGCCAACATCAATCCTGTGGAGCGCCACGGACCGCCGGTGTTTGAGCCCGTCCACGGCAGCGCGCCCGACATTGAGGGCCAGGGGATTGCCAATCCCATCGCCGCCATCTGGGCTTCGGCGATGATGTTGGAGCACCTGGGCGAAGCCGCAGCGGCTGCGCGCGTGATGACCGCGTTGAAAGCGGTGATGGCCGACGGCCGCGTGCGCACACCCGATCTCGGCGGGAAGAATACGACCCAGGAATTCGCCGTGGCAGTGGCGGAGCAGGTCAAGGCGTGAGAGCGCCGGGTGGGTCGACGGCGTCAGGGTTATTGGCCAGATGGCCGATTCGCCGAAGGTAATACACCATGACGCCAAGCATGCCTCCCACCAGAAGCACGAGCGGGAAGAGTGGATGAATGCGGGGTATCGGCTGTGTAGCGGCCTCGATGACCTCGTGGAGCATAAGGACGAAGAATAAGTTCATCATGATGCTCATGCATGCGGCCATGTCATTGAGCATTGGGATCACCTTCGCGCGTTGAGCGGGGGGGAAGTCGTTGATGCGGCGCGAGCCGAAATGAATCGCCCCGGGGAATCGTTGGCCGATGTAAGGCACCATCAGGAAAATGGCGCAAGTGAGAGCCTGCGCGCCGAAGAGGACCCACAGGATGCCGGGACTTCCCCATCCGTCGGCCACGCCGGCGGCATTGAAGTGCGTCGGCATGCGCGCCGGAAGCTTGGGAAGGCTGGTTTGGATCACGAAGTAAGAATAGGCGACCAATACGAGCGAAATGAGCCGGAGCATGAGTGGGTCCTCTTGCGACATCTTATACCCGTTCGCGCGTAACCTATTTTGATTTGTCTGATGCCACCAGTGGAAATTACATCCATGGGACCGTTTTGGCGCCCCCGAGGATTCACCCCGCCAGCGCTTGATCGAGGTCCTCGATCAGGTCCTCCCCGGCTTCGACTCCAACCGACACGCGCACCAAACCGTCGGTGATGCCGATGGCCTGCCGCTGCTCGGGCGGCACGGCGCGGTGGCTGGTGGATGCCGAGTGTACGATCAGAGAGCGCGTGTCGCCCAGGCTGGCGGCGCGAAGAAAAATCTTCACGCGATCCATGACGTGCTTGCCCCCCTCGTATCCCCCCTTCGCCTCAAAACTCATCATGGCGCCGAACGCCCGCATTTGCCGGCGAGCCAGTTCGTGCCCGGGATGGTGGGGCAGGCCCGGGTAGTTGACGCGTTCCACCTTGGGATGTTGGGCCAGGAACTCGGCAATCTTTTGTGCGTTGGCGCACTGGGCGGGCACGCGCAGGTGAAGGGTGTGAATGCCTCGCAGGATGAGCCAGGCATTGAAAGGGCTGATGACCCCGCCAAAATCGCGCAGGACGTTGAGGTTGAGATGTTTGATATATTCCTTGGGGCCGATCACGGCGCCCGCCATCGCGTCACCGTGCCCGCACAGGTATTTGGTGGCAGCGTGAACGACGACCGTATTGCCCAGCTTGAGAGGCTGCTGAAGGACCGGTGAGGCAAAGGTGTTGTCGACCATGGACGGGATCTTGTGCGCATGGGCGATTCGGGCGAGTTCGGCAAGGTCAAGAATATCCAATACGGGGTTGCTGGGTGTCTCGAGGTAAATCAAGCGAGTATTGGGCTGGATCGCCTTCTCGAAATCCTCGGAGCGCGTCGATGGCACAAACGTTGCCGAGACGCCCAGGGAGGGAAGTACGCGATTGAGAAAATCGTAGGTCGCGCCGTAAAGGGACCGGGCCGCAACCACGTGGTCGCCGGCTTTCACATATCCCAGAATCGCGGAAGAGATTGCCGCCATGCCCGACCCGAAAGCCAGCGCCGCTTCCCCGCCTTCGAGCGCTGCAAGTTTCTCTTCGAGCGCGTGGATTGTCGGGTTCCCATAACGTGTATAGGTGTACCCCGGTCTCTCTCCCGCATACTGCGCGGCCATTTCATCAGAATCCGCGGCAGCGAATGTGGTGGACTGATAGATGGGAGTGTCGACAGCCCCCGTGGCCTTGCAGGGGGCTTCGCCTGCATGGACAGCCAGCGTTGCGAATCGATGAATGTCGCTCATGGCACACCTCGCGAGTTCAAATTTCCTGGAACAATTCAGCGGAAAACAAGGTTATCGTGCCGAGAGTATGATTGGGAAGAGCCAATTGCATGTCGGATTGGCCGAACCAACAGGTCCTTCGTCCTTCCCTTCGACAAAGCGCAGCGCGTCAATCGAATCCCAATCGAAAATCCAAAATCTAAAATCCAAAATGAATCGCTTCTGCCGCTGGACATCATCGGAGGAAATGAATAGACTTTTGTGTGGGGAAACCGAAGTTCTTAAGGGGAGGATAGACCATGGCTCACTGCCCTGAATGCGAGGCGACGATTGAAATTGAAGACGACGTCGAAGAAGGGGCGAAGTTGGATTGCCCGGACTGCGGAGCAGAGCTGGAAGTCGTGAACACCAACCCGGTGGAACTCGACGTGATTTCCAGTGGGGAAGGGGAAGAAGAGGAAGATGGGACCTGGTGATAGGCGCTTCCGCAATCTGACCGGCAGTTTATGTTTCGGCGGCCATCCTCGCGGATGGAAATCTCTCCGCCGAGCCAAGAAATTGGCGGCGCTCACTCTCGCGTTCGCGGGAGGGATTTTGCTTTTGGGAGTCGCTGCTACGTGGGCGAAGGATCAGAGGCCCACGTCGCGAACGGTCACAGGCGTGGTGATGGACGACGGAGAGACCTTTATTCAGGGCGCCATGGTGGAACTGAAGGATCTCCAAACCAAGAAGGTACTGGATATCTACTCGCAAAAAGACGGGAAGTACCAGTTCACCGACCTCCGCTTCGACCACGACTATACAATTCAGGCCAGCTACAACGGATTGTCTTCCGAACTTCGGCAGGTGAGCTCGATTGACACGCGCTGGACCCTGGTGCTGAACCTCACGCTTCTCAAGCCGTCCAAATGAATCGGGCCGGGTTGATCTTCCTGCCTTGACGTATCGTTGACCCATCATGTAGTTGCCCGTTGACGCAGAGGATCTAATGCGCACCGCCCCCATCACCCTCGACGACTTGCAGGGCGTATTCCCCGTTCCGCCGCTCGCTCGCCGGCACGACGCGAAGCGCACCCTCGATTTCAGTGCCTCCAGCCGCATTGTCGCTCATCTCGCGGCGGCGGGCATCACGCGTTTGCTGTTTGGCGGAAACGCCTTTTTGTATCACCTTACTCTCGGGGAATATGAAGAGCTTCTGGCGTGGCTGATGGATTTGCCCGACCATCTGTGGTGCATCCCGAGCGCGGGACCCTCCTACGGCCGTCTGATGGACCAAGCCCCCTTGCTGCGCCGCCACGGATTCCCCTGCGCCATGGTGCTCCCGTGTAACGACCCACGCGACGCTGCCGGCCTCGAACGCGGCCTGCGCGAATTCTCGGACGCGGCGGGCATGCCGCTGACCCTTTACCTGAAGGATGAATTGGGCTTCGGAGCCGACCGTGCCGCAGGCCTGGAGGCCTTGGGCCGCTTGGTGGAGAGCGGCGTGTGTTGCGCCATCAAGTACGCTGTCGTGCGAAAGGACCCAGCCGGGGACGATTACCTTGCGGGACTGGTGGCGCGCGTCGACCGTCGTCGTGTAGTAAGCGGCATCGGCGAGCGGCCCGCTGTAATTCACATGCTGGGTTGGCGCCTCCCGGGATTCACCACAGGGTCCGGCTGCATTGCCCCGGCATTGACGCAAGCGCTCTTCGGGGCCTGCAAGCGGGGAGACCGCGCTGCAGCAGAATCGTTGCGCGCGCCCTTTCTGCCCCTTGAGGACTTGCGCGACGCCTGGGGTCCTGCGCCCGTGCTGCACGCCGCCGTGGAGGCCGCCGGCATCGCCGAAACCGGCCCCCTACCCCCCTTCGTTTCCAACCTTACAGCCGACCGAATGGCGACCGTCAAACCGGTTGCCCAAGCGCTCGCGGCCCAATCATTGAGCCACGCGACGACGGCCTAGGGATTTTCGTAGCGCGGGCAGCCTGCCCCGATGAATCGGGGTCCCGCCCGCTGTGGCGGCGGCATCCTGCCCGCGCTACGGACGTAATGTTCACTATATTTCGCAGTCCTCAGGAAGCGGCCAGATTATGGAGCCAGGCCATGCGTTCGCCAAGGTCGGGTGCGCCGAAAGCGAGCGACCCCAGCACAACGCTTTCCGCGCCGGCCTGCCGTAGCAGAGGCACCGTGTGTTCGCGAATTCCGCCATCTGCCGCCAGCACGACACGATGCGGGAGACCCGCGGCCTGGATAAGCCGTTTGGCTTCACGGAGCCGAACACAGGCTCTTTCGTCGAGGCCCGCGCCCTTAACGCCAATCGCGGTTCCCAATAGAGTGACGAAGCGCAAGCGTGGAAGCAAGGGCGTCAGCACCTCGACCGGGGTTTCAGTTTGCAACACCATTCCCGCAGGCAGGCCGAGCCAATCCAGAAGGTCCAGGGCTCGTAGCGCCAAAACGTTTTCAGCATGCACGCTGATGAGCGCGGCGCCGGCCTCGGCAAATTGTTCGATCTGGGGAAGAAGAATCGAGTCGGTCACCATCAGATGAACGTGAATGGGAATGTCTGACGTTCTTTTCAGAGCGGCCACCAGGTCGGGGAAAAACAGCAGCGCCGGCGCGAAATGGCCGTCCGCGACGTCCACATGCAGAACCTCGGCGTGGCCCGCGATGCGCTTCAACTCGGCGGAAAGATTGGCGAGGTCGGCGGACCAAACCGAGAATTCGCCAATCAGGCGGTTCGTGGGAAGCGCGTCGATCCACCGTGCCGTCTTTTCAGGCATTACAGACATTCCCCCAAGAATTGCGTTACGGCGGCGTGAAAGTCGGACACGTAGAGCTCTTTGCTGACCACCTTTGATGTTATGGCTTTGAACTTCGCTGTTGGGATGAGGTGCGCGAGGGTCTGGGCGTAGGAGAGCGGGTGAATGAAGTCGTGGTCGGTGCCGATAACCAGGGTCGGGATGGCCAGCGCGCGAACTTCCGCCTCGCTCGCGCCCGGCCCGTCAGCGGAGATTTTCGTTAAGAGCGCGGCGGTCACTTCATAGGCTTGCCTCTCGAAAAAACCCTCGAGCGATTTCAAGTTGTCAGGCGCAACCTGAGACAGGTGCTTTGCGATGTCGCTCCGCTGGAAGATCCGGTGAGCTTCCTCCGGCGGATAGCGGGTCAAGAGGGCGCCCACAAGGGCGTTGGGCTCCATGTTCGCAGGTGCAGCAGCTGTGACCCAGGCCGGCCTCGCCATGATCAAACCTCGAACCAGATCGGGCCTCTTGACGGCGAGCCGCAACGAAATTGCGGCGCCCATGGAAATACCACCCGCGACGGCAGGACCCGCATCCAGACTTTCAATCAAAGCGACAATGTCATCCGTGAATGTCGCAATGGAAAACTCTTTCGGATCGCCCGCCTCCGACTGACCATGTCCCCGGCATTCCAGGGTGAGGCGACGAAATCGGGAATGGCTCGGGAACGCCTCACGTGTCTGAGCCGCGTCCCCACAGAGACCGTGCTGAAAAATGACGGGCGAGCCGGAACCTCCCTCGTCATCGACGTGAAGGGACAGGCCGTGCCGGACCAACCGCGCTGGCCCTGTGCTCATGCGGTTTCCACCTTGAAGCCTGCCTGTTCCATGCCAACAGCGAGGAAGCACGCCACCCCGTGCGCCTCCTCCGCGGCGAGGCCGTGAGCCACCATCGCACCATCGAAATGGGCGGCCTTCAAGCAGGCGAAAAAGTAGGGAAAATCAAGGCCACCCTTGCCGGCAGCGACAACGTCTCCTGATTCGGTGCGGTCTTTGGCGTGGCACAGGACGATCCTGTCGGCCAGTAGGTCGATCGCTTCCGCCACGAGCCGTTTTTGCTCGTTGAGCGGCGCAGTTTCGAACAGGTTGGCAGGATCGAGAATGATTTTCAGGCGCGGGCTCTGGATCTCGGCAAGCAGTCGCCGCGCGCTGCGGGCGGAGCTGACAACATTGGCCGGTTCCGGCTCAATGCCGAGGTAAACGTCATGCTCGTCTGCAATTTTGGCGGCGACCTCCATCGATGCCAGCAGGTCGCGCCAAGCGGCCACGCCGCTGTTCTCCGAATGGTGGCGCCACTGATCGTCCGGGTCGCGTGTACCGGTGCAAAGGGTGATGAGGTTGGTCTTCATCCCGGCTGCAGCCGCAGCCAGCTTCGCCAGCCGCTCGTGGCCTTTCGCCCGGACCTTGGGATCCGGATGGATCATGTTGTAAGTGCCGGAGAGTCCGACAATGGTGATTTGGCTTTTTGCCGCGGCGCGAGCGACGGCCCTCACGATGTCACTTGGGATCGCATCTGGCATCGATGCCAAGCCAGAGCAAGTCATGTTGTATTGCACCACGGAGTATCCCGCGGCTGCCGCGGCCCGCAGCACCTTGCCGGGACTGTTTCCCGGGAAAGTCTTCGCGAAAATGCCCAGCCGCATCAGACGCCTCCCAAGACATCCGCCAGCGCAATGCGGCGCCCAGTTTCGACAGAGCGGGCGATCGCCACCATGCCTCGTACCGAAGCGATGCCGTCGTCAATGGTGGCGCCAATCTGCGGCGCGCCGTTCAGAATGACGTCGGCAAAGCCCTCCACCTGCCGGCGGTAGAAGTGCCCGTCAGCCCCCAGAACGCGGTGGGTCGAGCCGTCGGACTCGCGAAAAATATCCACTTCACTGGTTTTGTAATACCAAGGATTAAATATCTTTCCGGCGATACTCCCATTCTTGCCGTAAATCTGGAAGCCTTCGTGCCAATCCATTCGCACGGCGACTGTGAGGTCGAGATGGCCGAGAGCGCCGCTGGCAAACTCGACATCGACAAACCAACACCAGATTGCGGACCGCTCCGATAGGCGAGCCCGGACCGCGGTGACGTCGCCGGCAAGATAGCGCGCGGTATCGATCAGGTGGCATCCGTGGGCCAGCATATAGTACTTGCGCAAATTCGCCTTGGGATTCGTGGCGGGCTTCCTTGCGTTGGCGCTCGTAACGATCAGCGGCTGGACGGCATCCGTCATGGAATAGCGATGGGTGCTGTCGCAGTACCAAGCCTTGAGGGCGATCAGATCTCCCATTTCGGTGTCGATGAATGCCTTGGCGGACTGGATCCCGGCGTCGAAGCGCTTCATGTGTCCCACTTGGAGTACCTTCCCGGAGCGAACGACGGCTTCCTTAAGCGCCTCTGTCTCTTCAATCGTTACTCCGATGGGCTTTTCGCAGAGGACGTGTTTTCCGGCCGCGAGCGCCTGCAAAGAAGCCGGCACGTGAAACGCGTCCGCGGTGGCGATAATCACCGCGTCAATCGCCGGGTCCGCCAGCATCGCGTCGTAATCGGAAAAAGTATTTTCGGCGCCGTGAACGATGGCCATGCGCTCGCGAAGATCGCGAGCGACGTCGCAAATGGCGGTCAGCTCAGCATTGCGCGCCTTGGTACAGCTCTCAAAGTGAGCCGCCTGCGCAATCTGCCCCGCACCCAGGACGCCGATCCTCAAGCGTCTACTATCCTTCTGCGGCATGTGCGGGTCTCCTTGCGTTCAAATCGGATGCCTCCCGAATTAACGTGCTCCAGACCTCAACGAAGCGGGTTTGTCTAGTATACAAACACCCAGCATTTCTGTGTCAATGCGCGAGCCCCGGAGCAATCACGCGTAGGGCGCGCGGGACGACTTCAATCGTGGCAGGCAATTCCTGCAAGAACTCGCCGTCGCCAAACAACTCCATCCGTGAAGCTGAGCGCAAGGTGATCGTGCGGGCCTGAAAATATTTAATTCGCGGGTGCTGCAAATGTTCACCGCGGTAGGCACGAGGAACCCACCGCAGCAGCTCGAGGCGGCTCATGTAGGGGACGACGCAGATATCCAAGAGTCCGTCGTTAAGCTTCGCACGGGATGCGAGCTGGATGCCACCCCCGTAGGAAACGTTGTTGCCCACCACCGCAAACACTACATCGCCGGAGAAGGACTCACCGTCCGTAATAATTTCGAGCTGCTTTGGGCGATATTCGGACATGCAGCAAAGGAGCGACCACGTGTAAGCGAGCGGCCCCCTCAGCCAGTGTGCGTGCTCGTTGGCGTAACGGGTGACGGTGGAGTCAAATCCTACCCCGGCGATGCAGCCGTAAATCATCGCTCCTGCCCGGGCGACGTCGATCTCCTGCACTCGACCCTTCAGCAGCGCCGCCGCCGCGCATTCTACGTCCATCGGCAGGCCTACGCCGTTGGCTAAATCGTTGCCCGTACCCATGGGCAACAACCCCAGGGGAACCTCCGATCCGAAAAGTCCGTTGATGACGTAGTGGTGCGTGCCGTCGCCTCCGGCGGAAACGATGAGGTCAGGTTTTTCTTCGCGCGCCGTTTTCGCCAGCTCCGTCAGGTGCTGGGAGCTTTGGCTTTCACGGACATCGAATTGAACGTTTTCACGGCGGAAGACTTTGAGAGCGCGTTCGAGCAGTACGCGCGCCTTGCCTCGCTTCGCGGTAGGGTTGAGCAGAATGATGACTCTCACGGTAATCCGTGGGGAGAATGCAGAATTGAAAGCAGGAAGTCAAGGTGAAGCATTCTTGGTAGGGCGGGCCTCTCGCCCGCTGGGGCGTGGGCATCCTGCCCCCACCCCGACGGGAGCGGGACGCTCCCGAGACAGCGGGCAAGATGCCCGCGCTACGGACGTAATTGTCACGATGTTTTGCAAACCCCGGTAGGCGGAACAAAAGTGCAGGCGGATATGCTGATTGCTTCCACCATCAATGCGTGCGCTGAATCGCCATGATCGTAAGATCGTCCAGCAGAGGCTGTCCGGAACGGAAGGAGTTCAAATCGTCCAGGCAAGCACTGACCAACGCTTCTGGATTCAAATCGAGTTTCTGCGAAAGGAACTTCAGCAAGCGCATCTCGCCATATTCTTCGTCATCTCGAGACCGGGCCTCGGAGACGCCGTCGGTATATAGGAACAGGATTTCGCCAGGGACCAAGTGCACATGTTGCGCAGAATAGCGGCCATCGCTGAACATCCCAATCGGAACGCCGGTGGCTTCCAAGCGGGTTATCTTCTCCCGTTGACACACCAGCGCAGGGCAATGTCCGGCATTGCACAGTTCGATCCCACCCGACGAATCCGCCCGTCCATAGATGAGTGTGGCAAAAAACGTAGACATCGTGGTTTCGCAGAAAATGCGGCTGGCACGCTCGACGAGCGCGTGGGTAGGGAGGTCCGTGGCCGTCAGAGTCCGAAAGATGGCGTGGAGCTGCGACATCAGCATGGAAGCAGCGACCCCTTTTCCCGAGACGTCTCCGAGGGCGAAGTAGAGGTCCGTGGATTCGTTCTCGCGCACTACCAAGTCGCAGTAGTCGCCACTCACCAGGCCCAGGGGGCAATAGTGATAGGAAACGGCCCAGCCGCCAAATCGTAAGTTTCTTTCCGGCAGCAACCCTCGCTGAAGTTGACCTGCAAGCTCGAGGTCCTGCTCCAGCGCGCGGCGTTGGCCGGCACTCAGGTGGTCAAGACACAATCGGACCAATGGGTCAGCGAGGAGGCGATCTTTTTCAATGGAGTCATGGCAGGCGTCGCATAGTCCATAGGTCCCTGTTTCCATCCGCGCCAATGCGGCGTCAACTTCGTTCAATAGTTCTGTGATGCTACCTTGCAGGCCAACGGCCTTTGCAGTGGATTCCAACCTTTGGCGCCGCTCAACTAGCTGGCCGCGTAAGTATGACTCGGTAATATCCGGCATAGTCGTCCCCTGGCTGAAGTTTGGCCGCACGAAGAACCATTTACAGGCAGCGGCGCACGGCTCGCTTGTGATTGGATTCGAGTGCTATCCATTTTGGCACAAGAAAAATAGCGACGGAAACCCGGATCTTGCGCACGCCGGCGGGGGGAGGAAGAGCGCGGACCTACAAAACAAGTCCGCGCTGCACTTGCTCGCACTGCCAACTGGGGCACCGGAGAATCCTACTTTGGTGGGAACTTGAACCTGACCTTGGTTTGCTTGCGGCCCACCTTGAAAACAAAGTCGAGGTGGTCGGCATTACGGGGATAAACCGACGGATCAAACACCGCCGCAGGGTCAGTGACCTTCGTCCAGACGGGATTATCCAAATCTCCCTTTGCCAGCGATACGGCGCCCGCCTTGATTTGACGCTGGGCGTCACTCTTGGAATTACACGAGCCCAGTTCCACAAGCCAGACATCAACCCGGCCAACCGTGCCCACCCGGTCGAGCACCGGGGCGTTCGGATCAACACCCTTGCTTTGGATTCTTGCCTCAAAATCCTTTTGGGCCTGCTCCGCCGCGTCGGCATTGTGAAAATCCGTGATGACGCGGCGCGCCAGAGCTTTCTTGGCTTCCAGCGGATGCTCTTTTCCTGACGCCACCGAGGCTTTAAGGGCTTCAATTTGCGCCGGCGAGAGATCGGTGAGCAGCAGATAGTAACGCCACATCATGTCATCGGAAATCGACATGAGTTTGCCGAACATTTCGGCAGGCGGCTCATTGATGCCGACGTAATTGCCCAGCGACTTCGACATCTTCTGGACGCCGTCGAGCCCCTCGAGAATAGGCATGGTCATGATCACTTGCGGTTCCTGGCCGTATTCCGGCTGAATGTCTCGCCCCACGAGCAGATTGAATTTCTGGTCGGTGCCGCCGAGTTCCACATCGGCTTCGAGCGCCACGGAATCGTAGGCCTGCGAGAGCGGGTAGAGCAGTTCGTGCATGGAGATGGGCCGCTGCTCCTTCATACGCTTGGAAAAGTCGTCGCGCTCCAGCATCCGCGCGACCGTGTACTTGGAGCAAAGTTTGATCCACTCCTGCCCCGTGAGTTTGCCCAGCCAGCGATTGTTGAAGTCTACGACCGTCTTCTGTGGGTCGAGAATCTTGAAAACCTGTTTCTTGTACGTTTCCGCGTTGGCGGCAATCTCCTCTGGCGTCAGGGGAGGGCGAGTCACATTCCGGCCGGAAGGATCGCCGATCATCCCGGTGAAGTCGCCAATCAGAAAGATTACTGTGTGGCCGAGGTCCTGAAAATGTTTGAGCTTGCGGATCAGAACGGTGTGGCCCAAATGGATGTCGGGCGCCGTGGGGTCAAAGCCCGCCTTCACCCGCAGCGACTTGCCGCTCTTCATCGAGCGCTCGAGTTTGGCCTTGAGCTCTTCCACTCGAATCGTTTCATCCGCGCCTTTGGTGAGGTAAGCGAGTTGTTCGTCGAGGGTCATGAGTTTACGGGAGCAGGTCCGGTAGTTGAAGTTGAGTCAAGGAGACGATGCTTGGGTAACGCCGCGCCTTTCGAAGGAATTTCTCATCCGCGGTTACGAGAACGCCGCCAGACTCCAGCGCCAAAGCCAAGTAATAGGAGTCATAAACTGTGGCGTCTACCAAAGTCGCAATCTCCACGGCACTTTGAAGGGTGGACCATTGCACGCTTCTCAAATCCGTGCCGAGCCCTCGCAGATGAGTCAGGGCCTCCGAGACCTCAGTGGGCTTAAGCCTGCGGCCCAGAGTCAAAGCGTTGGCGAGTTCCCATAGCAAGAGATCGGGAACTCGAAGTGCGCATTGACCTCGGCTATAGGATTCCAGGAGCAGGAAAGCCTTCTTCACATCCGGCTCACCCCTTTGGACATACCACTTTAACGCGACGGATGTGTCCACGACATAATTGGGGTGATTGATTGCAGGGGTCAAGCCCGATCTCCAGGGAGACGATGGCGCATATCGTGTAAGATCTCTTCTGCCGGCCAGTCGCCGAGTTTCTGGGCGATGCGGCGAATTCCCTCAATTGCCTTTCTCCGACGCTCGCGGAGAGCCGCTTCCTCCAACGCCTGATCAGTTACATTTGCGGCGGAACGGATGGCGCTCCGGATAAAATCACTCCGTGAAGTCTTCCTTCGGTGAGCTTCTCGATCCGCCAAACGTAACGTTTCCCGGTCAAACGTGATGTTAACTCTGACCACGACGAAGTCCTCCCTATACACACTGAAGTGTATCATGGGTGGCAGGACCGATCAATGAACGAGGTAGAATCGAAGCAGAGTTGGGAATCAGGCCCGCTTCGGTGCTAACCAATTGAGGGTAGCTTTCACTTTTGCAGCACCCGTCGGCGGTCGAAGCGCAGCTTGTCTTCGACGAGCAGGCAGATCGCCTCGGTGTAGATGCGGTGTTCCTCCTTGAGGATGCGCGCGGAGAGCGACTCCGCGGTGTCGTCGTCGAGCACGGGCACGACCGCCTGGCAGACGATGGGGCCGGTGTCCATGCCTTCGTCGACAAGGTGCACGGTACACCCCGTGAATTTCACGCCATGCTCGAGCGCCTGCATCTGGGCGTCCTCACCCGGAAACGATGGGAGCAGGGCAGGGTGGATATTCAAAATGCGATGCCGAAATTCGCGCACGAAATAGGGACTGAGAATCCGCATGAAGCCTGCCAGGCAAACCACATCGACCTGGAATTCTCTTAATACCGCCACCACTTCACGATCGAACTCTTCGCGCCCTTTGCCCTTCGAGGGAATGAAGCGGGTCTCGAAGCCCATTTCCTTCGCGCGCGCCAGGCCCAACGCTTCCTCTTTATTGCTGATCACGACGGCGATTTTCGCCGGAATCTTGCCCGCCTGCGCGTTGCGCGCAATGGCCTCAAAGTTCGAACCACGGCCGGAAAGAAGGATTCCCAATCTCTTCATCGAAGTCACTCGCCACGGAATTTATACATCAACACTGTATGATGCTCGCCGGAACCATAAGAAAAAGCTAGACAGGATATTCGGCCCACCTCTCTCGAACGACAATCGCTGGCTGGTGGCACTGACACTCCTGTCTGTGGCCGAGCTTACTGCATCCTATGCGGCGCATAACCACAGGCAGGGGCGCCTGTGCCTCTCCTCCGCCGGTCGATCAGTGTATTTGATATAATGCCGCGATGCATAAACATCTGTGGAGAACCCTTTCTATTGCCCCCCTGGCTTTGTTGTTTTCTGCCTCCATCCTTCCGGCCCAAGTTGATTCCGGAACGCGGCAGTTATCACACGACATTTTCAAGCAACTGATTGAGATTAACACCACCGACTCCGTGGGGAGCACGACCGTGGCGGCGGAGGCCATGGCGCAGCGCCTGCGCGACGCCGGCTTTCCCGCGAGCGATGTAGTGGTGTTGGGACCCAACGCCCGCAAGGGCAACATGGTCGCGCGACTGCACGGCACGGGCGCGCACAAGCCCGTCCTGCTGATCGGCCATCTCGACGTCGTGGAGGCGCTCCGCTCCGATTGGACCGTCGATCCTTTTCAGTTCCTCGAAAAGGATGGCTACTACTACGGGCGCGGCACTCAGGACATGAAGAGTGACGACGCCATCTGGGTGACCGAGTTCATCCGCCTCAAGCGCGAAGGCTTCACACCGGACCGCGACCTTATCCTGGCATTGACCGCCGACGAAGAGGGGGGCAAGTCGAACGGCGTGGATTGGCTGATCAAGAATCATCGCGACCTGATCGACGCCGAGTTCGTCCTCAATGCTGACGGCGGCGGAGTAGACACCGATAATGGCAAGCCGGTGATCGTCTCCATGGACGCCACGGAGAAACTCTACGCCGATTTTCAGCTCAAGGTCACCAACCCGGGCGGACACAGCTCACTCCCGGTGCCCGACAATGCCATCTACCACCTTACCGACGCGCTGGGCCGGTTGGAACGTTATCAGTTCCCCATGGAGCTGAACGACGTCACGCGCGCCTACTTTGAGCGCATGGCCGCTATCGAAACCGGACAGGGGGCTGCCGAAATGCGGGCCATACTCAATAACCCGCCCGACCCCGCGGCGGCTGAGCGCCTTTCCCAAGATCCGCTCAATAACGCGACGCTGCGCACCACCTGCGTGGCTACGCGGCTGGAAGCAGGGCACGCGAACAACGCTCTTCCCCAAAGCGCCCAAGCGAACGTGAACTGCCGCATTCTGCCCGGACACACGCGCGAAGAAATTCGCCAGACTCTCATCGGAGTGTTCTCTGACCCTAAGGTGGAGGTCAGCTATGTCGATAGTAGCGGTCGCGTGCTCGATAGCGCCCCCAACGCTTCAGCTTTGCCGCCGGTCAAGTTGCGGCCCGACGTGATGCAGACGCTGGAAAAAGTTGCCGGGGAAATGTGGCCGGGTACGCCGGTTGTGCCCACCATGTCGACGGGCGCATCGGACGGGGTTTATTCGAACGCCGCGGGCATGCCCACGTATGGAATCTCCGGCGTGGCAATTGACATGAACGATGTGCGCGCCCACGGCCGCGATGAAAGGGTGCGCGTGGAATCGTTCTATCAGGGCGTCGATTTCTACTACCGCTACCTGAAAGCCCTCACCTCCGGGCACTAGTGGAAATGTTGCGGCGGAATCGAAGACCCCGCTTCAAAGGTCGTTGATATCAGAGCTTCCGAGGATAGGCTTAGGCGCGCCCAGCTTGGCCGCGGTGAGCATCGCGCGCCCCAGCTTCTCCGTGGTGGTGACATACTTCGGCATAAGAGTTTTCAAGAGGGGCAGGAGCGGCCCCAGTATTGCGTAGGGGATCCGGTAGAGGGCCGTCCTTGATTTGATCCCGTGGAGTGGCACGATCACTCCCGGACGAAACATGTAGGCGGCCTTGAACGGCAAGCGCAGCAGGGTGTTTTCGGTCTGCCCTTTCACTCGCGCCCACATGACGCGGCCATGTTCGGAACTGTCCGTGCCCGCACCCGAAACAAATACAAACGTCATCTTGGGATTGAGCTTCGCGAGCGTCTCCGCCGCGGCAAGGGCGATGTCGTAGGTAACGCGCCGATATTTTTCCTCCGACATCCCCGCGGAAGACACGCCGAGACAGAAGAAGCACGCGTCGAGCCCCGACAGCTCCGGCTCAATCGGAGAAAAGTCGAGAAAGTTTTTGTGGACGATCTCCCGCAGCTTCGGGTGTTGTTGCCCGGTGCTGCTCCGCACGATCGAGAGGACGCTTATAACCTCAGTATCAAGGAGGCATTCGCGCAATACGCCCTGCCCTACCATTCCTGACGCCCCGAAGAGAATCACATTCATTTATCGGCCGCCTCCCAGCAAGAGCCTCGTAGGAGAACCTGGTCGTTGGCCTCCTCTGGCAACCAATATAACAAACTTCGTCGGTGCCAAATCCAGTCAACGGGCAAATGGTACGGCATGTCCAGCGGGAGTGGCAGAGCGAGGGCAAACAAGGTAAACTTCTGTTCAGGAGGGCAAAATGTCCCTGCGACCTATCAAACGCCTTGTCCGCTCAAAGCCCACTTTGGAAGGCGCAGGCGTGCATTTGCGCCGCGCGTTCGGGTTTGGCAATACTTCCGACTTCGACCCCTTCCTGCTCCTCGATGACTTCCGCAACGATATTCCCCAGGACTATCTTGCCGGCTTCCCGTGGCATCCTCACCGCGGCATTGAAACCGTCACCTACGTTCTTGCCGGAACAGTGGAGCATGGCGACAGTATGGGGAACAAGGGCGCCATCGCTGCGGGCGACGTCCAGTCGATGACGGCGGGCAGTGGCATCATCCATCAGGAGATGCCGAAGGGTGACGCTGCGGGCCGCATGCACGGCTTCCAGTTGTGGGCGAACCTGCCATCGGCACTCAAGATGACCTCGCCGCGTTATCAGGAGGTGAAAGCGCTCGACATCCCCGAGGTCCAGGATGACGACGGCACGCGTGTCCGCGTTGTGTGTGGAAGCTTCTGGGGGAAAGCCGGTCCCGTCGATGGCATTGCCGCCGAACCGATTTATCTCGATGTCTCCGTACCTCCGGGGCGAATGAAAACGTTGCCGGTTGAGACCACGCGCTCCGCATTCGCCTACGTGTTCGCAGGGAGTGGAAAGTTCTGCAACGCGTCGGGACCTCTCGCCGTGCCTACCGAATCGGTCGGATGGGCTGACACGCATCCTCCGGCGGAGGCGGACAACCGCTCGCTGATCCTGTTTGACCGTGGGGACGAGGTGATGGTCCGGGCCGGGGACGACGGGATTCGGTTCTTGCTGGTTTCGGGGAAACCGCTGGAAGAGCCAGTGGCGTGGTACGGTCCGATCGTAATGAATACTCAACAACAGCTTCGCAAAGCGTTCGAGGAGTTGGAAGAGGGTACATTCCTCAACCGGTAAAATATGCACAAGCCATCGTTTGATCCCGGCTTCACGGAAAAATACCGCGGGGACTTGCGCCGAATTATCAATCCCAGCGGGCAATTCAATGTTCGCCGGCGCGGAACCACCTGGCGCGACATCCATCCCTACCTCTTCATGATCAACGCCTCGTGGCCGGTCTTCTCGGCGTTGATTTTTGGTGCCTTCGTGGTTGGCAACGTGGCGTTTGCGTTGCTCTACATGAAGATCGGCGTCGAGCACCTTCAAGGCGCCGACACCAACACTTTACTCGATCGCTTTATGAGTGCCTTCTTCTTCAGTGCGCAAACCTTCACCACGGTGGGGTACGGCCGAATTTCTCCCGACGGCGTATTAACGAGCCTGGTCGCATCGCTGCAGGCCCTGCTGGGATTGATGGCGCTGGCCATTGGCACGGGCCTGCTCTTCGGGCGATTCTCGCGTCCCGCGGCCCGACTCGCTTTTAGCCGGCAGATGGTGGTGGCGCCCTATCAATCCGGCACGGGCCTGCAGTTTCGCGTGGCCAACCGGCGCAGCAACAATTTGATGGAAGTCGAGGCCCGTCTGATGGTCACGACGGTGGAATCCTCAGATCAGGGGCTGCAGCGGAAGTACAAGTACCTGAAGTTGGAGCGCCAAACCGTCCAATTCTTGCCGCTCTCCTGGACCATTGTCCACCCCATCGACCAAGACAGCCCGCTTTGGGGCAAGAAACCCGAAGATCTTGCGAACCATCAGGCGGAATTCTTGATTACGATTAAGGCTTTCGACGACACCTTTTTCCAAACGGTGCACGTTCGTTACTCTTACCGCCACGATGAAGTGGTGTGGGGAGCTCGCTTCGTCCCCGCTTTCGAGCCGGACGCCGAGGGGGAAATGGTGCTCGACCTCGGAAAGCTGAGCGAAATCTCTCCCGCCCAAATTACCGGCAGCCTGGAAGAACGCTCCGCCCTTCCGGCTGCCCTCCTTAAGCATTCCAATTAAATGCCAGCGCCGGCCTCGTTGTTGATAACGGCGCGGCCCCGTTGGGTTCGGCCAACTGCGCTGTGAACCTCATTCAGTCATTCCAGGTAGTGCCTGGTAAGAGGTTGGCTGGCGGCTCTGGCGTCGAGAAAAGTCGCGATTATCGCTAATCGCTTTTCGACACCCAAGAACTCGCGTTCCTTAACGCGCGATGATAGCCACTGGATCGTCTCTCTCGATCGACGCCTCGCGCTCATATGCTTCGGCAGTATAGCAAACCGCCCGATCGAAGAACCGGCCGATAAGACGATAGATTTCCTGCTCGCGGTGGAGTTCGAGTGCCGAGTCCGCCGACATGGAATTACCAATACATTCTCGCAAGTGGTCCTTCGTCAGTACCAGCGCCCAGAGGACTTCAGCTAAAGGTATGCCCTCTTTGCAGCGCCGCTTTCCAAGTTCGTCATATCGAACTTGAATCTCGTGATCCGTATTTCTGAACAGACAGCGCCCCAGGTCGTGATAAATCTCGAACAGCCGCTGGTTCAGCTCATCCGGCGAAAGTGCGTGATACGAGCGAGTATGCGGGCTGCTTTGCAATTTCTTCACGGCGCCCCGTGTAAGCTCTTCCGCGTGGTTTTCGATAATCTTGATGAGCCGTTCCGAAAGCATGAATGTCTCCTGTGCCGTGTTTACCGGCAGAAATCCTAATAAACAAACATTATATCACGTCACGATATATTTGGATGCGCCCTTTCGCGGAAGCGTTGCTAGAAGGGCAGGGGCGAGAGGCTCTCCGAATCCCAGCCTGTGCACCCGTTTAACATGGGGCCGATCAAAGGAAAGGAATAGGATTCAGCGCCTGTGGAGAAAATGCTCTGGCAGGCCAGGTGGGCGCAGCAGAGACGATTCCTCCCAGCCTTGCGGAATGGGTATCCAATCGCGGGAGAAGAAATCGGTAGTGGTCAGGCTGATGAGAATGGCGAGCCAGAGGAGCGCTGATAGCAGCACGACGCGCATCAGGCGCGGGCTCCAGCGCAGGTGCATGAAGAAAAGAACCACCAGGGTCCCCTTGCAGCAGGCGATGATGAGCGCCACGATGGTGTTCCATTGCCCCAAATCCACAAACGCAACTCCGGTGGTCAGCGCGGTCAACGCGAGGAGTGTGCCGAAAATGAGGAAATAAAGCTTCTTTGCAACCACGTGCCCCGACATTCAGTATCGCCCTCCGATTAAATACAGAAGCGGAAAAAGAAAAATCCAGATGATGTCGATGAAATGCCAGTAAAGGCCGGCGGTTTCAACCGCATTATACCGCTCTGGTCCGAAGCGTCCCTTCCCCGCCTGAAGCAGCAAGACGCCAAGAACCCCAATGCCCACCACCATGTGCAGCGCATGCACACCCGTCATCAGGAAGTAGAAAATGAAAAACAACTCCAGGGACTTGGCGTTGGGTCCGGCAAAGGTGAAGTTCAGACCCGGCGCCAAACCTTCCAGATAGTCGTGCCGCCATTCGAGGGTCAGCTTGATGATGACAAACGCGAGTCCGAGCGCGATGGTCAGCATCAGGAACGCCAGGAGGGCACTTCTTTTTCCCGTTTGCGCGGCGCGCACCGCAAGCGCCATGGTCAAGCTGCTGCAAATCAACACCCCGGTGTTGATGGCGCCAACGGTGACGTTCAGCATATGGCTTCCCGCCGCGAACCCCGCCGGGAAGAGGTTGCGGTAAAGGGTGTAGCCGGCGAACAGCCCGCCAAAGAACATCACCTCAGTCGCGAGGAAAATCCACATGCCGAGGCTGGCGGCCTCGTGCTGCTGTTCCAGATCCTCGAATTGGTGCGCGAGCGCGCTCGAGGCATGACTGTCTGACAACGTGAACCTCCTGCAATGATCGCCCGAGGGGAGTGGGCTCGCCCCACGGCCGAACGCCGTTTCGCCCTACTTCCCGTAGGAGTAGGCTTCTTCCGTCACCACCGGTATCTCTTCAAAGTTCTCGGTCGGTGGCGGCGAAGGAGTCTCCCACTCCAGACCTTTGGCGCCCCAGGGATTCGGTCCCGCCACCGGTCCATAGCGCATGGACCAAATCAGGTAGACCAAGGGAATGGCATAGCCCACCGCCAGGATTGAAGCTCCTGCCGACGACATGACATTCAACACCTGAAACTCCGGCGGATAGATCGCGTACCGCCGTGGCATGCCGAGATATCCCACCATGTATT
>CAZCVY010000075.1:0-29354 GCA_964501985.1 uncultured Acidobacteriota bacterium | reverse complement strand
CGTCCCCGTCGCCCCAACTGGGGCCCAAACCGGCCCCGGGTGGTCAGGCACGAGGCCTGCCCCTACCTCGCGGTTTGCCTAGCGCAGAATATGAATCGGTACGCCCAGCTTGAGGGTCTTCCAGTCTTTGTCGGCTGTGTAAACTGGCACCCGTAAGAGTATGGCCAGCGCCAGGCAGGCACGATCCCCCAGAGAAAGCCCCAGGGTTCGCGTTTGCCTAACCAGCGTGCCTGCGATCTTTGCCTGTTCCACAGTGAAGGGTTCGGCCCCGGAAATGGGGGCTTGAGCAAGCTCCCACGCTTCGTCCGGCCCGACGCCGTCGCGGACCAACTTGGTTTGCACTTCGGCGAGGTTGACCGTGCTCATCGTTGCGTCGCTCAACAGTTCCGGGGTCAAGAGTTGAGCGCCCGGCTCCTGGTTCAGCAGGGCGAGCACGGCCGAGGCGTCCAACACAGCCTTACTCACGCCGGGCCGCCTCGCGCCGCTCCGCGATCAATTCCTGCGCTAACGACCGGCCGGGTTTGATCAATCGCCGGAGGCGTTGTTGGGCTCGCGCCAGGCGGGTTTTCAAAGTCGAGAGGCGAAGTTCGTTGTCCTCAATTCGCAGCTCAACTTCGTCGCCGACTTTGATGTCAAGCGCCTCGCGAAATGACGCCGGAATAACCACCCTGCCCTTTTCGCCGACGCGAGTGCGTGCATGTTGATCCATGGGTCCCTCACATCCTAAAGTGACACCATTATACCACCGTGACACAGTAACAGCAAGGTGGGCCATCGGGTGTCCTGCCCGTGTCGTGCCTGCGGGTGGCGCAGACATCGCCGTTTATGTCTGCGTCCCCAACCACGGGGCACATACATTGGGAAGCGATGTATGCGCACCCGCGAGGGCTCGCCGTGGCCAAGTTCGAGATTCTACTATTTGGAGGATGCGTCAATTCTCCGCATGGACCGGATGGGCTGAGTTCAACTTCTGAGAAGTCCCTGCGGGAGATCGCAGACTCCCAAGGTCAGGAGTCTGCGCCAGCCTGCGTGAGTACGCTAAGGCAGGGCGCCCTCGAGAGGTGCCCCTGCGAGACATAATTCGCCGCGGCATTGCCGCGCTTCTAGTTTCCTGAACGAACCCCGAAGCCGAAGTATATAATTATGTCACCAGAGAAGTTGTTTGTGGGGAAGGGTAAATGCCTCAATTTGCGTCTGAGCTTTAGCATGGTGAAGGGCCCAAGCGTTGGCTGCTGTGAGCCCGTGAAAGAATCCCGGAACCATCCGAAGCACCTCTCGCGGTGCCGTGCTGACCGCGGCTACCAGCTCGTGACCAAGTCCTTGGGTGACAAAACGTTACTCGCGGAACTTCCGCCCGGCGCGGTGCGTAATCATCGGTATGAGACAAGACATTCGATATGCAATCCGCACGCTTCTAAAGTCTCCCGCCTTCGCGCTGGTGGCGGTCTTCGCCCTGGCGCTGGGGATAGGCGCCAACACGGCAATCTTCACGGTGGTTGACCGCGTACTTCTGCGGCCATTGCCTTACAGGGACGCTGATCGCCTGGTCAACGTCGTCCGGAGGTCCCGCTACGGGATCAGCTCCTCGATGTCGATCCCGAAGTTCGTGGCCATTCGCCAGGCCAGCTTACTCAACGCGACCGCGCTATACGATTTCGTGGGGCCGGGTATGAACCTCAGCGGCGGCGGTGCTCCGGAGCAGGTGAGGGGCGTGCACGTCTCGGAAGCGTACTTCCGGCTGTTCGCCGTTTCGCCGGCGCTGGGGCGCACCTTTACGCCGGAGGAAGACCGGCCAAGCGGCCCGCACGTCGCGGTCATCACTTACGGACTATGGACGCGGCGCTTTGGCAATGATCGCGGCATCATTGGCCGCACGATCAGGCTGAACTCCGAACCTTTCACGGTAATCGGCGTGATGGGCCGGGACTTCGCCGGCGAACCCGAAACCGACCTCTTTGTGCCCGAGCAGGCAGACCCCAACAGCACCAACCAGGGCCACTTTCTCTTGCTCGGCACGCGCCTGAGGCCTGGCGTGACGATTGCGCAGGCGAATGCCGAGTTGCATGTCATCACCGACAGGTTCCGCAAACTCTATCCCGGCGTCATTTCCGCCGATGAGAGCTTTACCGCCCAGCCCATGGGCGAGGTATCTTCCGGCGACCTGCGCACGCCCCTGCTTGTCCTGCTCGGAGCGGTTGCATTTGTCCTGCTGATTGCTTGCGCCAACGTCGCTAATCTCCTGTTAGTTCGTGCCTCCGGCCGTAGCAAGGAGATCTCCATTCGCATCGCAATTGGCGCCGGGCGCAGTGCGATCGTGCGGCAACTGCTGACAGAGAGCATGCTCCTCGCTCTCCCCGGTGGAATGATTGGCGTGCTTCTCGGCGCTTTTGGTCTCCGCGTCTTGTTGTCGCTGGCGCCCGCCGAGTTACCCCGGCTCCCGGCAGCCGAGCAGCTCAATCTCTTCTCCCTGTTGGACGGCCGTATCCTGGTGTTTGCTTTGGCCCTGTCGATTCTTACCGGTATCCTGTTCGGACTCGTGCCCGCCCTGCAGATCTCCCGCCCCGATCTGAACGGTTCACTCCGGGAGGGAGGGACGCGCACCACCGCCGGTTCCCTTCTCCAGCGCACGCGCAACATGCTGGTTATCGCCGAGGTCGCTCTCTCGTTGGTTCTCCTGGTAGGAGCAGCCCTGATGGCCCGAACTTTCCTCGCGCTGCGCAACGTGCACCCCGGGTTCGACCCGGCTTCCGTACTCACGATGAGCAGTTCACTTGCCGGGGGAAAGTATGAGACGGCGGTGAAAGTCGAACGCCTTGCCACCGACTACACGCGCCGCCTCGAGTCGCTTCCGGGGGTCCAAGCCGCAACCTATGCTCTCGCTCTGCCGCTCCAGATAGGCCCCGATCTTCCCTTCTCCATTGCCGGGAAAGCTCCCGCCGACGGCGGATCTTCGAATGGCGACGAGTTTTACCGCCCGGTCGGAATGCACTACTTCCAGACGCTCGGCATTCCGCTCCGCCGCGGGCGGGCCTTCGATGAGCGCGATAGCAGCGCGGGACCGTGGACGGTCATCATCAATGACGCCATGGCGAAGAAGTACTGGCCCAAAGAAGACCCCGTGGGCGCGGTGGTGACCATCGGGAAAGGGCTCGGCCCGGACTTTGAAGACCGTCCCCGTGAAGTTGTCGGCGTCGCTGCCGATGTGCGCGAAAGCGGCATGGACCAGGATCCGCCGCCAGTGATGTACGTTCCCATCGGGCAGGAGCCGAACGGCATGGTCGCGCTCGGAAACCGCGTGCTTCCGTCCTCGTGGGCTGTCCGCTCGGCAGGCGATCCAGCCATGCAGGCTCGTGCGGTGCAGCGAGAATTGCTGCAAGTCGATCCCGACCTGCCCATGGCCAGAGTGATGTCCATGAACCGCATCATGGCCCGGTCCGTCGCGCGCCACGATTTCAACATGATCCTGCTGAGCATCTTTGGCTGCGTCGCCCTGTTGCTGGCGGCCATGGGTGTTTACGGCGTCATGTCGCATACGGTGCAGCAGCGCACCCATGAAATCGGCATCCGCATCGCTCTGGGTGCGGGAGCTGGCGAAGTGCTGCGCCTTGTGGTCGGTCGCGGTTTGGCACTTGCGGGCATCGGCGTGACGATCGGTCTTGCTGCGTCCTTCGGATTGACACGCCTCATGTCCAGCCTGCTCTACGGCGTGAAGGCAAGTGATCTCGCCTCTTTCACCGCCGTCGCGGCAACGCTCTCCGCCGTCGCGGCCGTAGCCTGCTACATTCCGGCGCGGCGGGCCACCCGCGTGGATCCCATCACGGCATTGCGCCACGAGTGAACCGCCTTCGGATCCGCGCCTTCTCACCGTGAACCTCGTGCTAAACATGGCGTCCGCAATATCGATCGGCAGATGTCGGCAACACCTTGATGGTAAGAGTTAGAATGAGTTATTGACCTGTAAGGGATTCAGCGACGGCGGACCCAGGGAGACGAGGCACGGCAGAGGGCCGCCAGCGATGGAACGCGCGAGGCGATGAAGCGCACGCCATAATTCTGCAAATAGACTTGGCCCGGCATTCCTACCACACTCAGCAGGGCAAATAACAGCCCCGTGAAGATGCTCAAGGCGAGGGCGCCCACGACGATCGTAACGGGATTCCATGCCCACACCAGCCCTACCACTCGAAGGGCAAGCGTGACGACCGCGGCGATGACCAGCGCCCCGGAGGATAATCCCATCAGCAAAGGGAAGAGGACGAAGAGCGCGGCGATGCTAATTCCCAACGACAAAGCAAAGCGCAGCGCGATGTAAAAGATAAAAGAGTCGTGATCGTGGCGCGAAACTCTCCAGACGATTCTCCACGCCGCGGGAAGGGAGATCCTGTCAGCATACATTAAGGGCGCCACCAGATCGTCGGTCAGCGTGATGATGATGGCAAGCAGCAACCCGATGAATACGACGGCCGCCATCTCCGCCACCAGCACGAGCGATGCGACCCACCACGGATACCCTGCCTCCCGGAGAAAATACAAGAAGCGCAGCGAAACGAAGAAGACACCGGAGGCTAACGCTAAGATTGCCCCCACCACTCCTAGAAGCCAAAGGAAGTAGGAGCTGCCAAAGGTTTGCAGGCTCTTCCACGCCGAACCCAAGGCAATTTCCTTCCTGATGACGGCCTCGATCAGCACAAATCGAAATACGCAGCGCGTGTAAATGAGAGCGATAATCACACTGAAGCTGAGAAGAATGGCTAGCACGATCAAGCTGAGGTGTTCGGCAATAATCAGGCGGAGGCGGAGAAGCAGCTCGGAGGTGTGAAGGTCGATCGGCAGAGCGCCAAAACCCCACTGAAACGCCGCCGTGGAAGTGCCGCCTCCGAGGAAGAGGCACACGATACTCAATGCGACCCAGCGGCGGCGAAGGAAGGGGCGAAAGAGCAGGCGGACTGACTCGTCCCATGCGGGGGATAGCGATTCGACAGGAGACAGCGCGCCCGCAGCCACTCGAGGGGTCGGCGCGAAACGGAGGGGTTGGGAAGATCGCCCGGCAGCGTCCAATCGCTCATCTCTCCGGCAAAGCTCAACTCAGGATCAGGCGGTGGGCCAATCGGAGCAACCGACTACGTCGTGTCCGCACCCTTATGCTGCCTTCACCTGCTCCTGGTAAACCCTCTGCCATTCCCCGCGCTTGGCGAGGACAAAATCCTTGGCTTCCTGAAATGATTTGTAAATTCGCTTACCCTTCAGGAGATTGCAGGGTTGGCAGGCGGTCACCAGATTGTCCATGCTCCGAGCGCCGCCTTTGGCGTGCGGATGGACGTGATCGATGGTCAGGATCAGCCAGCTTTCGAAATCGTGTTGGCCGTCGAGACCGCAGTACGAACATTTGAAATGATCTCGACGAAAGACCTTCATCGCTTCTTCGCGACTCAGGTGGGGCGAAGGGCCAGCGAAAAATTTTGTCAGACGATTGAGGGCCATGGCTCCTCCTTCGGAGGCAAGAATCGGACTCGCTCAATACCTCAGATGACGTCGTTACCCGGACGGGAAGAACCACCATCAAGCCACCATCCGCGAGTTGACGGATGGCAGCGGGCGGCAGAAGGCTCTGCCCGAGGGGCCTTCCCAAGTGCCCGCAGCGCGCAAACATCTTAGCGCTCTTACCAGGGAAATGGTAGTGGTGGGAATTTTGCGCTGGGCATTTTCAAGCGCCTGTGAGATTCTGCTAGAGTCCCCCTCAAGTCCGCATGGCTCGTGAGGAAGAACCGCGCCGACAATTTATTCGTCGACCGGGAAAGCAACTGGAAAGTCATCCCGGCGGAGGAACTTGGCGTCGCTTGTTCAGCCGGGCGGCGCAATATGATTCAAGGTACTTGCGGACGGGCTGAGGCATGCGGTGGTCCAGGCAAATGTCTCGAAGGTCAGCAACCGCCATGTCGGGGAGAAAAGCAAGCACGCGGGCGAATGGGGTCAGCGGATTGCGAATGAGGGCAAGACGCAAATAGTAGTGATGCGACCATCGTGCGTGCTGGGCCAATTGTTGCACCACGGCGGCTGGCGTGCCGTCGCGGGCTAGCACCTTCAGCAAGTCGCCCTCAGTCAGGGAAGGATTGTCAAGGGCGGCACGAATCAGTTCCAGGTCGGCGCTATCGAGGAAACCGGCAGCAAGGCGTCCCGTGCCACGCTTGGCGAGAGAAACTCTTTCTCCCTGCGGCATGCCTTCAGTTTTCTTAAGGATGGTTTCTTCTGCAACCATTTTCACGTCGGCGGGAACACCAGGAGATTGCGCGACGCGCAGCAAGTCAAAGACGTACAGGAATTTCATCAGAGGCAGAGAAACCGCTCGCGACGCTTTGGGATGCCGTACCAAGGCGAATTGCACGCTGTAGCTCGCGCGGACCTCGCGCCGGCGGGCAATTTCGCTAACGACTTCGTGCGCGAGGTCTTTGCGCTCAAGCAGACGGAGCAGGTCGGGCTCCTGCAAATGAGGGTTGCGAGCAAGCGCCACCAGCACCGCTTTCGCGGTTTCATTCATGAGGCTCTCAATTTGCTCGCGCGAAGATTCCGCGGCGGCCCGTTGGGCGCGCCGTCGTAAACCTTCATCGTCAGGCGAGATATGGTCCATCAGAAAGCGATTTTAAGAGGGATAACTTCCGCTTCGCAAGAGAGACTGGCAGTCCTCGGAAGGCCTCTCCCTTGAGCGCGGAGGGCAGTTGGCAGAGCCGCGGAGCGTGGCGTGATCGGAAAAACTTCCCAGCCGCACGGTGGGGACACCCTTAATGCGGCATTAGCATCCAAGTAAAAAGGGAAATGAGTTGCGTCGCGAAGTGAGATTTTACTTGAAAAGTCCATCGAGAATTGATATTTGGAAGGGGACATCCGATGGACTACAGAATTCTCAGCGAGCAGTTCTAGTGCAGGAGGCCCCATCGGCCTCTAGAAGTATTGAGAACGGGTGCGCCCGAGTCACCAACGATTCACCATCCCAATATCGAGGTAGCTTTGCAATGAAGAAAACCACTGCGCTTTGGACTCTCAGTACGCTGGTCTGCCTTACGACTGGCGCCGCTGCCGCCGGGGTCGCGAGCCGCTCCGGCCGCTCCGCCGATCTGACTCTCGTAAACCGCACAGACGCGCCAGCTCAAGCCGCGGCAGCAGCAGGCCCGCAATGGAAGAGTCGGGAAGAGTATGACGCCTTTAACGCCATGGCGACCGAGAAAGATCCGAATAAGAAAATTTCCTTGGCAGAGGCGTTCCTCCAGAAGTATGCCACCTCAGATTTCAAAGACCAGGCTTACTTGGTGGAAATGCAGACCTACCAGCAGACGAATCAGATGGATAAGGCGCTGGATGCTGGCCGCAAAGCGCTTCAAGCCAATCCTGACAACCTGCCGGCCCTCCGGTTTTTGAGTTTCACCTTCCCGTTTCTTTACAAGCCTGACCAGGCTGATGCGACCTCTGCCCTCTCTCGCGCCGACAGCGACGCCCACCACGGCTTGGAAGTCCTGCAAAAGCTTCAGAAGCCCGCAGGGGCTACCGACGAGCAGTTTCAAACCGCGGTGAAGGATTTTCGCTCGGTATTCAACAGTTGCATCGGGTTTGTGGCCCTTCAGAAAAAAGACTATGCGAATGCGATCACCGCGCTGAAGGCGGCGACCGACGATAACCCCAGTGGCTGGTACGGAATTTATTGGATGGGCCTTGCCTATCTCTATTCCACGCCCCACGATTATGATCACGCCGTCTGGTACGGCGCCCGCGCGGTGGATCTGGCGAAAGCGGGAAAAGATCCCAATGCCGACGCCTGGGAGAAATATCTAAAACAGACTTATGTGGGTTACCATGGGAATGACACGGGCCTCTCTGACATCATGACGCAAGCAGCGAGTTCCGCCAATCCTCCCGACGGATTTAAGGTGGCGCAGATTGAAGCACCCAAGCCAACAGGAGATAAGATGGTTGACGCGTTCAATACACTGACCTTTCCGTTGAAGCTAGGCGGCGAGAAGGCTCAGCAGCAATGGGACGGCGTGAAAGGTCAATCCATCGGGCTTGGCGGTACCGTAGCGAGCGTGGAAAAGGGAACCGATGCCGACGTCTATTTGGTGCGGATTGCCATGCTGGACAGCACGAAATCGGCTGATGGCTACGACATCGAGTTGAAGGACTCAACTCAGCCCAACGTCAAGAATCTTCAAAAGGGCGACTTGGTCACTTTCCAAGGGACGGCAGATTCCTACACGGCCACGCCTAATTTGATCTTGACCTTGGTCGGCACCGTCACATCGGATCTACCGGACAAACCATCAACGAAGCCAAAACCAACGGTTCACCATACGACACATAAGACCACGAGCAACTGAATTTCGTGAGGCAGGACCGCGGGCGCTGGCCGGTGGCCCTGCCTCATCCCACCTTTTGTCTCCCCACAATAGATTCACCCTTCGAGGGAGATTTTCCTCCGGACTATCAATTGGTTCGGGGACACATCCGCGCTGATGCATCCGCAGTACGGACGCACCTCCCACTCATCAATCCCGAGGAATTCGAAATAGGCATGTGTGGCGCGATGCCGAGGTGATCAGCGGGCGACCACCTGCGCGCGCCGCTTGGGCCGATGGTCGAGACCCAATCCTTCCACCTTCCGGCTTAGGGTATTACGATGAATGCCGAGAGCCACTGCGGCCTTGGAATGATTGTCGTTATTCTTTTCCAGCATCCGCTTGATGAACCTCTTCTCAAACTCTGCAACTGCATCAGTAAAAAGAATCCCGCGGTCAATCATCTGATTTATGAGGGATTCGAGTTGGTCTTTCACAGTAAAGCTCCGATCAATAGGAATTCGCAGGGCTGGAGGGTTGCTGCTTTATTGAACCCTTGTCCCCAGGAATGAGCGCCTCACGGAATTTCTCAAAGCCGGCCTGGAATTGGGACCGCAGGTTTGCCGGCATGACGAGGGCCACAACACGCGTCCCAGTGGTCACGTAAGGAGCCAAAGCTGATTGCTGCACTGCTTCCGGTTTGATCGCGAAGGCCAGCAAGACCATCAACAGGATCGCGTCAACCAAAACTCCACGCACCAAACCGAAGATTCCACCCAGGAAGCGGTCGAACCATTCAATTCCTGCAGACTTGATAAGCTTCCGTGCCGCCATTCCTAGGAGAGCCCCCACCAGCAGCGTGCCCAAAAACAAGGTCAGGAACCCTAAGCCAAGAGCAATTTCATGCGACTTGGTAAGGTCCTCAAACCACGTCGCGGCACGCGTATAGCCGATGGCAGCCACAATCAGGCCGATCACCACCGACGCCAGGGCGATCAATTCCTGGACAAACCCTTTCAGGATCGCCGCTACGATGGAAGCCACAACGATAGCGGCAAGAATGCAATCCAGCCAATTCCATGTGCCCATGACGCGCTCGAAGAATACGGCGCACTCACCTAGCGGAGGGAATCTCCTGTTAGCAAGCGGTAAGCTTCGCGGTATTTCTCACTCGTTTTCTGAATCACGTCAGCCGGCAGAGGCGGCGGCGGAGGTTGTTTATTCCAGCGGAGCGATTCCAGATAGTCGCGGACGAACTGTTTGTCAAACGAAGGCTGAGTCTTTCCGGGCGCGTAATCGTGGAGCGGCCAAAACCGGGAGGAGTCAGGAGTAAGCACCTCATCGATCAAAATAAACTGGTTATCCTTGAGCCCCCACTCAAACTTGGTATCGGCGATGATGATGCCACGGCCCTCTGCGAACTCGCGGCCTCTGCCGTAGAGTTCCAAACTCATTTCGCGCAGTTTCCCGGCTGCATCTTCGCCGATGCGTGCAACCGTATCCTCCCACGTAATGTTTTCGTCGTGGCCGATCTGCGCTTTAGTGGAAGGCGTAAAGATGGGATGCTCCAGGCGCGAAGCCTCCAGCAGGCCGGCAGGGAGCTTGATTCCGCACACACTTCCGCTGGCGCGATATTCTTTCCAGCCGGACCCCACCAAGTACCCTCGCACCACGCACTCAATGGGAAAAGGCCGCGCCTTTTCCACCAGCATCGAGCGCCCTTCCAGTTGGTCCGAAAAGGGTTGAAGCTCCGGAGGATATTCGGTAATTTTGGCCGTAATAAAATGATGCTGGATCTCACCCTCGATAAGATCAAACCAAAAGCGGGAAAGCTGATTCAGTACACGGCCTTTGTCCGGTATGCCCTCGCGCATCACGACATCGAAGGCGGATAGTCGATCCGTGGCGACGACCAGCAGCTTGTCGCCAAGCTCATAAACATCCCGAACCTTGCCTCGCGAGAACAGCTTGACACCGGGCAGGTTCGTTTCGAGCAAAACACGTTGTTTAGAATCGGGCATGGTATTGGTCAAGAGCCCTGTCATTCTAAAGCAACGTGAAAAGTTGTCAACGGAAAAAGCGTGGGGAGATATTTGTGCAGCGTACCACTAACTCTGGAGTGAGAGTCACTGGAATACACATTATCTGGAGTCAAGTGAGCACGCATGAATCGCGGGTGCCGCGAGCCTCGCTTGTCGTGTCAATGCGAATCCAAGGAGAAGCGCCGAGCTTTCAGGCCCGAGAATTGCCACAGTATTAAGCGGTGCCTTTACCGGCCGCGGACAAACGTATGATTGTAGGCACCAAACCGAATACATCGTGCGAAAGGTTACCCTTCTTGCGGAAAATTCCGCAGCGTTGAATTCCGCTCAAGTGAACGGTTCCTCACATCACAAGAAGGTCACGACCAGCGCGAGGTACTACGATGCGGTGATGGCCTTGCACTCAGGTAATCTCCTTAAGTGCGAACGCGAATGAACCCGAAGCATCCGCCTTCCGCGTTTTCCCCGCGCCGGCCGAGTAAGTGTAAAGACTGCAAATGAAATTTAGGAAAATCGCGCGTTTAACTTGGGTGTGGTAGCATACGTGCCGTAAATTTTCCTTACAGGCTAAAAAGAATGCTCGTGCGACCACGGATGAACGCCGCCATGGCATTGGCGGCCTGCGTCCCACTTATAATTTTATATGTTTCATGTGGAGGAGGTGCGGCGAACCGTGGTTCCGCATCGCTTGACTCTACGTCCGTGAGCTTGTCCCCATTGAGTTTGAGCTTCGGAACTCAGACTGTTGGGAGCGCTAGCAACACCGAGCAGGTATATGTATTGAATACCGGCAGCGCGACTTTGATGATTTCGAGCATCAGCGTCAGCGGTGACTTCACGCAGAAGAACGATTGTGGGACGAGTCTTGCGGTGGGTAAAAATTGCGCCATCGGTGTAATTTTTGCGCCAACGGCGAAAGGAACGCGAAGTGGAAGTCTTACCATATTGGACAACGCCTCTGGCAGCCCCCAGGCCATCCGTCTCTCCGGAACCGGCGCAAGCAGTGCGGCCACGCCCAGTCTCACCAACGGCCCAGATGTGAGCTTTTCACCCGTCAGTTTGGCTTTCGCGAGCCAAGCTGTCCAAACTGCAAGTGCAGCTCAGTCCGTTACCCTGACCAACTCCGGCGACGCGGCCTTGGACATATCCAACATCGCAATCAGCGGCGCCAACGCTAGCAACTTCAGCCAGACCCATACTTGCGGGTCCAGTCTAGCGGCAGGAGCCAATTGCAAAATCAGCGTAACGTTTAAACCCACGGCAAGTGGGTCTCGCTCCGCCGACGTCACCCTTACCGACAACGCCGCCGGCAGCCCGCAAAGCGTGAGCCTCACGGGCACAGGGGCGGCATCGAGTTCCCCCGCCGCGGCCAAGCTTTCGTCCTCCACCCTCGCCTTTGGGAACGAAGCGTGGGATTTGATCAGCTCGTCTCAAGTTATCACTCTCACCAACACGGGCGGCGCGAGCTTGAGCATCTCGGGCATTTCGTTCACCGGAACGAACGCCGCAGATTTCACTAACGTCACAACTTGCGGTTCATCGTTGGCGGCAGGGGGAAGTTGCACGATCGGAGTTTTGTTCACACCCTCGATCATCGGCGCGTGTGCGGCCTCGCTTCAAATTACCGACAACGCCAGTGGCAGCCCACAGGCTGTGAGCCTGTCGGGCACGGGAACCCTGGACGTGATTCTCTCTTGGGTTGCCAGCTCGACCGCCGGGGTCACAGGGTATAACGTCTACCGGGGAACGACTTCAGGCGGGGAGAGTTCCACGCCGTTAAATTCTACGCCGATCAGCGCGACCATATATTACGACGAGAATGTTAAAGCAGGTGTGACTTACTATTATGTGCTGAGGACCGTAGGTCCCGCCGATACGGCCCTGAGCGCACCTTCAAACGAAACCGTCGTAACCGTACCTTGATCCGGCACCAAACTAACGGAATTTCATTGAGAGCGTGCGCCCTCGTGGTCGTTCTCTGACCACGAGGGCGCGTGAGGTGGGCATTCGCTCACTTGCGGCCAAGTTCTCACGCCGTCGCCCCCACGGGCTCGCGAGTGAACGCATCGAAGCGCACGGAGACGAGCTTGGAAACGCCCGGCTCTTCCATGGTGACGCCGTACATGATCTGCGCGATCTCCATGGTGCGCTTGCTGTGCGTAATCAAGATGAACTGCGTGTGACGGCTCATCTGTTGGATCATTCGTGTAAACCGATCGACATTCGATTCATCGAGCGGCGCGTCCACCTCATCGAGAACGCAGAAGGGACTGGGCGTGTAGCGGAAGATGGCGATGAGCAAGGCGAGAGCGACCATGGCCTTCTCACCGCCCGAAAGCAGCAGCACGTTTTGCAGACGTTTGCCGGGAGGCTGCGCCACAACGTCGATGCCGCTTTCGGCGTCGTTCTCATCCGCCAACCGCATCTCCCCCGTGCCGCCCCCAAACAGGATGCGGAACGATTCCGCGAAGTTGGCGTTGATCGACTTGAACGCCTCCAGGAACTGCTGACGGGAGACTTGATCGATTTCCCGGATGGCCTGTGCCGTGTCTTCGATAGAGGCAAGCAAATCCTGGCGTTGCACGTCGAGGAAGGTTAAGCGATCCTCCGCTTCCTGCAGTTCTTCCAGCGCCATCATGTTGACCGGCCCGAGATTCTCGATACGTGTCTTCAGTTGCCGCAGTTCTTCCTCCGCAACTCGCAGGGCATCTCCGGCGAGAACCGCTTCGGGCGTGCATTCCGAAAGGAGCGCCGCGGGATCGGTGTTCAATTCATCGCGGCACTGCTGCGCGTGGTGGGCGTAATCGGACTCCGCCCGCGCCAGCGCCACTTCCGTCTCGGAGCGCTTCTGGCGCCGCGCATCGAGCTCCGACCTCGCTTGGTCCACGCGCGGGCCGAGATTATCCCGCTCGGTCCTAATCGTGTGGGATTCTTCCTCGAGGGTCTGAAGTTCCGCCCGCGCAGCTTCCACTTCGAGTTGAAGCTGGTGCAGGCGAAGCTGGTGGGATTCGCTCTCTTGCGCCAACCGTTGGCGCTCTTGCTGCCAGGATTCCGTTTGTTGGGCCAGCCGGGAGATGCGGTTGTGAAAATCCTGCGCCGCGGCGGACAAGCGCGTTGCTTCCGCCTCCGCCGCGCGAGTTCTCTCCTCCAGAGCCCGTACGGCGGATTGGGCGTCGGCGATATCCTGCGCCAGGCGGTCCAAACCCGCGCGAAGCTCGCGCACGAGGTGGGCAGCACGGGCAATTGCCTCTTCGCGCTCACTCTTGGCGACGCCAGCAGTTTCCAACCCGGCTCGCAGGTTAGCCTGGCGCTCCTCCAAGCTCAAGCGCTCGCGCTCAAGCACGGCAGCCTCTGCGAGCAGCGCATCAAGCTGCCGCTGCGTCCGATCGCAGCTCTCGCGCGTTTGCCTCAGTTTTTCATCGGCGACGAGGGCCTTCTTCTCCGCTTCCATCTTGCTGTTCGCGAGACTCTTCAGTTGCGCGTCAAGGCGTTTGACTTGCCCCTCGGCGCTGGCCAAAGCGGACTCGCACGATATGATTTGCGTATCGAGTTCCGCCGTCCGCCGCTCCAATTCGCGAAAGTCGCGCCGCAAGGCCAGGGGTCCGGCGCTCGAACCTTTGCCGCCTGAAACCATGCGGTGATGGTAGTGCTCACCCTTCGCCGTCAGGAAGTGGCACTCAGGATACGCGCTCGCCAGGCGTTCCGCGGCGGCATCGTCCTCCACCATGTAGGCCTTGGCGAGGGACGGCAGAACCACATCGCCGTTTAATCCCAACTTGGATCCGAAGCGCACCAGTTCCCCTACCGCCGCCACAACCCCAGGTTCAGTGCGAACGGTCGATTTGCTGGCCGGATGCGCGTGCCCGCTTGAAGGCAAGTGGGTCACAAAGAAAGTGGAGCGTCCCGTTCCCTGGCTTTGCAATAGAGCGATTCCCGACCGCGCCTGCGCGTGCTGTTCGACCACCACGCACTCCAACTCCTGCTTCAGGAATTCCTCAACAACTTCTTCATAGCCCGGCGAGACTTCCACAAAATCGGCCAGCAAGCCCACGGGCTGGAACGGGTGCCCGTTCATCGGAATCTCGCCGGAAAGCAGGCGCCGCACGCTTTCCGTACTGTAAGCGTGGTGCGCGAGTGACTGCTCCAGCGCTTCCTTGCGGGCGATACTGCCGGAATATTCCCGCCGCAGGGATTCGACGCGAGACCGCAAGTCCGATTCTTCCCCGCGCACGTTCTCCAGGTCGCGGGTCGTCTGAGCAAGCGATTGCGCCAACTCCGCAAGCGTGCTGGCGTCGCGCTGGTGCTCGGTAAGGTAGGCCTCCAGCTCCGCCGCCAACTCCGCGTGCTCAGCTTCCACGCGTGCCTTCTCCGCGTCGGTGCGGGCTGCCTGGCGGTCGCGAGCCAGACCCGCTTCCTCGGCTTGAACAAGTTGGTTGCGCAGTTCCGCCGCATGGCTGACGACCGCCATCAGCGATTGCCGGCACGTCTCAACTTCCTGTTCAGCGGCGCCGAGCTGGAAGTTGAGATCCTCCTGGCGCATCACCACGTCTGCAAGCGTGCCCTTTGCCGCTGTCAATTCTTGCTGCAATTTCTCCACTTCCTGGGTACGCTCAGCCGTCTGCTGTTCGAGAGTGGAAAGTTGAGTCTGAAGCTCGGAGCTTTCGCGCGCGGCTTCCTCCGTGCGCGCCTCGAGGTTTCCGGCCTGCTGCTTGACCTGCTCCAAGCGCGAAAGCAATCGTTCGCGCTCAAGATCACCGCGCGACAAACGCCCCCGGCACTCGGTGAGGCCATTTTCCAGTTCTTCATATCGTTGCGCTGCGCCTTTTTGTTCGCGCTCCAATGCCTCCAATTCTTGGACACCGTCGATGCAGCTTTGATTCACCAGGGCGAGTTCCGAGCGCAGCCGCTGGAATTCAATCTCCAGCACCTTGAGGCGGGAGACCAGGACGCTCTTCAGCCTGCCGCGCAGTTCCTCGTGAAGTTCGCGATACCGCCGCGCCTTTGACGCCTGGCGCTTGAGGGAATTCACCTGCTTCACTACTTCTTCCAGGATGTCCGCGATACGCGCGAGATTCTGCCGTGACGATTCCAGCTTGGCCTCTGCCAGGCGTTTGCGCGTTTTGAATTTGGAAATTCCAGCGGCTTCTTCCAGAATCAGCCGGCGGTCGGAGGGTTTCGAACTCAGGATTTGGCCGATGCGCCCTTGCTCGATAATGGCATAAGACTCTGGGCCCAAACCTGTCCCCATGAAAATGTCCTGGATATCACGTAAGCGGCACGCGTCGCCATTGATCAGGTATTCGCTTTCACCCGAGCGGAAAAGCCGGCGCGTCACGGTGATTTCCCCGGAGCGGTGGCGGAACCTGCTGGGCTTCGCGCCGTTCCCATTCCCGTTGCCATTTCCGCTTCCATGCCCATTGTCATTGCCGGAGGTACCCGGGCCGAAGCCTGCCGCCTCCTCCGTGGAGGGCTCGCCTTCGGAGACAGACTCTGCTTCCTCCGGTACACCCGCCTCGTTGTATTCAGGATTGACCAGGGTCATGCTGACTTCCGCCATTCCCGTGGGGGGGCGGGTGCCGGTACCATTGAAGATGACGTCCGCCATGCGCTCGCCGCGCAACAGGCGCGCGCTCTGCTCACCCAGCACCCAAGTAATGGCGTCGGAAAGATTGGACTTTCCGCAACCATTCGGTCCTACGACGGCGGCGACACCGTCGGCGAATTCCAGCCGGGATCTGTCCGCAAAGGATTTGAACCCGAGCAGTTCGAGTTTTTTCAGCTTATACAAATCACACCCTTATCGATTTTGGATTCTGGATTCGCGATTTTGGATTGAGGGGTGCACGGGGAGTTTAAATCCACAAATCCAAAATTCGTCCGGACCAGCCAAAACAGCCCCTGAAACGGAGTCGCGCTGGCGCCACGACTCGCCACAGGTTCAATGAACAATTACCATATCGATCGAACCTTGTAAAGAGAAAACCACCATATTTCGGGGTGATGAGGAGGGTTAACCCCTATATATAGTAGCGATTAGCTGTCCACAGGTTTCACCAAATAGGTATCCATCCACTCCAGGATCAGCTTGCGCATCGCCGGGAGCTCCCAATGCGGGCAGTCGAACAGTTCGATATGGCAGTCTTCGGGTTTTCCGTACTTTTGGTAAAGGGGCGCCAGGTAATCGCGGACCCGCTCGACCCCGGCGGGAGGAGTCAAGTCGTCCAGACGGCCGTTTACACTCAAGTGGGCGCGCGGTACGATGAGCTCGTTGATTTGGGCCGTTTCGAAATGCTTGAGCAACGAAGGCACGAAATAATAGATGCCGTGCTGGCTTAGGCTGTGGACCTTAAGAAGTTCTTCGAAGTCCGTGAGGCAGCAGACATCCATCGAGAGGCGCACGCGTGGATCGAGCGCGGCGAGCCACCACACCTTGGTTGACCCCATGGACATTCCCAGCGCCCCCAGGCGGTTGGGGTGCACCTCCGGCCTCGAGGCCAGGTAATCCATGGCGCGGAATTCGTCGAACATCATCATTCCATAGAGGACCTGGCCATTCCAAAGCATAGACTTGAACGTGTCCTCCTCACCCGTGCGGCCGACCTCATGGTGTTTCCGCTCGCCGAAACACCAACAATCGATGGCCAGGGTCACCAGTCCCTTTTCAGCGCAGACCGGCGCGTAGGCGGGTTGGGCATCAGCACCCTCCAGAAGTTGTTCCTTTCCCAGGTCATACATTCCGCCATGCCAATGGATGTAGAGCAGACCGGGGGCGCGCGCGGCACGTTTGTCGGGGATCAGAAGCAGCGCGGGAACCGGCTCGACTCCGTTCAGGTCCAAGACTAAACGCTCTAACGTGTAACCATCGTGCTTCTCCGTTGCCAGAAGCATGGCCGGGCCGGGCTTGTGGTTCCAAGGCAACTCTCCCAGCAGGCCCCAGAGTTCCTTGCGTCGCTGGGCTTGAAAAGCAGTGAATTCCGCTGGAGTTCTGTCAACCTGCGGATTGCCAAACATGGGCGGTGCTCCTCCCAGGGCCAATAGTGCGGCGGATTGTTTCAAGAAGTCTCGACGACCAGGCGCGGACATAATTGATCTCCGGGCAGGCGGGTTCGCTTCGCGCGAACATCACGATTCATGCGGCGCGGGCGCAGGCTTCCACCGCAGCACCGGCTTGCGGGCTGCGCCGACTTCGTCGAGGCGAGTGACGCGCGCCGTGTAAGGCGCCTTCAGGACGAATTGCGGGTCTTGCTCCACCTCGTCGGCGATGGCCTGGAGGGCGTCAATGAAGGCGTCCAGCTCCTCTTTGCTGGCGCTCTCGGTGGGCTCGATCATCAGCGCGCCGGGCACGATCAGGGGAAACGCCGTGGTGTAGGGATGGAATCCATAGTCGATCAGGCGCTTGGCGATGTCCATGGTATGGACGCCCTTCGCCACTTGTCGCCGGTCGGAGAAGACGCATTCGTGCATGCAGGGCCGGTCGTAGGGGAGATCGTAGGACTCGCGCAACTGGCTGCGCACATAGTTCGCGTTCAAGACCGCATCCTCGGTAGTCTGCCGCAGTCCCGCGGGTCCATTCGCCAACATATAAGCGAGGGCGCGAACCGCCATGCCGAAATTTCCCAGGAACGCGCGCACGCGGCCGACGCTTTGGGGTCGTTCATAGTTCAAGCAAAACACCCCTTCCGGCGATCTCTCAACCGTGGGGGAAGGAAGGTACGGTTCGAGGATTGCCTTTACCGCGACCGGGCCCGAACCCGGACCGCCGCCACCGTGGGGAGTGGAAAAGGTCTTGTGCAGGTTCAGGTGCATGACATCAACGCCGAAATCTCCGGGCCGCGCCACTCCCACGAGAGCATTCATGTTGGCGCCGTCCATGTAAACGAGGCCGCCTCGGGCGTGGACAATATCCGCGATCCTGCCGATGTCCGTTTCGAAAATTCCCAGCGTGTTGGGATTGGTCAGCATCAATCCCGCCACCTCGGCATCCATGGCGCGTTCGAGGTCGGCAAGGTCGACGCACCCCTGCTCATTGGACTTGATGTTGCGCACTTCGTAGCCGGAAATGGCCACGCTGGCGGGATTCGTACCATGCGCGGAATCAGGAATTAAAATGTACTTGCGGGGATCGCCGCGCCCGGCGAGGAAAGCGTGAATCATCAGGATGCCGGTCAACTCACCCTGCGCGCCCGCGGCGGGCTGAAGGGAAACGGTATCCATGCCGGTAATCTCGCGGAGGCAGCGAGCGGTTTCGTAGAGAATCCGCAAGCAGCCTTGGGCCAGCGACTGCGGCGTGTAAGGGTGCTCCGTCGCGAGACCGTCCAGCCGCGCCACCGCTTCGTTGATACGCGCGTTGTACTTCATCGTGCAGGAACCGAGCGGATAGAGGCCAACGTCGACGCTGTAATTCCAAGTGGATAGCCGCGTGAAGTGGCGGATCACTTCCAATTCCGAAACTTCCGGGAATCCCTCGATTTCCGTGCGCGCCAACTCCGCACCCAGCACTTCGGCGGGCGAGATGGCGGGAACGTCCAGGGGCGTAAGTTCGGCGCCCGCTTTGCCCGTTGAGCTCCGCTCGAAGATCAGTCGCTCGTTGCGCGTGACGTGCGGGCGGGCTTCGCGAATTCGATTCTCCATGGTCATCGGTTCTTATTAATGGCCGCCGCCCCGCTTACTCGAGAGCCTTTGCACCCACCAGCCGCGGGCTCACGGAAAACTGGCGGCATACTTCCACCATCCGGTCGATAGCGGCCCGGCTCACCAATTCGGTGAAACAGAGCAGCAGGTGGTTCTCGAGTTCCGGGTAGAATTCTCCCAAATGCAGGCCACCGACGATCTTCTCTCGCCGCAGGCTCTCCAAGAGCAGTTCCGCGTCACCTGGGACCTTTACGACAAACTCATTGAAGCAGGGGCTGGCGAACGGGGTCGACACGCCGGGAATTTCCCGTAGCCGCCCCGCGGCGTAATGAGCCTTGGCCAGATTCTGCTCCGCGAGCAGCCGCAGTCCCGTTTTGCCGAGAAGGCAGAGGTAGATGGTTGCAGCGAGGGCGCACAGCGACTGGTTCGTACAAATGTTGGATGTGGCCTTCTCGCGCCGGATGTGTTGCTCGCGCGTGGCAAGAGTCAGTACGAAGCCCCGCCGGCCCTCGGTGTCGAAGGTCTGGCCCACCAAGCGTCCCGGCATCTGGCGAAGGAACTTTTCCCGCGTCGTGAGGAAGCCCACGTAGGGGCCGCCGAAAGCCACCGGGACTCCAAACGATTGCGCCTCTCCGCAAACAATGTCCGCATCGCTCGGAGGCTTGACGACGGCCAGGGAGAGCGGCTCCGTGATCGTGACTATCGCCAGCGCGCCGTGCCGGTGGGCGAGGGCGGCGATCTCCGGCACCTGCTCCAAAACGCCGAAAAAGTTCGGCGACTGGATCACCACGGCGGCAGTTTGGGCATCCATCGCGGATTCAAGTTGGGCCGTGTCAAGCTGCCCGGAGGCGGTGTAGGGAATTTCCACCAATTCCACGTCCTGATGGCGGACGTAAGTCCGAAGAATCTGGCGATACTCCGGATGCAGTGTGCGCGCCAGCAGCACTCGCCTGCGCCGGGTAACACGCAGGGCCATCAGCGCGGCTTCGGTGGTGGCCGTCGAACCGTCGTACATTGAAGCGTTCGAGACGTCTTGCCCCGTGAGCTGCGTCATCAGGGTCTGAAACTCGAACATGGCCTGCAGCGTGCCCTGGGCGATCTCCGCCTGGTACGGCGTGTAGGCGGTAAAGAATTCGCCGCGCGAGAGCAGCGCGTCAACCACCACCGGCCGGTAGTGCGAATAGGCGCCGGCGCCCAGCAGGGAGACGTACTCGCGGCTGCTTTCCGCGGCTGCCTGCTGGAAGAACTCCAAAATTTCAGCTTCGGAGAGCGGGCCGGGAAGGTTCAACTCTCCCTTGAACCTCAGTTCCGTCGGGATCTGTGCGAAGAGTTCATCGACGTGCGCGTGGCCGGAAGCTTTCAGCATGGCCTGCCGGTCGGCGGCAGAGTTCGGCAAATAGCGCATCAATGGGCCTTTTCCTGCTGGATGTAGGCCTCGTATTCATCCGCCGTCATCAGCTTGTCAATTTCCCTGCGGTCGGCAAGCTCCACGCGAATCAGCCACGCCTCACCATGGGGATCGGTGTTGACCATCTCGGGATTGTTTTGGAGCTTCTTGTTGACGCCCGTCACTTCGCCGCTCACCGGCGAGTAAAGCTCTGAAACAGCTTTGACGGACTCGACGGTGCCGAAAGACTCCGCCGCGGAAACGTGATCGCCCGGCTTGGGAAGTTCCACGAAGACTACGTCACCCAATTCCTTCTGTGCGTAATCGGTGATGCCGATGGTTCCCACCGACTCGTCCACCCGGATCCACTCGTGTTCTTTCGTGTAAAGGAGTTCTGGAGGATACATATTCCTCTCCCTTGAGTTCTCGTCTTGGGCTACGCGACCGCGATCAATAGACCGGGCTGAGCGTCGTCCAGCGGCAACTTCGGTCAGGTTTTCGCTACTCACTTCGCGGTAAGGCCGAGGCGGCTCGACGCCGCAATATGGCGAGGTAAACTCGCCGTTACGACTTCGGACGTTTATAGAACGGCAAAGAGACGATTCGCGCGGGCGCCTTTCTTCCGCGGATTTCAATCTCGACTTCGCGGCCAACGTTTGCCACCGCAGGGGGCACGTAAGCCATCCCGATATTCTTCTTCAAATACGGCGCAGGCGAGCCGCTGGTGACTTTGCCGATTTGCACGCCATCGGCCCAAACCGGATAGCCATCGCGCGCCGGAGCGCGGTCGATCATCTCGAATCCGACAAGCCTCTTGGGTGTTCCCTTGGCGCTCTGTCGTGCGAGGACGTCGCGGCCCAGAAAGTTCCCCTTCTCGAGTCTCATAATCCAGCCCAGGTTGGCTTCCAGCAGCGTGGTCTCTTCGTCCAGTTCGTGCCCGTAAAGTGCATATCCCGCTTCGAGGCGTAGCGTGTTCCTTGCACCGAGTCCCGCGGGAATCAGCCCTTCGGCCCGGCCTGCGTCCAGTAAAGTGTTCCACAGATGCGCGGACGAGGCGGGAGGGAAGTAGAACTCGAAACCATCCTCACCCGTGTAGCCCGTTCGCGCCAGGATCCCTTCCACCCCGGCGCACCGGGCGCGGCGGAACCAATAGTATTTCAAGTCCCCCAAATGCGCATCCGCCACTTTCGCCACAATGGCGAGCGCCCGGGGGCCTTGCAGCGCAATCTGCGAGTATTCCGCCGACACGTCGCGCAACTCCGCCCCGAACGAATTGCACTTCACGATCCACGCGTAGTCCTTCTCCGTATTCGCGGCGTTCACGCACAGAAAATAATGATCGGCCGCGAATCGGTGCACCAGGCAGTCGTCGATGGCGCTTCCATTCGGCAGCATCAGCGCGGTGTATTGAGCCTGATTGTCTTGCAAGCGCGATACATCGTTGGAGGTCACGTGTTGAAGCAGCGCCAAAGCGTGGGGGCCGCGAACTTCAATCTCCCCCATATGGCTCACGTCGAAGAGGCCCGCCGCCGTGCGGACGGCCAAGTGCTCGCGGGTAATGCCGGAATATTCCACCGGCATATCCCAGCCGCAGAAATCCACCATCTTGGCGCCGCTCGCCCGATGGGTGGCATTTAGAGCAGTGCGTTTCAACGCCTCTCCCGCCGGAGCGATCAAGCCGGTTCCTCCACCTTAGACGTAGATCCTGTGCAAGAAATTCAAGCTAACACAGTCATCGTAAACCGGTCAAGGCTGGGGGAACGGGTGAGTTCGCGACATAGAAATGGAGGGCTCTCCGCAAGCCCAAAGATGGGCGGAAGGATGTTGTAGCGTGGGCGTCCCGCCCGCTGGAGCGTGGGCATCCTGCCCGCGCATCCCTTGGCTGGAGCGGAACGCTCCCGCCTAAGCCGGCGGGACGCCCGCGCTACACCTCCCGAGACCTAAGCCCTCAACCTTCATCTGGCCCACCCGTGGTCGCCCACACGATTGCACTGAGTATTCGTCAGGTGTATGGTATCGGTCGGGCGGATCAAAATCGCAATGATGTAATTCCCGGCTTGGCTGGCTGAATGGTAACGCCAGACCAAGCGAAGAGGCGCCATGCCACTTGAATACGCCTTCGAGATAGCCACGGCCGCGATCAGGTTCGGTTTCGGAGTCACACGCGAAGTCGGCGCCGAATTGGCCGACTTGGGAAAGCGTCACGTCCTGGTCTTCGCGGACCCGAACCTGCGGGCCCTGCCACCTCTGGCCACGGTGCAAGAGTCGCTCCACGAGCACAACATCCGGTTTTCGATCTTCGACCGGGTCCACATTGAGCCCACCGATGATTCTCTCCGCGAGGCGACTGCTGCGGCTCAAGCTGAGGATTTCGACGCCTTCGTTGCCGTCGGTGGCGGGTCAACGATGGACACCGCGAAGGCCGCGAACCTCTATAGTTGTTACCCTGCCGATTTGCTCGATTACGTTAATCCGCCCATCGGCAAAGGCTTGCCTGTCCCGGGCCCCCTCAAACCTTTGATCGCGATTCCCACCACCGCCGGCACGGGCAGTGAAACCACAGGCGTGGCGATCTTCGACCTGGTCAAGATGCACGCCAAGACCGGCATCGCCCACCGCCGGCTGAAGCCCACGCTCGGCCTGATCGATCCGGAAAATACGCGGACTCAGCCACCCGCGGTAGCAGCCTCAGCAGGGCTGGACGTGTTGAGCCACGCCATCGAGTCTTACACCGCACTTCCCTTCCACCAGCGCCCGCGACCCGAACGGCCTATCCTGCGGCCCGCCTACCAGGGATCGAACCCCATCAGCGATGTTTGGAGCTTGGAGTCGCTGCGCCTCGTGTCCCTTTATCTCAAGCGCGCCGTACAGGACCCGGCCGACAACGAAGCACGCGCTTCCATGATGCTCGCCGCGGCCTTCGCAGGGATCGGGTTCGGCAACGCGGGCGTGCATTTGCCCCACGGCATGTCTTATCCGGTCTCGGGGCTGGTGCGAGGTTACCGTGCGCCAGGCTATGAGGTTGACCACGCCTTCGTGCCCCACGGCGTCTCCGTAATCCTGAATGCACCGCCCGTCTATCGCTTTGTGTCGTCCGCCTGCCCCGATCGCCATCTGCGGGCGGCGGAGATATTGGGCGCGAAGGTCGACGGCGCGCGCCTCGATGACGCGGGCAGGATTCTGGCCGACCACATCGTGCAGCTCATGCAGGATTTGCACCTCCCCAATGGACTGCGAGCGCTGGGGTACGAGACCGCCGACATTCCCCGGCTCGTGGAAGGCACGCTGCCTCAGCACCGCGTCACCAAACTCTCACCGCGTCCGGCCAGCCCCGAGGACTTGGCAAAGCTTTTTGAAGAGGCCCTGATTGCGTGGTGAGCGGGCGGCTGACTCAGACCTTCGAGAATGAGAAGACCCTCGTCTCTATTGTCGCTGAGCCTGGCTGCGTCGACGTCCTCAATCGGCCGCATCCAGACCTCCTCATCTTCAGGAATCCCAATACAACGCACAGTTGTTCTAAAGTTCCGCTGCCTGTATACTCGCGAGCCGTCAAAGCGCTTCATAGGATTGCAATCATGCAAAAACATTGTTCAAGACTTCTCTCACGAGTCGGCTGGCGAAGACGCTTCGGACGCTTGCGGGCAGAACAAATGTGGCGGTTCGGGCTCGCCGTTCTTATTTCGCTGGCTTGGCTTGGGGCTGCGCCTGTCCAAGCCGAAGAGCCATTTCAGCCGCGCGCCGTACCCCTGGTGACCACCGACCCCTACCTCAGCATCTGGTCATTCACCGACCATCTTACCGACGACGTAACCCGTCACTGGACCGGCAAGCCGCAGTCGATCGAGAGCATGATCAGGATCGATGGCGCCGTTTTCCGCCTGATGGGAAGGCCCGTGGACGAGGAGGCGATGCCCCAAGTGGGGCTGGCCGTCTTCCCTACTCGCACGGTTTATGATTTCGAGGGAGCGGGAGTTCACGTAACACTCACCTTCCTCACTCCGCTCCTGCCCAGCGACCTGGACGTCTATTCCCGCCCGGTCACCTACCTCACTTGGGGAATTCGCGCGGTCGACGGCCGCCCGCATAGGGTCTCCGTTTATTACGCCAACTCCGCGGAGCTTGTGGTGAACAGCGAGGACCAGGCCGTAGAATGGTCGCGCGAAAAGGCCGGTGACCTCGTCGTACTGCGCATGGGATCGAAGGCGCAACCGGTTCTGGCGAAATCAGGAGATGACCGCCGCATCGATTGGGGCTACCTCTATGCTGCCGCGCCGACGAGCGAAGTTGCGTCAAGCGCCATCGCCGGTGCTGACTCACAGCACGACTGGTTTGTCGAAAAGGGCCGTCTGCCCGGCCAGGACGATTCCTCCATGCCCCGTCCCGCCAATCGCGCCCCGCTGGCCGCGTTTGTGCTCGATTTGGGCCAGGTCAGCGCGGAGCCCGTGGCGCGGCATCTCATACTGGCTTACGATGACCTCTACTCCATTGAATATTTTCACCAGCGCCTGCGCCCATATTGGCGTCGCAATGGCGCTCAGGCTACCGACCTCCTCACCGCCGCTGAGCACGATTACGAGTCGCTGCACAAGAAGAGCGAGCAGTTTGACGATCAGCTTATGGCGGACCTCACGAGGGTGGGCGGCGAGAAATACGCTCGGCTCGCCGCGCTGGCTTACCGGCAAAGCCTGGCCGCGCACAAACTGGCAGCCGCGCCCGACGGCCAGACACCCTACTATTTTCCCAAGGAGAACTTCAGTTGCGGCTGCATCTCGACCGTCGACGTCATCTATCCCGCGGCGCCCGTTCTGCTTCTCTTGAATCCGCACCTGGTGGAAGCGTCGCTCGCACCGGTGATGGACTATGTCAAGTCGGGCAAGTGGCCTTTTCCCTACGCGCCGCACGATCTGGGCACGTATCCGCTCGCCAATGGGCGCGACCCGACGAAGATCGAGACCATGCCCGTCGAGGAATCGGGCAACATGCTGATCCTGTTCGCCTCCATCGCCAAGGCCGAAGGCAGTCCGGCTTTCGCGGAAAAGTACGCGCCCATTCTTCAGCGGTGGGCCGATTACCTGGCAGATAAAGGGCTTGATCCGGAAAACCAACTCTGCACCGACGATTTTGCGGGGCACCTGGCGCACAACACGAATCTCTCCATTAAAGCCATTCTCGGCTTGGGCTCCTACGCTGAGATCCTGGAAATGCAGGGGAAGAAAGATTCCGCCAGCCACTACCGCAGCAAGGCACAAGAATTCGCCACGCGCTGGGTGGAGATGGCCGCCGACGGCGACCACTATCGGCTCGCTTTCGACAAGCCCGGAACGTGGAGCCAGAAGTACAATCTGGTGTGGGACAAAATTCTGGGCTTGAACCTCTTTCCCGCGGACGTCGCTCGCAAGGAAATCGCTTTTTACGAAAACCATCTCAACCGTTACGGCTTGCCGCTCGACAACCGCAAAACCTATACGAAAATCGATTGGGAGCTTTGGACCGCCACGCTGGCGGAATCGCCGCAGGACTGGGAGAAATTGATCTCCCCCATCTACGATTGGGTGAGTCAATCGCCCACCCGAGTGCCCCTCACCGATTGGTATTGGACTCGAGACGGAACACAGGTGGGATTCCAGGCGCGTTCAGTGGTGGGAGGATTGTTCATTAAGATGCTCTCCGACCCCGCCACCTGGAAAGCATGGGCCGGCCGCACCCCGTAGCGCGGACCTGTTGTGTAGGTCCGCGGGTTTTCCTTATCCACGTAAGATCCGTAGCGCGCCTCCGCCTTTGAGGTCCGCGGCTTTTACCGAGCCCCGCGTTTCCAAGTTCGAGGGGATGCGCGTTTTTTGGGCGATTTCTGGTCAAGGAAGAACCGGGACCTCACAGGCGCTACGGTTGCTTCCTGCCTTCCCGCTACCCACCTGCCCGGTTGACACACGACCTTTCTTCGTTCTATATTCAATTTCGATATCGAAACAGGGCATCGAAAATCAATATGGATGACAAAAGCCTCTATTCGGGGCTGATCCGCCTTCACATTCTCCATCACGCGGCGGAAGAGCCAGTTTACGGCGTATGGATTGCCGAAGAGCTTTCACGCCATGGCTACAAGCTAGGCGCGGGAACCCTCTATCCCATCTTGCACGGTTTGGAGAAGAAGGGTTATCTGCGCGCTCACTTGGAGCGCAACGGAAAATCCGGGCGGCGCGTGTACAACATTACTCCATTGGGCCGCAACGCGCTGCGCGTGGCTCGTCATCGCGTCGAGGAACTTTTCGGCGAAATGTTTGGCATCGAGCATCACGACAAACGGTAGCGGGTCAACGCGGCGGCCCGCCATCGGTTCTGGAGATTCCAAGTGGAAATTACTCTGCGCGCGCTTGTCACCGTATTCCACGGGATGCTGTTTGGCGCCTTCTTTCTGATGGCGGTTTTCGGACTCGTCGTAGAACTCTGCCGATCAAAGTTCGTCGAGCGGCCAGAGCAAATCACCCCCAAGGGCGACTCTCTGGAACGCCTTTACCTCATCGGCATGGTTGGACTCGGTTGGGCCGCGGTCCTGACGGGCGCTTACATTATCTATCCATGGTACCGCGCGGTTCCGCCTGCGGGACTGACGGACCTGGCTCTCTACCCGCGGTATCTTTTGAAGTCGAACCCCACCACAGCCGGCTGGCACGACCTGGGAATGGAGTGGAAGGAATACGTTGCCTGGATGGCGCCTATCGCCATGACCATGATCGCCTATGTCTTGACCAAGTACCGGCTGTCCATAAGGGATCACCCAAAAGTCCGCACTGCCGTGCTGGCGTTTGCCTTAGTGGCGTTTGGAGCTGCTGGGGTCGCAGGGTTCTTTGGTGCAATGCTCAACAAATACGCCCCGGTGACCGGTGGCCCGACAATCCATTTGAGGGGAAAGAGCCAATCACTCGTGTCCAAAACAAAAGCTGTGCATCGACTGTGAACCTGTGGCTCTGCCGCTTGCTATGCGGGCTGGCTGCGCCAGCCCGGAGCGCTGCCCTGCCCCCCAATCTCACCCTCACCGCGCCGGAGGCTGAGCCTCCGGCGCGGTGAGGGTGAGAGAGAAAAGGGCCGTCGCGGCCCGGAAGGGCGAAGCCCTTCCGCTGAGCGGAGCGGCGAAGCCGCAAGGCTCAGTTGTTTTGGACAGGAGCGAAAACCAATGAGTCCTTCGCAGCCTCTAAGAGCGGGCCGGACCGCAATGCCGGAGGAAGCGAGCCTTCCTAACGGCCCTGCTGCCGCTGCCATCTTGTCGGCGGGAATCGGCTGCTCGGGGTTGGGCTTACTTGCCTTCGTCGCGGATGCCTCCAAGCCCATCGCCACAGGGCTGACGTTTTACTTGCCCACAGGCCCGCTCTCCGGCGTGACTTCCGTGCCCATTCTGCTGTGGCTCGCGGCGTGGTTCCTCCTCGCTCGGCGCTGGCGGGAGAAAAGCGTTGCCATCGCCAAGGTCAATGCCACGGCATTTCTGCTCTTGGCCTTGGGAATATTGCTGACCTTCCCTCCGTTTGCCGATTTGTTGCAAGGGAAATGACTCGCGCGGGCGCGGCCATCTTGGCCATGACCGAATAGCAGTGGGATGTCCGCGCCACGATCTGAAGGAGCATGAATGAACGTTGTTCACACAAAAATAGCGCTCATCCTGCTGTTGGTGCTGGCCGCGACGAACCTTTGGGCGGGACCGCCGTTCCAGACGGACGACCCCGAGCCCGTAGAATTCCGGCATTACGAGGTCTACCTCTTTAGTGGCTCGGACGGGACCCCGGTGGAAACCGATCCGGTGGCCCCGGCGTTTGAAGCGAACTGGGGCGCTGCTCCCAATCTTCAGTTGCACATCATCGTGCCCATTGGGGCCATCGTTCCCTCCAACAATCCGCTGTATTTTCCCGCCGGAGTGGGCCCGACCGCCTACGGTCTGACCGACATGGAATTGGGAGCGAAGTATCGGTTCATAAAAGAGACCAAGCACCGCCCGGAATTTGGCAGCTTCACCATGATCGAGATCCCCACCGGCAGCTATGCCAAGGGGTTGGGCGTCGGAAAGGTCTGGTACAAACTGCCGATCTGGGCACAGAAGAGCTGGGGGCACTGGACAACCTACGGCGGCGCCGGATATCAGATCGTCCCTCAGACGGGGTACCGCAACTTCACCTACGGCGGATGGCTGGTGCAGAGGGACATCGGGAAAAAGTTCACTCTGGGGACGGAGGTCTTCTCTCATGGGCCGGAAGGGATTGCCACGCCACAGACGATGTCCTCAACGATGGTCGATATTGGCGGCTATTACTATATTCGCAATCCCGGATGGCAAATCCTATTTGCCTACGGGCACTCGGCCTTCGGGCAAACCGAAAACTACGCATACCTCGGAATGTACTGGACCTGGGGATCGGAAAAAGGGAAAGGCGTCAATGGATTCCTGGCGCACCATCTTTAGTCGCTACTGAGCGGGTAGTGCAGCGCGGATGAGCCGCAACCAAACAGGATCACCACAGAGGCCACAGAGACCACGGAGGCAGAACACCGAGCAAGTTTTTCTCTGTGGGCTCCATGCTCTCTGTGGTGAATCTTCCGTTACTCCCCGGTCACCTAGAATGTCGATGTGTCCAGCACCAATACCAATACCCCTGCCGCGCACTAGCATGAAAAATTCTTGCCAAAGAAACGAGAATTTACGAGCTTGCAATACAGGGTCTATGATTCCGATGGGTGGCGCATACATCGTTTGGTATGTATGCGACACTTCCCGAAGCACCGCTGAATCTTGTCGATGAGCCGGTTACCGTCCTAGGCCTGAGGGTCACATCGAAACCTTGGGGGCACATACATTGGAGGACAATGTACGCGCCACCCGCGTGGCGGGGAAAAAGTGCGGAGCGGTTTGGGACGATGGGCGCGGGGGTGGACAAAATATCGCTTTTGGCCACAATTCTGCGGTTTGTCAGAATTTTTCTTCCTACCGGT
>CAZCVY010000074.1:1856-29390 GCA_964501985.1 uncultured Acidobacteriota bacterium | reverse complement strand
CCATTTAACCAAAAGTGTCCCTAGTTTCCGTGTCTCAATTTTGGGGTTCACTCCAAACTGTCCCCAATTACCGTGTCTCAGCCACGGGGTTCACTCCAGGCACCTCGTTACACTGGTTTTCGAGTGGCGGAGCGTGGCCGCGGCCACCGGTCGTGGGCTCAAGGCCGAGAACATTGACCTTCGCCCGAACTTGCCGATCTGCGGTTGCGAGAACGCGCTTAATTGGGGCGGGCATTTAACTTAGCCATTCAGGAGCTTTTGGACAAAACCGATGGCTTTGTGTTCATGAGTGTTCGGCTAGAGTCCAAACCAGAGTGGGTATACGTTTTCGGCGCATCACGGAACGTAGAAACCTCCGAACTCCAGTCGCGGATAAACGGCCAACCCGCGGTTTTGCTCCTCAGGCGACTGGTCATCGAGCGCCTTGAAGTAACCCCTCGTCCGGCCCGCGACGGCTGAAGAGTACGCCTGTCGCGGGCCACCTTCTCCCCGACAGCCGCATCGTCTCCACCACTTCGCCGACAAATTCGTCTGGGGAGGTGTCCCTGGGTTCCTCGCTTTCACACGTCGGGGTCTAGAGGCATGTTCTTCGCGGGCGCTGTTTTCCCAATCCGAGACCGCCAGTTTTGCAACCGGTCAAAATACAGGTACACCACGGGAGTGGTGTACAACGTCAACAACTGGCTGACGGCCAGGCCGCCGATAATCGCGATTCCCAGAGGACGGCGAAACTCCGAGCCGGTGCCGGTGCCCAGGGCGAGGGGAACGGCGCCGAGCATGGCCGCCATGGTCGTCATCAGGATGGGGCGGAAACGCAACAAGCAAGCTTCGTAAATGGAATCCCGCGAGCGCTTGCCTTCATTGCGCTCGGCAGCCAGCGCAAAATCAATCATCAGAATAGCGTTCTTTTTCACAATTCCGATCAGCAGGATGATTCCGATGATCGCGATCACCGTGAGGTCAGTGTGCGTGACCATAAGCGCCAGCAACGCGCCGACACCCGCCGAGGGCAACGTTGAAAGAATCGTAACGGGATGAACGTAACTTTCATAAAGGATGCCGAGCACCAGGTAAACCGAAATGAGCGCGGCGGCAATCAGCAAGGGTTCGCTACCCATCGAATCCTGGTAGGCTTGCGCGGTACCGGCAAACCCCGTACGAATGGTCAGGGGCAAACCAATCTTGGCGGCCCGTGCGACGATGGCATCCGCGGCATCTCCCAGCGCCACGCCCGGTATGAGGTTGAAGGAGATGGTCACGGAGGGCGAGAGGCTTTGGTGGTTGACCGAGAGCGGCGCGGTAGTCGGGGCAGTTTGCGAGAATGCACTTAACGGAACTTCCTGTCCATTCGGAGCTTTCACATAGAGCTGGCGCAGGAATAACGGATTCTGCCAGAATTCAGGCGCCACCTCCATGACCACGTGGTACTGATTCAGCGGCGTATAGATCGTGGAGACCTGACGTTCGCCGAAGGCATCGTAAAGAGTGCTGTCAATCAGTTGCGACGAGATGCCGAATCGCGATGCGGTCGCCCGGTCATAGCTTACGAAGGCTTGAAGGCCGTCATTTTGCTGATCTGTGTTCACGTCCGCGATCAGGGGTATGGTCCTCAGCTCCGACAACATGCGGGGGCCGAACGTCTGCAGATCTTTCAGACTGTCACCTCGCATGGTGAATTGATACTGTGCGGCGCTGGATCGTCCACCGACGCGCACGTCTTGCGAGGCCTGCAAATAGAGCGTGGCTCCCGGTACCACGGCAAGCTTGGTCCGTAGCCGTGCGATGAGCAGGTCAGCGCTGATGTTTCTCTCCGCAGGCGGCTTGAGCGAGATGTACATGGTGGCGGTGTTCAAGGCGGCGCTGTGCCAGCCACCGCCACCGGTATAGCCGTTCACGGTATCAACCGCCGGATCGACTTTCACAATATCGAGCATTTGCCGCAAAATGCCGTCCATGGCTTGGAACGAGGTGTCCTGATCAGCCTGAATTGTGCCCGCGATGCGGCCGTTGTCCTGCTGCGGAAAGAAACCCTTGGGAACGCGGACGTAAAGGTATACGTTTAGCGCGATAGTCGCCAGTAAAACCGCCAGGGTAATTGCCGGAAAGCGCAGCACGGCGGCCAAGGTCCTGCCATAGAACTTCACTACCCCGTTGAAGGCGCGCTCGGAGGTTTGATACATCCAGCCATGGGATGCGCCGTGCCGCAGCAGGTGGGCGCACATGGAAGGGGTCACGGTGAGCGAGACCACCATCGACACGGCGATAGCCACCGACAGCGTCACGGCGAACTCGCGAAACAGCCGCCCCACAATCCCTCCCATGAGCAGGAGGGGAATGAAAACTGCCACCAGCGAAACACTAATGGTCACCACCGTGAAGCCAATTTCTTTCGCTCCCCGGAGCGCCGCTTGGAACGGGCCGAGGCCCTTTTCCAGATAGCGGGAGATGTTCTCGATGACCACGATCGCGTCGTCAACCACAAAGCCGGTGGAGATGCAAAGCGCCATCAAGGAAAGGTTGTCGAGCGTGTAGCCCAAAAGGTACATGACTCCGAAGGTGCCCACCAGTGACACGGGTACCGCCACGCTGGGGATGAACGTGGTGCGCGCGTTGCGCAGAAAAACGAACACGACCAGGATCACCAATAAAACGGAAAGGATGAGGGTGCGCTCCGTGTCGTGAACGGAGGCGCGGATGGTCAGGGTAGGGTCCATGGCTATGCGCATATCGATGGTAGGAGGCATGTCCGCTCTGAGTTGGGGCAGCATGGCCCGGATGCGGTCCACGGTGTCGATGATATTGGCGCCGGGCTGGCGGAAGAGCATGACCAGCACCGATGGCTTTCCGTTGGCGTAGCCCGACGAACGGAGTGATTCCGGGGCGTCAACCACTCGGGCGACATTGGAGAGTCGTATGGGGGAACCTTGCCTATAAGCGACGATCAAAGGGGCGTAATCACTCGCGTGGAACAGTTGGTCGTTGGCGTCCACTTCCCACATGCGGAGACCGTCGGCAAAGTGCCCCTTCGGTACGTTGGCATTGGCATTACTCAAAACACCCCGAACATCTTCAATTCCGATACCATATTTGTTAAGCACGGTCGGATTCAATTCGATCCGAACCCCCGGTAGGGCGCCCCCACTTACGCTCGCCTGGCCCACACCGCTGATCTGCGCCAGTTTCTGCGCCAGGATCGAGGAGGCATAATCGTAAACCTTTCCCTTTGGCATCACATCCGAGGTGAGGACGAGCAGCATGATGGGAAAGTCGGCGGGGTTTACTTTCCAGTAGTCGGGGTTGCTGGGCAAATTGGTGGGCAGATAACCGCGGGCCGCGTTGATGGAGGCTTGCACATCGCGCGCCGCCGCATCGATGTTCCGGTTCAAATCAAACTGCAGGGTGACACTGGCGCTACCAAGGCTGCTCGACGAGGTCATCTCCGTGACGGCGGCAATGCGTCCGAACTGGCGCTCTAAGGGGGTTGCAACCGAGGAGGCCATGATCTCAGGGCTGGCCCCCGGCAGACTCGCGTTCACCGATACGGTGGGGAAATCCACCTGGGGCAGCGGCGACACCGGAAGCAGGAAAAAGGCCACCGCGCCGGCCAGGAACACAGCGATGACCAGAAGCGTCGTGGCAATCGGCCGGTGGATAAATGGCTCGGATATATTCATGGGTAATTTCGCCGGTACCGGCTGAGGACTGCGCCCGCCCTACTGCCGCCAGGAAAAATGCCGCCCCAAGCGATCAAACCAGAGGTGAATGGCCACCGTCGTACAAAGTGTTAGAAGCGCTTTGCGGCCAGACTGACGAGTTTTTCGAGTAGCGTGACGGTCGTCTTCTGAATCTCAGCCTCCTCAGCTAACTGCGCAACGAACTGGGATTTTGCCACCATCCGTTCTGATCTTCGCTATATTTGGCGGGAAGATTGCCTTAGTGAAAACCCTGTTGAAGTTCCCACTGTAGGCAAGGCGCGGAAGGCTGTCAATGCCGTTTCCGAGATGCTTCTGAGCCACCCGCCTCAGCTTCTGCCCTCCGGGGCACTCGATTGACGTTGCAGCCGGTCTCAGAAATGCTGCAAAATGTCCTCAGTCAGGTTTGCAGTTAGGGGAACGTCGGAATCCGTCGGTGCAGCTATCGAAGGCGATATCTTGATTTTCCCACCGCCCCTGCCGATGCTGAAGGGTGGATCAACCAAGGAACAGGATGGGACTCAGCATATCGTGACCCGAAGACGCGTCGGTTTTGGCCGGGTAGCGATCCCATTACAGGTCTGCCCAAGCAGGCTGCAGGGGCCGTGAATAATTTGCAGCAGGTGACTGGCGGGGTCCCGCGAGGCGAAGCAGCGACGCAGCCGCTTTTCTCAAATCGAGGTGCGCATGAAAAAATCCATCGGCGATAACATGATTCCCAAGGGCTGGAGCTTTGAGCAGGGACTCGAGCTGGTCAAGAAGGCCGGCTATGACGGCATCGAGTTGTGGCTGGGCGACGTCCCATGGTTCCAGATGTCGACGACGGACTCCGAAATCCGGGAATTACGCCGCAAGGTGGAGAGGGCGGGATTGGTCGTCTCGAACGTTTCGACCGGCTTGCACTGGGAAACGCCGGTCTCGTCGCGTGACCCTAAGGTGCGCGACCGGGCGATCGGCATCGTTGAGCGGCAAATCGAAGCTGCGCAGATTCTGGGTACGGATGCAATTCTGGTGGTCGTGGGCCTGGTCACCGCAGAGGTACCCTACAACGAGGTCTACCAGCGCAGCGTCGAGGCCATGCAGAAGCTCGGTCCGACGGCCGGCAACGCCGGAGTCAAGATCGGCTGCGAGAACTGCAACTCCGAGCAGCGCTTTCTGTTGAGCCCGCGAGAATTCTGGACCTTCCTGAACGACGTCAACAGCCCTCACGTGGGCCTGCACTTGGACGTCGGCAACATCCACGATACGGGATTTGCTGAGCAGTGGATTGAGATTCATGGCCCGCGCATCACGCGCATCCACGTGAAGGATGTCAACAAGCAGCGGGGGCGATGCGGCGACCAAAGCGTTTACACGAATTTGTTTCTGGGCGACAACAACTGGCCGGCGATTCGTGCGGCGCTGGACAAGGTGGGATACAACGGCTGGCTGGTGGCGGAAATGGAGCTGCGTTATCGCTACGCCCTCGACCAGCAGTTCTATGATACGGCAGCGGCGATGGACCGCCTGATTTCGGGGAAGTTATGATGCGAATACGTGTTTCTCGGCGACACTTCCTCTCAACCGCTGTGGGAGCGGGCGCGGGCCTGGCTTCGGTGGCCCGCGGTCGATGCTTCGGCATCGCAAGCCGTTCGCCTGCCGTGTTGCCGCAGGGTCATCTGGATTGCGTGCTCGTGGACCTCGCGGATGGCTGCAGACTTCGAGAGTCGCTGGCCGGCTACGAAGCGGCGCTCTCGCGCACGCATTGCCGTTTCCTTCGCGCCGTGCCCCGCCAGATGCCGCCGGCGCCCGTGGTCATCGTTCCGGGCTGCGCCGGGCTCGCCCCGGACGTCGCGGAGATATTTCGGTCGTCGGCCGAAGCCGGAGCGTTGGTGCTGGTGGAGTCCGGTGCGGCCTACGCCGAACTGCCGGAGTTCGAAGCGCACCGCGTGGCGCTGGATCTGCACTTCGGGCTCAAGCTCGAGGCGCCCGTGGACCTTTGGTCCGATGGCCGCGGGGAGGAGTCCGCCCTCGCTAGACACGCTGAAGGACGCCGAGCCGAGGCTGGGCGTTCCCACGTTCCCTACGTTGACTACAACTGGCCGATCGCGGCAAAGGTGCGCGACTTCAGCCGCATCGTGCCACTGTGCAATGTGGTGTGGGCGGCGCTGAATGGCGAGCCCATCGGCTGGGCCCAGGGCCGACCCATGGCCGCGCGCCAAAGTTTCGGGAGGGGGAAACTGGTCTTCCTTGGCTCACCGCTCGGTCCTGCGCTCCGCTACGGCGATCGCGAAGCCGAGCGCTGGCTAAACGCACTCTTGGTGTAAACTAGCTACCATGCTGGGAGACCTACAATGTTAAGCGGCGGCGTGTGGGCCGAAGTCCAAGTCGGCAAGGAACACCTGCGGCTCTTTTCAGAGCACAACGCCCAGGGCGTGCAGGCGTCAGTGTACAACGTCACGACGAAGAGTTGGATTGCCCCCTCGGAACCCGTTGAAGATATCGAACAGGGCAAGGAAAAAGCCGCCGCATACGCCAGAGCGTACCTGAAGCTTGCCGTAAATTCAGATCTGCCGCCATTGAAGTGGAAGGAGTCCCGCTCGCGGTAACGCTGCTCTTGTTCGGTCCGCAACGACCGTCCTCTATCTTGACCCGCCCGCTGCCTGTCGAAATCGGTCCCATCCAACCTGTGGGGTAGCTTCGAAGGTGTGCCCAAGCTATTGGGCTCTATGATGAAATATTATCTTTACTCAACATATTCCTATTTGCATATCCTCAGCGGTTGCGTCAGGCTACCTCTGTGCCTGATCGAACGGTACCGAACTGGAAAATCTTGATTTTGTTTGGCGGCCTACCCCACGGGTCTGACCAAAGAAACAGGAGCTGCTGATGCAAGAGAATACCACCCCTACTCTCCGGCGGTGGGAGCGCCGGTCGGCGACGATTCCCGTCAGCCTGGTCTTGAAGGCAGATCGATTCAAAACGGACGATTCAGCCACCACGGTCGACATTTCGCTGCGTGGAGCGAGGGTTCGGACCAAGCTCGCGCTCTCCCCAGGCGAATGGGTGGGGCTCGTTCCCAAGGAGGAATTCCCGCATGCTATCCCCAGTCGAGTTGTCTGGGTGCAGGAATATGAGTCGAGCGAGTGGACTCTCGCCGGGCTGGAGTTTCTAAACGCCCTGAAAACTGACGTACCCGCTTGATGACAGGTACTCACCTCATCTGGCGGGAATTCGAAGCCCCCAACCCAAGAACGTGAGGGCTCTCGTCACGAGCAGCTTCGAGACCGCAGCGAGGCCGATTCGACCTTCAGCAGACCGGTCCGATCAGGGGCGCCATGTGGGGGTTCAAGAACTGGAATCCTGTCTGGCCAGCTTGGGGCGAGCCGGCCTTTCCGACCCATGCTACCCGCGCTTTAATCAGGCGTGCGGGTTCAGTCGCAAGAAGGAGGCTCACGGGCTGGCCCGGGGCAAGCGTAGCGTTGGATTCAAGGCGCAAGCCATAGGGGGAGAAGTCCACCGTGGTCGCGGGATATCGAACCTCATCACTCTCTACCAAAAGAGTCACGGCCATTTGCACCCGCTTGCGCTCCGCCGGACGAGTAATTAATCGTGTTTGATCAGCCATGGTATCAGAATACCTAGAGGACGAAGGATAAGCAACGAGCCTTGTGCTGAATTCCCATCTTAATCACTAGAATGCGGCAAGCAGTCGCGGAGCCGAGTCCTCATGGACAACCGTTGCCGCGTTTCACCGTCACGCTTGCTGCATATAAGGGAGCTGGGCGAATTGCTCAGCCGCCACGGGCGGGCTGAAATAGTACCCTTGCCCCTCGTTGCAGCGCTCGGATGCAAGGACCGCAAGCTGCTCGCGTTTTTCGATGCCCTCTGCAACGACTCGCTTTTTAAGCGTTCTGCCCATACTGATCAGGGCGCCGAGAAAGGCGGCCGCTTCCGCATTGGTGCTGATTTCGACCGTAAACGATTGATTGATCTTCACGGTGTCAATCGGCAAGCGCCGTAGATAGCCCAAGCTGGAATTCCCGGTGCCGAAGCCATCAACCGCGAGGTGGACCCCCAGGGCTTTCAGTGCCAGGAGCGCGGACATGGTGGATTCTTCATCTCGCATCAGAACGCGTTCGGTCAGCTCGAGTTCGAGATACTGTGGTTCCAGGCCCGTATCCTTCAGGATGCCGGAAACGCCTTCGAGAAAGTTCTTGGCCCGGAGTTCCACCGCGGAGACATTGACCGCCACCGGGATCGGTCGCAGACCCGCGTCCATCCAGTCGCGGGCCTGTTTGCAGGCTTCGCGCATGACCCACTGGCCAATCGGTTCAATAAGGCCACAATCCTCGGCAATCGGCACAAACTGCGCCGGAGGGATGAGCCCTCGATCCGGGTCCATCCAGCGGATGAGCGCCTCGACCCCGGTAATGGTTCCCCTTTCGACATCGACTTTCGGCTGGTAGTGCAACAAGAATTCGTGCCTTTCCAGAGCGCGCCCCAGGGTACGTGCGAGCAATTGCCGCTCCAGGTTCCGGTCGTTCGCTTTCCGCTGGAAGAACCGGTAGCTGTCAGCCGCCTCTCCCTTTGCCATGTACATTGCGGCGTCCGCGTTCTTAATCAGGGCTTGCGCATCGTGGCCGTCTTCGGGGTAGATGCTGATGCCAATGCATCCGCTGAGATGGAGATCGCGCCCGCCGATGGCGTAGGGTTTGGCAATCGTGGTCAGTATTTTTTCCGCGGTAGATCCCGCATCTGTCGCGTCCTCGATTTCCGGAAGCAACACGACGAATTCATCTCCCCCATGGCGGCTTACGGTGTCCGAGCTTCGCACGCAAGTGACCGCGCGTTGGGCAACTAATTGCAGTAATTTGTCGCCAATGGCATGTCCCAGGGTATCGTTGATCTGCTTGAAGCCATTCAAGTCCAAAAACAGCACGGCCAAACGCTTCCTCTGCCGGCGGGAGAAAGAAATCGCCTGGTTAATCCGGTCGGTGAGCAGCATGCGGTTCGGGAGGTCGGTCAGATGGTCGTGATGCGCCAAGTGGGTCATCTTGAGCGCGGTCGCCCGCGTCTCGCTCACATCGTGGAAAACCATCACCGCGCCCACAACTTGTCCCTTCCGCGAGCGGATGGGGGCAGAGGAGTCTTCGATCGCCGATTCAACCCCATCGCGCCGGACCAGGACACAGTGAGAGGTTAGACGCACCGTTTGGCCTTGCTTAATTGCTAGCTGCATCGGATTGCGAACGGTTTCACGCGTCTCGCCGTCGACGATCCGTAAGACTTCGGCAAACGGCCGGCCCACTGCTGCTTTTCCGGACCACCCCGTCATCATTTCCGCCACTTCATTGAGATAGGTGATGTTGCCGGAAATATCGGTGCTGATGACGGCGTCGCCAATGGAATCGAGGGTTATTTCCGCCCTCTCCTTTTCTCGCAGTGACGCGTCGTCCGCCGCTTTCCGCGCGATCATGCTGCGCAGCGCCCGCGTCAAGGAGTGGCTGTCGAGGCCGTCTTTCAGCAGATAATCGTGGGCGCCGCGGTCCACGGCCTCTTTAGCGGTATCTTCGTCGCCTGAGCCAGCCAAGACCAAAATCGGAACATGGGGCGCGGCCGAGGATACCTTGAAGAAAGAGTGAACGCCTTGGCTATCGGGAAGGAACAGATCGAGTAAGACCGCCGATATTGCTTCCTTCTTCAGGCGTTCCGCCGCCTCGGACAATTGCCGAACCCATACGATAGTGAACGAGCCATCGCATGTGCGCGCAAGCTCATCCTGGACCACTGTAAGAATAGCGGGGTCATTCTCGACGAGTAGCACACGATGTTCCATACAACGTTCGTCCAGTCGAAGCCAATCACGCCCGAGCCAAGACGGTGGTCTATCGTGCGAAAGAGGGGCGGTCTTGCCCTAGTGAAGTAGTCGCAGGGGCCGCTATTCATTCACAGCACTGGAGTTCGTGCCCAGTTGCCCCTCAACTTAATAAGCCTCTCACTATGGCCGTTGCTTGTCAACATCTTTCTCCTTTTGTATTACCTTGGAATTATCTCTCTCTCACGATCGGCAGCGCGGCCCTGGGGCTAGCGATCGACCCGGCGCAGGACCACGAGGAGCAAGGGTCGCCCAAAGCCGGCTCCTTTCGAGGGATCTGATCCGTCGGGTGGAGGCCCAATGGCGGGCCGTGAACCTGCGGGGGCCTCTTGTGTGCGCGGCATAGGGAAGCCGAAATCGAACGTCCGCTGAAGCTCCATCTGGCCCTCTTTCAAGCTTCCTGAGTAGGTGCTATTTCCGGCCTTGAAATAAACGCTATCGCCGTCGACTTTGCCTTCGGTGATTGGGGTGGGCGTATCGGCGCCGCCAAAGAAGCCGCCGCCCGTGCCCTCCACGGTGCCCGTCAGAGTGTTCCCCTCCTGCCGCAGGGAGAACAACGTGGTGCCGCCGCCGATGAGCATCGCGAGCAGGCCGGTGGCGCCTCTCGTATTCGGGATCGGTCTCCACAGGCCCGTAATGCCTGGGCCCACGGGCGCCTCGCGTTCCCAAACCTCCACTTGTGGCCGGAGCGTCGCCCCTTTCGCCACAATCGTAATGCTGGCCGGCGCGAGGCCGAGGCACGTTGCCTCGACCGTGATGCTCCCGGCAGTCTTTGTCGATTGCACGATGCCCATGCAAGAGCCCGAGAAGGCTTTTCGGGATATGCCCTTGTCGGGTTCGTGATCGGTGGGGTCGCCGTTGCCGGTGCCGATCAGTTTTCCCTGGCCGGAGACTCGAAACGTCACCTGGTTATCGGCAATCGGCACCACCCCTCCCTGCGCGTCGCGGACTTCCACGGCGAACATGGCGACATCTTCGCCGTCGGCGGAGACCTCCTGCCGGTTTGCATTCATCGCCAGGGTTGCCGCGGGGCCCGTGGTTTCGCGCTTCGCCGTCATCACTTGCTTGTCATCCTTGTAACCTCGCGCCTCGATCGCCCCGGGAGCGTACTTGACGTTCCAGGCCAAGTGCGAGTCCTTCGTCATCTCCTGGGCGCCGAGGCTGTCGCCATTCAAGAATAGCTCGACTCTGTCCAGGTTCGAGTAGACCCAAACCGCGATTTCCTTACCCTCCATGCCGGGCCAATTCCAATGGGGGAAGAGGTGCAGAACCGGTTGGGAGGTCCACCAGGATTGGTAGTAGAAGAAACTGTCTTTGGGGAAGCCGCAGGTATCGATAATTCCGTACTGCGAGCTAATGTTGGGCCACTCGTAGGGCGAGGGTTCACCGCGGTAGTCGAACCCTGTCCACACAAATCCTCCGCTCAGCCATTCTTGCGAGTTGCAGAACCGCCACCATCCTTCCGCCGAGGCGCGGCCCGTGGTGGTGTAAGGATCGTAAGACCCTACATAGCCTTTCGCCGGATCCGTGATGTAAATGCCGCGGGTGCCGACGGCACTGACGGTCTCTGTTCCGATTACGGGAATTTCCGGATGGCTTTTGTGGTAGGCCAAGGCGCCCGGGTCCATGTAGTTGTAACCCATCACGTCGCACTCCACCAGGCCTCCGACGCCAATGGCCCGGATGGGCGCAATCGAGACGGGCCGCGAGCCGTCGAACCGCGTCGCCACTTCTTTCATCGCAGCCAGAATGTGCAACCCCTTTTCGGTATTCGCCTGGCCTTCCTCATTTCCCATCGACCACATGAAGACGCTGGGACGATTGCGGTCGCGCCTCACCAGATCCTCGAATTGGCTCAGGCCCTCGGGATTGGAAGACATCATCCGCGTCTCATCGAACACCAGCATCCCCAGTTCGTCACAGGCGTCGAGCAGTTCCGGCGTGGGAGGATTGTGCGACGTGCGCAAAGAGTTGCAGCCCATTTCCTGAAGTTTGCGGACGCGGTAATACTGCACGGCATCGGGAAGCGCCGCGCCTATTCCGGCATGGTCCTGGTGATTGCACGTTCCCTTCAGTTTGACGGGCTTGCCGTTCAGGAAGAAACCTTTTTCAGAGTCGAACTTTACCGTGCGAATGCCGAAGCGGGTCTCGTAGCGATCCACGACCGCGCCACCGGATTCCACTTCCGTCGCCAGCTTGTAGAGATTCCGCTCCTCGAGCGACCACAGGGCGGGCCGGTCCACGACCATCTTTTGCTCGTAGGTCTGGCCTTCCCCTTCCGCAATGGACAGAGGGGCGGTGGTCACTTTCCCCAGCGCTTTGCCGGAGGGATCGAGAATCGTTGAGGTGACGCGCGTGTTCTGCGCGCCCTTGCCGTGATTATCCACCTCGGTGCGGATCAAAACCGTCGCTTCGCCGGGCCGCACCTGAGAGCGCACGAAGGTGCCCCATTGTTTCACATGGACCGGATGGGTCTTCACCAGCCAGACATGCCGGTAAATCCCCGCACCCTCATAGAACCACCCGTCGCTCAGCGTGGCATCCACGCGCACGAGCAGCACATTCCTTGCGCCCGGCGTAGCGAAGTCGGTTACATCAAAGCTAAAAGGATCGTATCCACCGCTGTGCCGGCCAATGTAGAAGCCATTGAAGACCACCATGGTTTCCCGGTACGAGCCGTCGAACTCGATAGTAATTCGCGTGCCGGCGTCGGAGGCGGGCAGTTCAAAGACGCGGCGATACCATCCCACGCTCGTCGCCGGGTAGGTGCGTCCAAGCGGGTAAAACCCTTTGCTCGCGAGCGCCGGGTCGTTTTCAAAGGGCAGCTCGATGGCCCAATCGTGGGGCAGATCAAGTGCGCGCCAGTCGCCATCGTCGAACGCCACGGAACTCGCAGGCAGGAAATTCCCGGTCTTCTGGAAATTGCCGGACCTTCCACCGCCAAATCCGAAGTCTTGAGCGGGGTCATTGGCATTCCCGAAGTGGAAGCGCCAGCCGAAATCGAGAAGCAGGCGTTCGCGCCCCGCACCTGACGCGGCCGGCGCAGATGTGCCTTGAGCGTTCGGCGCTCCCGTCGCGGCGGCCTCGGGCGCAGCGTTCGGCGCCACATTTCCAAGGGCAACTGCCTCTTGGGCTACCGAAACCACGGCCGGCGCCAGCAAACTTGTCTTCAACAAATCGCGCCGCGTTAGGTTTTTCATTTTGCCTCCTCCTCAGAGCAGGTCGCCACCCAGTGCGGCAGTGCTGCAACCCTCAAAGTAGGGGCCGGGCTCGTGCCTGCACACCGTTGGCCGCCCCCGAGGGGTGCCCCTACGCCGCGATGGCAGCTACTCAGTTCGTTCCAGAACCACCAGCGTGCTGTCAAAGTCTCCAGTGAGCCGCAAATTCAGCCCGTGGTGCATCAAAAACGCTCCGCTCAAGGTTTCCTGCTGTTCGACGAGTTTCTTGTCCAGCGGCTTAACGCGGTAAATCGCGTGTTCATCCAGACCGTGCAGGTAGATGGTGGGCGCCGGGCGCAGGTACTGCTCGGAGTGGAGGAACGCGAATAAAACCGCTTGCTTTCCATCCGCGGAGACATATTCATTCGCCGTCAATTCTCCCTTCCGCGGCGAAAACAAGCGGTAGAGGTCGCCATTCTGCACCGTTTCCCGAATGCTCTTGTAGGTGCTGATCATGCGGCCGGCGAGATCAAAATCTTCTGCTGTCCACTTGTTCAAGTTGGCGCCGATGCCCAGTGCTCCCTGCATGGCCACGAGGAAGCGGAATTGCAGTGGCGTCGAGCGGTCGTTCTGATTCGGAACGTCGGTCACCCACGCCGACATGACCTTCGGGGTGTAGGCGTAGGTGAAGCCCTCCTGGATTCCCAGGCGGTCGAAGGCGTCGGTATTGTCGGAGGCCCAGACCACGTTGACGCGTTGCAGAATGCCCAAGTCCAGCCGCCCACCCCCTCCTGAGCAAGCTTCGATCTCCAGGCCCGGGTGTTTCGCGCGCAGGCGGTCGACGATCTCATACACGTTCCGAACGTACTTCACCCAAATTTCCTTTTGTTCCGGGATCGGGACTTCCGCCCAGCCCGGCTCGCCGAAGTGCCGGTTCATATCCCATTTGATGTACTTGATGTCATTCTCGGAAAGCATTTTGTCGAGCACGCCGAAGATGTATTCCTTCACATCGTCGCGCGCCATGTTGAGCACCAACTGGTTGCGCGCTTCGCTGCGCGGACGTCCGGGAAAGTTCATTGCCCAATCGGGATGGCGGCGATAGAGGTCGCTGTCAGGGTTCACCATTTCCGGCTCGAACCACAGGCCGAAATCCATGCCCAGGCTGTTCACATCGCTAATCAACGGTTGGAGACCGTTGGGGAACTTTTGTGGATTCACATACCAGTCACCCAGGCCGGCGTGGTCGTCGTTCCGCTTGCCGAACCAGCCGTCGTCCATTACGAAAAGCTCCACTCCGAGCTTGGCCGCTTTTTTCGCCAGCGTCTTCTGTCCCGGCTCGTCGACGCTAAACGTGGTCGCCTCCCAGGAGTTGTAGAGCACCGGCCGCACGTGTGGATGGGGGCGGTCCGGAAGAATTTCGGTGCGCTCGAATCGGTGCATCCGCCGCGAAGCTTCTCCGAAGCCGCGGCTGCTGAAGCCTCCGTAGTAGGGCGGGGTACTCAAGCTTTCGCCCGGCTTGAGCGGCCAAGAAAAGTCAAAATTGTTGTAACCGCCGGTCACGCGCACCTGATGGGCGGCCGGCGTATCTTCCACCACCAGTTTCCAGTTGCCGCTCCAGCCGAGCGCGCCGAACCACACGCGGCCGTGCTCCTCGTCGGCCTTTCCTCCTTCGTCGATGGCGAACCACGGATTCAATTGATGGCTGGTGTTGCCGCGGCGGCTTTCCAGCACCTTCATGCCCGGCCCTATGGGTTCTTGAACCAATTGGGTTTCGCCCGCCCAGCGTCCGGTGAGGTAGGTGAGCCGATAGCTATCGCCTGGAGGCACATACCAGACGCCTGACTGCGCGCTTTCAATCGTTACGGCCTCCGCCGTGCGATTTTCGATTTCCGTCTGCTTGCGGATAATATCCTCTTTGGGAAATACCTTGTAGGTGAGTTTCACAAAGAGGTCATATTGAATATCTTTCAGGCGGATTTCCAGGGTATCGCCGCGAATCTCATGGCTGGCGTATTTCAACACCAGGTCGCGGACGCCCGACGCGAGCGTCACCTTGAGAGCGGGCTCGTTATAATACCGCCCGCCCCATCCCGGGTATTCGAGATTGCTCATGGTCTCCCGCGAATCAAAGGAGGCGTGTTCGGGGTTCAGGCGCGCGGCGGAGAGATCGTGGTCGCTCCCCAGCTTGCCTCCCCAGTAGAGCGATTGCAGTTCGTCCAGTTCATTGACCCCCAGAGCGTAAGAGGTTCGCTCGGTAGAAAGTACCCAAACACGCATGTTGTCGAGAAAACGCACAGGCGCGGCGTCCATTGATCCCTCCCCTGAGGCCCGGCCCGGCGCGAGTGTGATGATGGCAGCCAGCGCTCCGAGGACCATGGCCCTAAAGAATCTCTCCGCGCACTGCGGCGATGTGCGGGCTTCGCGGCCTGCGCGTTCCCCAAGTCCTGCTTCGATTTCCACGACGTTCATGAATGCCTCCTGAAAAATGCGGCAATGATTCAGCTCGCGTTCCCAGCTTTCACAAGCTCGAAATCGTGCCCATCATAAGACATCTTCGGCGGACCTCGGTCAAGTTGAATCCACCCAAAGTAAGCGAGGATGGCGGACCGCCGACTTCAATCCGAATTTGTGTCTCAATACCGCGATGATCAAGGGCTACTCGCCACACATGGAGTCAACAGAATCCTTACGGCAGGCACTTTATCTGAGCTATTCTTTGATCCTATGGTGCCCGCCATCGTCTCCACAAGGAGTTGAAATGAAGTTGGTCGCGGTCGTGTCTGCTTTAGTTCTCTCCGTCATGCCTCTTCGTGCTCCCGAGCCAGGCCAAATCGGAAGTCGAATCTGGATCACTGATATCACGATCATCTCTCCGGAGAATCTCGATTACATCGCAGAGGGAAGTGTGCTGATCGAAGACGGACGCATTGTCAGGATCGAGCGCCAGAAGAAGGTAAAGGTAGGGGCGGACGCCACCATCTTCTTCGGAAAAGGGCAGTTTCTCATTCCGGGCCTCATCGACTCGCATGTTCATCTGGCTTCCGTTCCCGGCATGCAGTTGAACTTTGATCCAAATGCAGCCAGGCCGCCCATGTTCGGGGAGTACTTCAAGCAGCTTCCGCGTTCCTACCTTTACTTCGGCTATACCACGCTGGTCGACTTGGCCGTGGTTGACCGCCGGACCTTGGACGAGTTCAGGCAAGCTCCCTTGCATCCCGACGTATACGACTGCGGGCCGTCTCTGCCGATTGCCAATGGCTATCCAATGTCATTCGCGCCCCCGGCACAACGATTCCGACTCTTTCCCAACTTCATTTACGATCCGCGGCAAGCTGCTACTATCCCTTCTGAATACCTGGAGAAAGACCACACCCCGGCGGCAGCCGTATCCCATGTCAAGGACTCCGGCGGGGTTTGCGTTAAGACCTACTTCGAGCGAGGCTTCGGACGCGACAGGAACCTGCCGGTCATTAGCACTGACGCTCTCTCCCAGGTCCGCAAGGCCGCAACTCAAGACGGGTTAGTGCTCATGATGCACGCGAATTCATTCGAGGCGCAGAAGTTTGCCGTTGACGGAAATGTGGACGTCATAGCGCATGGAATGTGGAATTGGGGCGATCTGCAAGACCAGCCCGGACTCCCACCCGAAATCAAGAGCCTTCTGGATCGGGTGGTGGACAAGAGGATTGGGTACCAACCGACGATTCAGGTCATGGGAGGGCTGCGCGCGTATTTCGACTCTGACTACCTGAAGACGGAAGCAATTCCCAAACTCATTCCGGCGGATATGCTGGAGTGGTTCAACTCTCCGCAAGGCAAATGGTTCAAGAAAGAAATCTCTGAGGACGATGTCCCGGATCCCAACATGCTCGAAAGGTTCGACAATGGCCCGATTCGGCGCGTTCGGCAGGTCGTTCGGTATCTGGCGGCCAAAGACGCCAACTTTCTGTTCGGCACGGACACACCCTCCGCTCCGACCTACGGAAATCTGCCCGGGCTGAACGGCTATCTCGAAATGAAACAACTCCAACAGGCTGGACTATCTCTCGAACAAATCTTCCGGGCCGCCACCCTCAACAATGCACGGACCTTCAAAATCGATTCGCAGGTCGGAACCATTGAGCCCGGGAAGATAGCCAATCTCGTCGTGTTAAGAAAGTCACCCTTGGAAAGCGTGGACGCATACGACAGCATTGTCGGCGTCTGGGTTCATGGAAAACAGGTTTCCCGCAGCAGTTTGAAAATCAATGCAAATGAGTAGGGCTACCCAGCATAGCGGAGAAGTAGCGCGGACGGGCCCGCGCTACTCAACCCGTAGCGCGTCGATGGGCGAAATCGCCGCTGCGCGGCTGGCGGGAATTATGGCGGCGAAGAACGCGGCGATGCTGAGCGCGGTCGCCGCCAAAGCCAGTGCGAAGGGATCCCAACTGGACACGCCATAGAGCTGCGCGGAGAGCAGGCGCCCCGCACCGATGGAAAGAGGCACGCCAAGCGCGAGTCCAATCATCACACGTTTAAAAGCCCCGCGCAAAACCATTTGCACCACGCTCGCGCGATCGGCTCCCAAGGCCATGCGAATGCCGATTTCGTTCGTCCGCTGCGCAACCGTGTAGGCGGTTACGCCGTAGAGCCCCACTGCCGCCAGCAGCAGAGCGACGATTCCGAAGAGGCTCGCGAGGCTGGCGACGGCGCGCTCCTGGTCAAAGGACAAGTCAATTTGCTGCTGCATCGTCCTGACACTGGTGATGGTCAGGTTGGGGTCGAGTTCAGCCAAGGTCCTCCTGACCAGCGGCTCCAGCATGCCGGGAGGGTCGTTGGTGACGAGCAGGATTCCGCCAATAAAATGTGAGCGCAACTCAACGCTCTTCATCAGTTCCTGCTTGTAGTCGATGTTCTGCGCGAGGGGGACATAGAACATCGGCCGCGCCGGCTTGTCCAAAGCGAAGCCCGCGAATTTGGCGTCTCGCACGATCCCTACAATGCGGAACGTTCCGGCGTTCTCCGGCAGGTCGAGCCCGAAGTGCTGATCCAGCGGGTCTTCATTGCTCTTGAAGAAGCGTTTCACAAAGGCCTGGTTCACCACCGCCACAGGCGACGTGGTTTCGTTGTCAGCGGGGGTAAAAGCGCGCCCACGCAAAACGGCGACGCCCAAATTCTGCAGGTAGTTCGCGCTCACGCGGTCCCATGAGGCGCCGCCTTCCTCGTCCATTTTCGGGGGTGGATGACCGGAAACCAAAATAAGCTCCCCCCAGTTATTGGTGAGGGGGTTATAGAGGGCCAGTCCGCTTCCTTGGACTCCCGGTAGACGATTGAGGCGATCTTCCAGTTCCCGGTAGAGCGCCTCCAGCTTGGGCATAGTGTAGATGGCGGGCGGGTCATGCAGCGCCACCAGCACCCGCCCCTGAACTCGATAGCCGAAATCCTGATGCTCGAGTTTATTGAGGCTTCGAGCCAGCATGGTGGACCCCGCGACCAACACTACGGACACCGTTGCTTGCAGGATCAGCAATCCTTTGCGGGCCAGTGAGGAATGATCTCGAGTGCTGCGCCCCGACCCGCGCAGCGCTTCCGCCGGATGAGTGCGAGTGGCGAACCATGCGGGCGCCGCGCCAAAAATCACTCCCGACAACAAAGCCAATCCGAAGGCGAACGCCAGGACCACCAATGACGGCATGGGGCTGATGGGGAGGAAGTGCGCGCTGTGAAAGGCCAGAGTGAGCAATAGGCGCGCTGCGGCCACCGCCACCACAAGGCCGGCAATGCCGCCGCCTATCGCCAGAAGCACGCTTTCCGTGAGCGCCTGGGTAATAATCTGCCGCCTCGACGCGCCAATGGCCAGACGTATGGCGGTTTGGCCGCGCCTCGCCACCGCGCGCGCCAACTGCAGATTCGCCACGTTGGCGCAGGCGATCAACAGCACCATGCCGCAAACGGCCAGCAGGATCTGAAGGCTGCGCCCGTAATCTTCCTTCATCACCGCCACTCCTGCGCCGGCGGGGATCACGTTGATCACCTGCTTGGGAAGCATGCGGATCACATCCGGCATCCAATTGGCGGGATATCCGGAATCATATTGCATCCATCGCCGCAACACCCCGGTGAGGCGCGGGCCCATTCCTGCCATCGAAGCTCCCGGGCGCAAGCGGCCAATCATTCGCAGCCAGGCAGAGACGGACTGGTTCAGCAGGTTACCCTGGCCGTCAAGCAGGGGTTCCTGGTGTAGGGGAATCCAGATGTCAGGCGGGTCACTTTGGAGCGTTTCGCCGAAAAAACCCGGTGGCGCCACGCCGATCACGGTAAACGGATGGGTCTCGACGATGAAGGTTGCACCCACCACCGAGGGATCGCTGCCATAATGGGTCTGCCATGCGCGATGGCTTAGCACGATCACCGGCGCAGAGGATGGCTTGTCGTCATCCGGGGAAAACACCCGGCCGCCGAAGGGGGCGACTCCCAGCATAGAAAAATAATTCCCGGTGACGTACTCAGAGTGCAGAGGACTGGCAACCGATTCCCCCTGCCGCCGCACGCTCTGGTCCGCCCAGCCGGCCTGAAAAGCAGCCACCTCTTCAAATTCCGGTGTCTCCGCCTTTAGCCGTTCATAGAGAGGATAAGAGAACATACCCCAGATGTCCTGAGGCCCGCCTTCAACGCAACAATCGTCGCCCTCGCCGACGCGATAGAGTCTGGAGGCATCCGCCACGGGCAGGGAACGCAGCATCACGGCGTGGATTAACGTGAAGATTGCCGTGGTTCCGCCAATTCCCAAAGCCATGGTCAGCATGGCCGCGGCGGTAAAGACGGGTGACTTCCGAAACTGTCGAACCGCATAGCGAAGATTGCTCAGAAGTTCTGTCATCCCAGGGCCTCCCAACATCCAATACGAGAGCAAGTTGCTGCGGGTTCCGGAAAGTTCGATACCTTCTGGCCAAACGTTACGCCGCCTATTAGGGCGGCGTGTGCTGGGCTCAAGCCCGGCTCTACGTCTCTTGTATTGACGTGGTGGGGCGCAGGTAGTTAGCAAATTGGGTTTGGTTCGGCCCAAACTTGCTTTTCCGTGTCGTCAACCCCCGGAGCCACATTAATCGCAGAGTGGGCGCGGGATTTAACATCAACTGGAAGAATCTGCTCACCCGCAGGAAGCATCTACCCTGGCAGATTAGGGCGGCTTTTCGAGCGTTCGCTACAAGTGATTGAGTGCTTGGTGGATAGCTTTTGCTCTTGTGTGGCCCGGAACGTGCTGGCTGTCCGCACTTAGGCGTAGGTTACAACCCGTGAAGAAGCGTGAAACGGTTTTAACACTTGCGTCGAAGCAGAATTGATCCAATAAACCAGAAATCAGCAAGCGGGAGCAGGTCTTATTATGTGGCGGGATAAGAAACCAGAGACCGAGGCCAAGCAAAGTCCGTTGCCGGTGGTGCTACCGCCCGAGAAACCCATTGAGGTGAAACCTATGGCGGAACCGATGAAAACTCCGATGGTTAATCCAAGCGACCCCAGTCGGGCTCTCTTGGGCAGAACGATGGTGGTCAAGGGGGACCTAACCGGCAATGAAGACTTGTTGATTGCCGGCCAGTTCGAAGGAACGATTAACGTGCAGGGGCACTCCCTCACGATCGGGCCAGAGGGCAAGGTGAAGGCGGAAATCCAGGCCGCACGGGTGGTTATTTACGGGTCCATCCATGGAAACATCAATGTCCAGGAACGTGTGGAAATATACAAGTCTGGACAGGTGGTCGGGGACCTGGTTGCTCCCGGAATCTCCATCGAAGACGGTGCGTACTTCAAGGGCAAGATCGAAATTCTGCGTGAGGGAGCGCGCGAGCCGGAGCACCCCCGGCTGGTGCAAGACTCCAAGCCATCTGCAGCAGTTTCTCCGCGCGCGGCGAGCTAAGTGAAGGTCCTGCTGGTCAGTCGTCGGCGGCCACGGCGGAAGCACGGCGCTCCATCTCCGATGCCGAGTTAACTTGCTCCGGGTAATTGACGACTTGGAGGTCGGCGGTAAACCGGTTGCTCGCCCCGGACGCGTCCGCGAGTCCCTCGGAAAGACGGCTGGCGGTTTCCCTTGCCGCCGAATCGGTGACGCCGGGCAAAACAATTCCAAATACTTCCGCAGACAATCGATAAAGCGAATCCTCCTGGCGCAACTTGCGGCTGAGAACCTTGGCGGCATCCCCCAAGGCTACTTCTGACTGGGGACCCTGGGCGAAAAGTTTCGAAGGATTGACCCGCACCAGCAAGAGGGAAAGCGGTTCCTTCGTTTGGGCCGCGCGGCGGAAGTCCATGGTGAGCCGGTCCTGAAAGTGGCTGAAGCCCAGCAGGGTTCCCAGCAACTCTGCACTGGACCGTTGTAGGACGTGCGCCAGTTGTTCGCGTTCCTCCAGAAGGCTAGCGCGAAGCTGCTTGACCACGAACATTCGGTTCACCAGATACACCACCATCAGGATGCACAACACGCAAAAACCAAAGAACAGCGGACGCGATGGCGCCACGGGAATGACGGCTGACTTGCCGAAAACGGTCGGGTACATCAGCAACGCCATCCCGCCTCCAAGAATAACGACCATGACCAGAGCCAGGAGAGAAAGCTGCCGGTCGCGACGGTCAAGCGTTTGCTGACTGACCTTGTCAAAAACCTCCATCGAGTGCTCCGTTCTACGCGAATTGACGGTCGTGAAGCTGTGGCGGCAAGTATGCCATCTTCAATTTTAATTTGCTAGGGTCTCTCGGAGGGTAGGAAAACTTTTGGCCTCAGTTTTCAGGCGTCATTCCGCCACCTGCAATGGACCTGGCCACACTGAGAGGCGGCGTGCCTGCGGAAAGGGATCCGTTGTCTAACGGATTCCCAACGTCCGCGGCGGTCAGTATACTACTAACTAATGATCGTGGCGGACCGCTCCGCGATGCCCGGATGCATTCCAGCGAAAAGCCGCGCAACTTCGAACAAGTTCGCGATACACTTCCTGAAAGACGAAGGGAGTGCGTGGACCTTATCTATGGCCAATGAAAACTTCTTCTCATTGCAAGGACAAGTTGCGGTGGTTACCGGTGCAGGGCAGGGAATTGGTGAAGGCATTGCCGCGCGGCTCAGTCAGGCCGGCGCACGTGTTGCGATCCTCGATACGAATGGCGCGGGTGCGGAAGAGGTGGCGGGTCGGGTAAAGGGCCTCGGCCTGCACTGCGATGTTAGCTCGAGCGCCTCTGTCCAGCAGGCCATCGAGGCGGTCCAGCGGCAGCTTGGTCCGATTGAAATCCTGGTGAATAATGCGGGAATTGCCGGCCGCACGTTGCCGTTGTGGGAACTCGAAGAGAGCGATCTCGACGAGGTATACGCGGTCAATCTCAAGGGAGTGTTCCTGATGTGCCGCGCGGTGATTCCGGGGATGCTGGCCCAAGGCTACGGGCGAATTCTGAATGTCGCATCGATTGCCGGCAAGGAAGGGAACCCCACGTTAATTCCGTATTCGAGTACCAAAGCCGCCGTCATCGGTCTGACCAAGGCACTCGCCAAGGAAGTGGCGGGCAAAGGCAACGTCACCGTCAACGCGATTTCTCCCGCTGTGATCCGGACCAAAATCCTCGACTCGATCGCTAAGGAGACCGTTCAATATATGGTGAGCCGCATCCCCATGGGTCGCACGGGAACCATCGAAGAGATCGCAGCGCTCGTACACTATCTGGTTTCGCGGGAGGCGTCGTTCACCACCGGCCAGTGCTACGACATCTCCGGCGGACGAGCGACCTATTGAGATGTGGCACAGGCACTCTTGCCTGTGCCTTAGGTGCATACGAACTCCTGCGTGGGCCTAATGGAGAGGGTTAAGGACCGTTGCAGCACAGGCAAGAGTGCCTGTGCCACACTCATTCATGCCGCAGCGCGACGACGGGATCGACCCGCACAGCGCGAAGCGCCGGGGTTGCGCAGGCCAGCAACGCCACACCCAACAGCAGTGCGGTTACGCCGAGGTAGGTGACAGGATCGCTCGGACTGACGCCCACTAACAAAGTCGTCATGGTGCGCGTCAGTGCCCAAGCCCCCAACAAACCGACGACTACTCCAATCATGATGGTTCGTAGGGCTTGGAGAAGAACCAGCCTCAGGATGTCTCGCCAATGAGCGCCGAGCGCAGTGCGAATGCCGATTTCCCGTGTCCGCTGCGTCGTGTCGTAGGAGACCACGCCGTACACTCCGACGATCGCGAGGACCAAACCCATCATTCCCAAGATGGCGGCGACATTTGCACCAAGACGCAAAGCAAAGAAGCCCGCATTTCCCTCGAGCTCTTCCTTCATCATTCGAGCGTCCAATATCGGCAAGTCTCGATCGAGGGTGAGAATTGCTCGCCGGACCGCGGCGACCAGGATTTGGGGTGACTCGTCCGATCGGATTTGCAGCGTTCGCCGTGAAGTATAGTTCTGTGCGAGGGGGACGTAGAACGACGCTTGCTGGTCCTCGGCGACGAATTGGTATTTGCCGTCCCCAACTACTCCCACGATTTCGAGGAACGGCCCCGATTCGTTCTCCACGCGGAAGCGCTTGCCGATCGGATCTTGCTTCGGCCAATAGCGGCGGGCCATGGTTTGATTGATGATCGCGACCCGCGGCGCTGCGGCGTCGTCATAATCAGTGAATTCACGCCCTCGGACCAGGGGAATGCGGAGCACAAAGAAGTAATCAGTGCCGATTCGGTTGCAGATCATCCGTGGCGGATGTTCACCGGGCGGCGTGGGCCGGCCTTCGACGTAAACGGATTGTTTGCTGGGGATGTCGCCCATCGGAATGTAGGATGCTTGGCTTGCATCGCGCACCCCAGGAAGGGCGCGGACCTTGGCTTCAAGCTCACGGTAGAACTGCTGGGTTTGTGATTCGGTGTACGAGTTCACCGAGGGGTCCAGAGTCACGTTCAGGAGGTGGTCAGGATCGAAACCCAGGCTCACATTCGAAGCCGCGCGCAGGCTGCGAACGAACAGGCCCGCGACAATCAGCAGTGCCACCGAGCCGGCCACTTGCGCGCCCATCAGGTCGCCACGAACTCGGCGGCGCGATAAGCTTGTGGTGCTGTTCGGTCCGCCTTCGTGCAGCAGGCTATTCACTTCCAGGGTTGTGGTGTGCAAGGCAGGCCCCAACCCCACTGACAGTGCGGTGAATAGGACTGCCAGGAACGCAAATGCAAAGACCCTCCAGTCGAAGGCGTAGTCCAAGCGGAGTGGGAAGTTGTGCAGTTGCGCGGTCCCGATAATTCGGCCAATATATGCCGCCAGGACGAGCCCGGCGATACCGCCCGCCAGCGCCACCAGCAGGGTTTCCGTCAGCATTTGACGAACCAGCCGTCCGCGGGCGGCGCCCAGCGCGGTGCGAACAGCCATCTCGCGTTGTCGCGACGATGCGCGCGCCATCAGCAGGTTCGCCACATTGGTGCAGGCAACCAGCAAAACCAACACCCCCAGGACCAGGAACAAAATTCCGATCAGGATGAAGGCATTGTTGGCATAAGGGATCGGGCGCGACAGGCGCTCGGCTATGGCCCGCAACGAAACGCCTCGATCCGTCGCCGGGTGCTGCTTCGCCAGGCGCGCCGAGATGACGTCGAGGGACCGTTGCGCTTCACCCAGGCTGAGGCCTTTTGCCAGCCGCCCCATCGCCAGGATCAGTCTGATGTTACGATCGGTCCAAAACCTGCTTCCGGAAGATTGCGGATAGAGCGTGCCGAGAGAGACGTAGGCGTCCATTTCAAGAATCGAGGTTGATCCGAACTCCTTAGAGACGACGCCGACAATCGTTGCGGGGCTACCTTCCACACGCACTTGCTTTCCCACGACTCCGGGATCACCGCCGAATCTACGCTGCCAGTATGAATAACCCAGCACGACCACGCCGGGCGAGCCGCCATCTTCGCCGTCGCTGGGAAGAACGAGGCGGCCAACGGCCGGAGTTACCTCGAGAACCGAGAAGTAATTGCTGGTCACTCCGCTCATTGGGACTTGATCGGTGCGGCCGTCGATGCTGATCGGGACGAGCGCCAGCCTTTGGCCGATAACCTGGCAAAACGACTCCGACTGTTTGCGGAATTCCACGAACTCCGGATAAGAAAGGCCTAGCGCCCCCAGCGGCGCGCCCTGCTGATTAACTGCCAGCACCGCAATTTGCTCTGGGGCCGGGACCGGCATGGGGCGGATGAGGCACCCATTGACCAGACTGAAAATCGCGGTGTTCACGCCGATGCCGAGGGTCAGCGTAAGCAGAGCCACCGCCGTAAGGCCGGGGCTTTTAACCAGCATTCGCAGGCTGTAGTGCAAGTCTCGCAGCAGCGTGTTCATAACGACTGTGGCTGGGCTTTCCGCAGGAATGGCGCGGCGCCGAGCAGGAGCGGTATCGCGGGTAGCAGAACCCAGGTCACGGTCAGAACCAAGAAGCCGTACAGTTGAATGTGGTGCGGCGCCTGCTCCGTGACGATTGCAACCGGCAGGATTAACACGAACACCCCCAGCAGGGCAAGCGCCGGAGCCATCGCGGCGAGTAACTGATGCCGCAGGGTGCCGCCCGCACGGCGCGACCAGTATGCCGCCAGCGCCCCTACGAAAGCCTGTGCGATGATCCAGGGGATGATGAATTCACATAAAGCCTGCACATCCTTGCCGATGCCAAAACGATAAAAACGCGCCGGCACATTGAAAATCTGCATGAGGGCCAGACCGCCATTGCTCAAAGTAAGGGCACATAAGGCAGGAAGCCATAAGACCTTGGTTCGATAATTCATGATTGCCTCCTCGGTTTCCGCGGATACGATTTCGGCGCGAATTTCAGGCCAGTTGGACACGGAGTTGAGAGCTTCGCGGGTGGCTGCGTCGCTTGTCTCTCCGGACGCTTCGAGGGCCTCGGCGTGGTCCGCCAAATGCTCGCTGATCTCGCGAAGAATTTCTTCTTCGCGCTGAGCCCCGAGCCCCAGCTTGCCCAAGCGTGCTTTGATCAATTCTCGATCATCTGCCATGCGCGACCTTGGTAAAGCCCGAGAAGCAGGTGCCGTTGTTCGAGCCCACGGTGGGCCCGCCCCGGGGACCCCCTACGATCCGGCTCAAGCGACTCCGGCGATGCGATGAAGCGCTTGAAAGAACGAACTCCACTCCGCGCGCAGCGGCGCCAGTTGTTTTTTGCCGTTGGGTGTGAGGTGGTAGCAGCGGCGCTTTCGCCCGCTCTGCGCCTCTTCCCATTTCCCCTTCACCCACCCGCGCTTTTCCATACGATAGAGCAGCGGATAGAGCGACGCCAGATTGAACTGGAGGACGCCGCCGGTTTGCTGCGCGATGCGCTTGGAAATCTCGTAGCCGTGCAAGGGTTCCCGATCGAGCAGCGCTAGAATGGCCAGCTCGCCGCTGCCCCGTTTAATTTTGGTGTCGATCCCGAGCATCGTTGCTCCTATAGATGTATATCCTATATATAGGGGAAAAGGTTGTCAAGTGGAAAGTTCCAACGCCGGGCCCGATGAGGATTGCAAAATATCATGACGCACTGCTCTCGCAGCGCCGGCGGCCTGCCCCGATGAATCAGGGTCTCGCCCGCTGGGGCGTGGGCATCCTGCCCGTGCGCTGCCGGGAGCGGGACGCTCCCGCGACAGCGGGCAGGATGCCCGCGCTACGTACATAATGGTCACTCGGTTTTGCAAACCTCAGTAAAGTGTCGCATTTGCATTAAGTTGTCTTCTGGCTCCGACCGATCCCTCCGGGTTCGCGGTACGATTTTTGAAACTCCTCCGTCCCTTCCAACGTATTAACCTTCAGTAGGACGAGTTCGGGGGCGCAGGGGAGATAAATATGACACTCAAGATGAACGGCACATTCCGCATCGACAATCTTCGAAAGTACTCGTCTGAGACGGTCGAAGGACTGCGAGGCGCGCTGCTGGCGGGGGCGAATGCCACTGCTGACCCTCGCCGCGAGAACTTCTTCGATCTCGAAGCCGGGGACCGAATCTTCTACATCCATTTGAACCGCACCGGAACTGTGCTTTTGCTCGCCTGCTGGCGGAAAGAGCCTGCCCGCCAGTTCATTTCTCGGGAGACGCCGCTGCTTGAACCTATCGTCAAGGGGCAGTGGCCAGTTGAACCTGCAAAGCCCTCTCAAGCCTTCGCGGCCAACCGGTAAACAAGGTGAAACCTAGCCATATTTCGTAGCGGCGGGTTTACCCCGCCATGTGGCGAGGTGAACTCGCGGCCAGGAAATGGCGGGGTAAACCCGCGGCCAGGAAATGGCGGGGTAAACCCGCGGCCAGGAAATGGCGGGGTAATCCCGCCGCTACGAAATGCCAGCGTATACCCGGACGTGGCTCCGCCGGCGCCCTTCCTTCTCTGGCCAAGAAGGTTACACTGTATCGTCATGCCGACTCGCGACCAGGTTCTGGCCAGGGTTATCCGGATTGTCACCGCGGTGGGAATGACTTTGCCCGCGGCCTACGCCCTATCGATCGGGTTAGCGGAAGTTTCGAACTATCTCGCGCGCCTGGATGCGCTTGAATGGATGTTTGATTACGCGACGCTCGCGAGCGTGCCCTGGGAAATCATGGCCACGTTGATTGTCGCCTTGCGTTGGCGGGACCTTCCCCAGCGATTCTGGATCGTTTACTGCATCAATGGATTTTTGGCCTACATCTCCCTGCCGATTTACCTCCACCACTTTGGAATTTACGGATGGCTTTGAGCGAGACCGTTGTAGCGCGGGCGTCCCGCCCGCTGGGGCGTGGGCATCCTGCCCGCGCACTTTTGGCGGGAGCGGGACGCTCCCGCGCCAGCGGGCAAGACCCCGATTCATCGGGGCAGGTGCCCGCGCTACG
>CAZCVY010000074.1:0-1756 GCA_964501985.1 uncultured Acidobacteriota bacterium | reverse complement strand
TTTCACCCCCGGCGGGGATGGGGACGACCTGATTGATGATCATGGTCGAACTTCCCCCATAAGGATTGGCGACATACTTTTCGAAGCGGAAGCACAAGCTGCGAGGCGGATTTTGATCCACCCACGCCGACGTCAGGTAGACGCTGAGGCCCACCCACGTGGTGTAGACGTCATTGCAAAACAGGCCGTCCCGGCCGAAGTAAGCGTCGGGAGACGCCTTGAGAAGAGCGGCCCGCACTCTTCCCGGTGCGCGCTTGCCTTCCCGAGCGCCCACGGCCACGAGGCCGGAGATTAATCCAATGCAGAAGAGGATATAGAGCGTCTTCGCCAGCCAGGACCCTGGACTGAAGATCAAAACTCCCACAGCGATGATCGAGAACGGCAGGGCAAATTTCCGCCAATCGCGCCCGATCTTGAATTTGGGAGGCGTGGCCTTCACGCGCGCCGCCTGAACTTCCACCCACTGCTTCCACTCCTCGGCCGGGTATTGCCAATGCACCCATGAATCGCCCATCAGAATGGTGAGTGAGCGGTCAAACTTGAGGGCATTAAAGTACCCGACGGGCAGCATAACCGCTCCCAGCAGTAGAACGATGCTACCCAGGGCATAAATCACGTACGGCCCGTTCCCGGGAAGGACGATCGCCAGGATTCCCAAAATCACCACCGCGATGGCGAAGACCTTGGCCCATTTGTAGACCTTCTCCCGGTGGACGTGTACGACCTTCGCGGAAGGCGGAAGCACCGTCGCCAGTTTTGCGTCCTTTGGTGTCGACACGCTTTGAATAACAAAGATCAAGCCGAGCGTGCCAAAAATGACAACGGCACCTATGGTGACGCCTGCCACCACTGGCGACCGGTGGATGACCAGATTGACGGCGCCCACGATGAGTCCGCCGAACGCGGCGATCGATAAGAGTACATAGACCAAAGTCCGCAGGCTCGACCGCGTGGTATACAGCGGATTGCGGCGCCATGCCACCCATGCCCCGGCGGCGGAAAGAAGGGCGAAAAGCACCGGCAGCATGCGTTGGCCTCCCGACCATGATTTGCCTTGCTTTGAAGAAGAACAGCGAGGGTAGCAGGCCTGTCCTGTAGGTCCGCGGCTTTTCGTCGTTGATCGGGCGGGAAGGGCCGCGGACCTACAGAACACGTCTGCTACGCTCGCTTAAAGCGGACGGCGTATTTAACTTCCCTCATTCAGGCTCGGCTGCAGCTTATCCGGTTTGCCGAACGGGTGGTGTCCTCATCTGAACGTAACGCTACCCGCTTCACCGTTTCTCCAGTCACTCATAGTGCGTCCACATTCGCAGCACTTTGACTGTCCGGCGCTCTGGAAGGACCTGGTACACGAGCCTGTGCTGAATATTGATTCGTCTTGAGTAGGCGCCGGCCAAATCGCCGACCAGTTTTTCAAATGGTGGGGGTTTCGAAAAAGGATCTTTGGCCAGCAAGTCGAGGAGCTTTTGGGCTTTCTCCCGCAGCCCCGACGCCGCAAGCCGTTTCGCGTCCTTCTGCGCTTGCCTTGTGTAAACAAGATTCCAATCGTTCACCAGCCGGGCTCTTTCTCACATTCCTCAACAGGGGTTTCCAGCCCCACCCGAATGGATTCACGCATGCCCGGCTCCGATAGGAGGTAAAGGGTTTCCTGAATGGCATTCCAATCTTCCTCGGGCACCAGCACGGCATTGGCGCGCAGACTGGTAATCAAGACAGGTTGATGCGCTTCGGCCGCCTCGTCCAGAATTCGGTCAAG
>CAZCVY010000073.1:0-29558 GCA_964501985.1 uncultured Acidobacteriota bacterium | reverse complement strand
CGGCAGTTCCCTGCCTACTTTGCCCGCTGCTGACTTCTGCCGTCCGGTCAGGATCGATTGCTCGACCCTCAGTCCCGATTCCGGGACAAACGGCAGATCTCCCGAGGTAAGTTCGACCGCCTTCCGCGCGCAACCGGCGGATTTACAACCAGTGCCCTTGATGGATATGGGCTTCGCGCTCATAGGCCCGCTCGCCCGGCACCGTATGCCTCGCATCCGCTTCTTGTTCATCGGCTCGCACGTTTGCTCCACGCTTCTTTCCGACCCCGCCTCGCGACGACGCCGTTGCGCTTCGCTATCACTTCACCTCCATCAGGTTGTGAAGAGGACTTTCACCTCCAAGCTGTCGAACATGCTCGGCACACCTATGCGACGGCGCGTTCGGCCCGCGCCCCCACCCGATTCCGGCAGTGGTTGCCACAGATTCTCCTCGAGGATTGGGTCCGTTATCTCGATCAAGCTTTGCTCGCTGACCGGCCCTCCGGTTAGGTCTTAGCGCGGAGGGCACCTTACGGGCCCACCGAGCGCCAGACCGGCGGGCGAGGTCCGGCTCTCGCTAGCCACCCCCGCCCCAACCCCACCTGGCCACAAGGAGGTGTACCACCCACACTCGATCATCGGGGTTTCCCTGCGATCCATGAATCGTCGTGTCCCCATCGCCTCCTCGCCTCCCATCTTCCGGGGGGCGCCGAACTCGAATCTACTCTGGTGCAGAGTTGATGACTCTGCCCACAAACCAGTTGCACGCGCCATCGAAAGGAGGGAAAATGGTTTGTGCAGGCGAGTGTTGTTGTGCGGCTTTGCTCTCGGGGCAAAGAAAACTCAACGGTAAGAGAAAAGCTCCCTGCCCGGCCCCTCGCGTAACTCTTGACGAAGGTCAGCAAGTACTTATCTCAGCGAATACGGGACCTCGAGCAGCAACTCTAGTCATCCACCCCGATTTGGAGAAGCATCATTGGAGCCAGCCTCCCAGCTCTTTCCGGCGTATCAGCTTGATGTCGACAAATTCCATGACCATTGTGGGGTTTTTGGGGTCTATGGACACCCGGAAGCCGCCAAGCTCGCCTATCTTGGACTTTATGCCCTGCAACATCGCGGCCAGGAGAGCGCCGGGATAGCCTCTTCCGACGGCGACAATCTGATCTGCAAGAAGGGCATGGGGCATGTGGAAGAAATCTTTCCCAAGGATGTTATTGAGAGCCTGCCGGGAAGGCATGCCATTGGCCACACCCGCTACTCCACTGCCGGCGACACCGACCTCCGAAATGCCCAGCCGCTGAAGGTGAGCTGCAACAAGGGTCAGGTAGCGCTTGCGCACAACGGCAACCTGGTGAATGCCACCGCCGTCCGCAAGGAGCTGGAAGCACGGGGGGATATCTTCCAAACCACCAGCGACACTGAAGTTATCCTGCACTATTTCGCCCGCTCGCGCCAGGCGGGCATTCCCGAAGCCGTTGCGGAAGCGCTCGACAAAGTAGTGGGAGCTTATTCCCTGGTCATGCTTTTCAAGGATGCGGTTTACGGAATTCGCGACCCGCGAGGCTTCCGTCCGCTCAGCCTGGGAAAACTTGACGGCGCTTACGTGCTGGCGTCGGAAACCTGCGCTTTCGATCTGATTGACGCCCAGTACATTCGCGACGTCGAGCCGGGCGAAATGGTGATTCTGGACAGCCGGGGCGTGACGTCGCTGCATTTCGCCCCACCCGCGCATGGGGCGCAATGCATTTTCGAGCATGTTTATTTTTCCCGCCCCGACAGCATGGTGTTCGGTCGCTCGGTTCAGCAAAGTCGCGAAAATCTGGGCCGCTGCCTGGCGCGCGAACATCCCGTGGATGCCGATGTCGTGGTTCCCGTCCCCGACTCCGGCGTTCCCGCCGCCACGGGATTTGCCGAGGAATCCGGCATTCCTTTGAAGATAGGTCTGATCCGCAACCACTACGTGGGCCGCACGTTTATCGAACCCACCCAGGCCATTCGCGACTTCGGGGTGAAGCTGAAACTCAATCCCGTGCGCAGCTTGATGGAAGGTAAGCGCGTGGTGCTGGTTGACGATTCCCTGGTGCGCGGAACAACCAGTCGCAAGATAGTACGCATCGTAAGAGAGGCGGGAGCCCGCGAGGTGCACATGCGGATCAGTTGTCCGCCTACGGTGTCGCCCTGCTTTTACGGCATCGACACGCCGACGCGGAAGGAACTGATCGCGGCCACACACTCTGTGGAAGAAATACGAGAATTCTTAGGAGCAGATACCCTGGGATACGTTTCAATCGAAGGAATGCGAACCGCAATCGGGGATACCCAGGGCCAGTTCTGCCTGGCGTGTTATACATGCGAGTATCCCACCGCCATTCAGGAACCGCTCATCGCCATACGCAATCGGAGTTGATACGGATGGAAACACCCGAACCTCAGATGGAGGAGCTGTCTCCCCCGGAACCGGCGGTGGAAAGCGTGCCCGCCAAGCACGAACACCAGGAGACCGTGTGGGAGACTCTCCGCTCCCTACTGATCGTGCTGGTGGGGGTGCTCTGCATTCGCACCTTTGTGGCGGAAGCAACCGTTATTCCCACGGGCTCGATGGAATCGACGATCCTGATCGGCGACCACGTTTTCCTGAACAAGCTGCTCTACGGTCCACGCTTGCCCTACACCTCACTTCGCTTGCCACCCCTCAGGGAAATTCATCGGCTGGATATCGTGGCGTTTCGCTATCCGCGCAACCCGTCCGTTATGTTCGTCAAGCGCGTGATCGGGGTCGGCGGCGACGTGGTGAAGATCGAAAACAAGAAGGTTTTTCTCAACGGGCGGCCGCTGTTCGAACCTTACACGCAATTCCAATATCCCACGTCGCTGCCGCTGCGTGACGACTTTCCGCCTACCCCCAGTCTTCTGGAGACCCTTCCCGCGGCGTGGGGGCTGGATCCGGCCTGGACGCGCGAAATGCCCAACTTCATTCGGAGCGACGGCCTGCACGTTCCGCCCGGCTATCTGTTTGTGATGGGGGACAACCGCGACAATTCTCTCGACAGCCGCTTCTGGGGATTCGTTCCCCTTGAAAATGTGGTGGGTGAGCCGCTGTTTGTGTACTGGTCGTACGATGCGCCCACCAAAGACTGGACCGCCGAAACGCTGGAAGCGAGGCTGAAGTTCGACGCGTCGATTGTCTGGAACTTCTTGAAACAGACACGCTGGAAAAGGACCGGACAAACGTTCTAAGCACGGGACACGGGATTACGGGACACGGGATACGGGACAAGCATAGGCGTCGCGGCCTTAAACTCGGCGAGAATCTCGGCCCTTGAAATCTGGCTCGTAATCTTGGCGCTCGCATCCCGTTCCCCGCATCCCGTGTCCCGTACCCCGTTCTTCTATGCTCTATCGTGACGCTGGCGTCGATATTGACGCGGCAAGCCTGGCTAAAGCTCGCATCAAGCAGTTGGCACGCAGCACCTTCAGTCCCCGTGTTTTGCGGGAGGTCGGCGCTTTCGGCGGATTCTTCTCTTTGCAGGGACTCCCGCGCGATGCCGTGCTGGTTTCGAGTGTGGATGGCGTCGGCACCAAACTGAAGCTCGCCTTCGCCCTCAATCGCCACAACACCGTCGGCGCGGACTTGGTGAACCACTGCGTCAACGACATTGCCGTGCATGGTGCGGCGCCGCTCTTTTTCCTCGATTATCTGGCGACCGGGAAGATGCACCCGAAGGTGGTCACCGACGTTGTTCGAGGATTGGCCGGTGCCTGCCGCAAAGTGGGCTGCGCCCTCGTGGGCGGCGAAACCGCGGAAATGCCGGGCTTCTACCCCGAGGATGAATACGATTTGGCGGGCTGCATTGTGGGCTGGGTCAAACGCAGCCGAATCATTGACGGCAGCGGTATCCGGCCGGGCGACGCGATCCTGGGGCTTCCATCGCTCGGCCTGCACACCAACGGCTATTCGCTGGCGCGGAAGGTCTTGATCGAGCAGGAGCGCCTACCCCTGACGAAACGCCTGCCGGAACTCGGCCGGGCACTGGGGGATGTGCTGCTCGCTCCGCATCGGTGCTATTGGCCCACCGTTCAGCCTCTCCTCAAGCACGGCTGGTTGAAAGGCTTGGTGCACATTACCGGCGGCGGGATTACCGACAATACCCCGCGAATCCTTCCTGCCAACGTCAGCGCGGAAGTTCAGTTGGGAAGCTGGCCCGTTCTCCCCATCTATGATTTGATTGCCAAACGCGGCAATGTACCGCCCGACGACATGCTGCGAACCTTTAACATGGGTCTGGGCATGCTTCTGATCGTTTCCCCCCGCAACCTGCCCAACGTAACCGCCTACCTCAAGAAGCACCGCGAGAAATTTTGGACCATCGGCCGCATCATCCCCGGCAAACCGGGCGTCAACTTCTTGCCTGCTTAGTTCTTATCGATGGAATTCGTGTAGCTGCGTCCTGGTCTGAGCCCAACGGGCGTCAGCCGACCGCTGAGATAGCGTCCGAGTGACGATACGGAAGTCGGTCGGCGCATCTCAACTCTCAGCGTGGCGGGAATTATTCAGCGGGGTCGTTCTGAATCAGCAGGCCCCCAACAATAAGCAACAACGCCGCCGAACCAATCATCTCGTTGCCCACAAACACGCCGATGAAGGCCAGGGTCAGTGCCGTTTCGGCCAGAACTGCCACGCCGCAGAACAAGACGAGGATCTTGCGCAGCTTCGTTTTTGTGAAGGCGGCCAGTAGCGCGACAATCGCAATGACGATCCAGTCCCATGCCACCAAAAGGAACACCGCACGCAAGGGCCCCTTCAAAGCCGCTTTCAAATTCGATGCACTCAGCGCGTTCGAAAGTCCTGGGTAAGCAGCGAGCGAATGCAGCGCCGCACTAGCGAACAGCACAAGGCTGCCAATCGCAACCAGGATCCGTGCGCCCTGTTCCGCCCGCGCATCGAAGGCTCCCTGCAGTTGTGTAAGCCGGGGTTTTCATTATAGTTCAGGAGGAATCTGAATGTGATCCCGTTTGTTCTGCGTAATCACCTGCTTCGGTCAGGTCGCGAAATCCCGCGAGCAAGCTCGCGGGGAGGAAAGCGGCACCAAGCTGGCGCAGTCTAAAGCTCCGCAAGCAATCCCAGGCCGTTTGGCCTGGGATTCGTTGGTTCGCGGGTCCAACCGGAGGCATCGGAGTCAAATCTGGTAAAGAATGCCGGCTAGCCTGCGGGCGGGTTCGTGAAGCCGGTCACGGAAGCGATCTTCCCATCCACAGTGAACCCGAAGACGTTTGTTCCGGACATCCGCTCCTTGGCCTCGCCATCCACGGCGACCCAATCCGCGAGCACCATACCCTGGCACTGGCGCACATCCCCTTTACGCTTGAGCACAATTCCCGGCATGAAACGCTGGGCAGCGCCCGTATGGGCCGTAAGATCGGCGAGTCCGTCCAGCACGCTGAAGCGATCTCGGAACTGAATTTCCGGCGTAACGGTCTTGGCAAGCAACTCCTCGCGCGGTTTGTCGTCCGCAATCGCCCAAGCGCTGAACCAGGCGTCCACCGCCTTCGCAGCGTCCGCGTAGACCTCGTTCGCCACCACATTGCTGAACAGGGAAAGCTGAAACCGCCACCCTTGCACGTGGACATCACGTACACCGGCATCCGCAAATTCGTGCCGCAAATGCAGCCGCGTTCCGGCTTCGTCGGGCTCCAGGCGAATCGTGACGCGTGAGGCCCCAGGAGGTATGGGCTTGCCGCTCGCGTACCCGTAGGTAAAGGCGATGAGGTCGGGTTGGCGGACCTCCAAAACCTCACCCAGAGTTTCCACCCCGTTGGGATAGCGGATGTAAACTTTGCCTCCCGGTGTGGCATCAACGGTCGAGCCGGCGCCCCACCAACTCGCCCATCTTGTACTGTCGGTGAAGAATCGGAAAACCGTCTCCGGCTTTGCCTTGATCACAACCGTTCGGTCCAGGTGGTATGGCAGTTCTGACATGAGCACCTCCCTTTCTCATTTTTTGCTTCTGCGCTTTCGCGTGCCCGGTTTGGGGCCCCGGCGTGATTCCTCCAACTCTGCTGCCAACTTAAGTTTCCATAACGCTTCATCCCACATGCGCTCAAGAATTTCCGCTACCGGCCCCAGCGCCTCACGACGGGCACGGTAGTACCGGTTCCGCTGTTGGGTGCGCGCCTCGATAAGGCCCGCGGCAAGCAATGATCGCAATTGAAGCGAAACCGCGCCAAACGTGACGTCCGGCATCGCTCGATGGATTTCTCCCGCCGCCTGTTCCTCACGCCAAACCATGCGCAGTATCTCGCGCCGGCGGGGTGAGGCAATCGCTTCCAGAATGACGGCGTCCATGAAATATAATTTAGTTTAAACTAAAGTATGTGTCAAGCGACCGTAGCGCGACCTCCGCTTTTGAGGTCCGCGGCTCTTCGCTTAACACGCGCTCCCGAACTCAAGTCCAGGCGTCGATCGTCGAGACTCCCGGTCCTTGCACGGTAAGAACCGCGGACCCCAAAGACGGGGGTCGCGCTACTTTGGGCTGATTGACTTCAATTCGCGGGCACAGGCTTCGTCGTGGGGAGCGATTTTGCAGGCTGTTTCCAAATGCTCGCGCGCTTCGGGGAGAAGTCCCAGGTGTACGTCGGCGAGGGCCAATTGAAAGTGGCCCGAGTAGCTTTCGGGTGTTAAGGCCAACACCTGCTGAAAGCGACGGCGGGCTTTCGCATAGTCCCCCTGCGTCATCCAATACTGCCCAATGGCCTCGGCCGCTGGAGCGTATTGCGGATCGAGCTTGAGCACGGTCTCCCACTCGCGCAAAGCTTCTGGCGGGCGCTTGAGCTGAAGGTAGCATTCACCCAGATGGAACCGCGCCAGGGTGTTTTGCGGATCTGATTCGAGAATCGATTGAAGCGTAGGGAGGGCGGCAGCAGCGTGCCCCTCGGTAAATTCCACAAACGCGCTTTGATAAAGCTCGAGCTCTGCGAAGCGATCCTTGGGATCGGGTCGGGGCACGCCATGGGGTGCCCGTACGTCATCAGTGGTGCCGACGCCATCGCTTCGCGGCTCGACGGCCAGGTAACCGAGGGACTCAAGCTGCGCCAGCGTTTCGGGCGATAGGGCAGGAGGAGTGGCGCGCTTGGAAGGAGCGTAGCGCGTCAGCACTTGCGTGAGTTCGTTCTGGAGTTCCGCCGCCATCGCCGCATTCGTGCACAGTAGATTCCGCTGCTCCCGCGGGTCTGCGTCGAGGTCGTAGAGTTCCGCCTTCGGGGCCTGAATGTATTTGTATTTCCTCACGCGCAGGGCGCGAAGCGGCGCCCAGCCAAAAGCGTCGTGGGCGTAGACGCTCTCGCTGTAAACGGCGCGCGGACTCGTGGCTTCTCCGGCCTTGAGCGCGCCGAGTTGGCTCATCCCTTCGAACGAAGCGGGAGCGGCCACGTGCAGATAATCCAAAATCGTTGGCGCCACATCGATCAGTCCGACGGGCGGATCGAACCTGGAAACTGGAAATTGGAAACTGGAAACTCGCGCCGAATTTCCAGTTTCGAGTTTCGAGTTTCCAGTCTCGGTTTTCTGCGGCCAGTGCACGATCAGGGGCACGTGCAGCGTGCTCTCGTAAACGTAGTAGCCGTGGTCGGTTTCCTGGTGGTCGCCAAGGCCCTCGCCGTGGTCACCGAAGACAACCACCAGCGATTTATCCCACCATCCCCCTGTCCTCAACTCGGCTTGGAAGTTGCCCATCACCTGGTCAACATACTCAAGTTGGGCGTCGTAGCGGGAGATACCCTTCTGGCGCGCGACTACCGGCGGCAAGGTGAACGGAGTATGCAAATCAAAAAGGTGGACAAACACGAAAACCCGCTGGCCTCGATGGGAGTCGAGCCATTGGTGCGCGGCGCGCACTACCAAGGCGCCGTCCCGCCGCAGGCTCATCGCCAGAGGATTATCCATCTTGGAGGCTTCGAGGCCGAACGGGCTGTCGTAAACATCGAAACCCTGATCCAAACCAAAGCGGCGGTCGAGGAAGTCGCTGCCGATGAAGGCGGCGGTTTTGTAACCGTGCGATTGCAACACGGAAGCGAGCGTCACCACTCCGGCAGGAACACGCTCGCCGTTTTCCTCGATACCATTCTCGAAGGGGTAGGTAGAGGTGAACAGCGACGTGTGCGAAGGGAGCGTGAGGGGAACCTGCGCCTCTGTGTGGGCAAATCGTGTACCTCCTTCGGCGAAGGAATCGATGTACGGCGTGTGAATTTTGGCGTAGCCGTAACAGCTGAGGTGGTCGGCGCGCAAGGTGTCGATGGAAATCAGGATGACCGATGGCGATTGCGGCGCGTCCTGAGGGATGCAATGAATCACCGGGCACCATAGCGTCAACCAGATCCCCAAAGTTAGTACGAGCCGAATACAGCGGCGCGTCGTGAACGCGCGAAACGGGTCGAAGCCGCAATGCGGACTCCGGCAAAGCGCGAAAAAATGCAGCACGCAGTTCATACGGTCGGAAGTCAGTATATCTGATGGTGCTGGCGATTGCCTTCATGGGTGGAGACGTGTATTTTATCGACTGGGTATCGTCCAAAGAACTTTGTGATTCGTGGAGCTCACTCGATGCGTGCACAAATCCGCGTGGTTGCGTCCATTGTCATGGCTTTTATTGCTTCGATCCCGACGTCCGCGCAGAACGCGTCTCTCTTCCGATTCACGGAGAAGCCCGGGTCCTACGTAGTGGGATTGAAGGTCGTCCAGCAGTACGATTACTCACGCATCTACCGGGGCCTGACGGACGACCTCGGCAAGCCTTATCAAGGCGAGCGCGCCCGGCCCTTGCAAACGCTCGTCTGGTACCCCGCAGGTCAGAGCAGCGCCAAGCCAATGACCGTGGGCGACTATGGCGCCTTGCTGGCCACCGAGACCAGTTTCAGCAAGCCGCGGATGTCGGTCGATTCGGAGGATTGGATTAAGGGCATGAAGCCCACGCTGGCGATGCCTCTGTGGGCGGTGCGCGATGCTCCCCTGGCCGCCGGGCGCTTTCCTGTGGTGATCTATGCCCCCAGTTTCTCCGCCATGTCCTGGGAGAACGCAGACCTCTGCGAGTACCTCGCTAGCCACGGCTATGTCGTCGTCGCGAGCCCCGACATGGGAGTAACCACCCGCGGTATGACCGCCGACGTTCCGGGAATCAACGCGCAGGCTCGCGATATTTCCTTTCTGATCGGATACGCGCAGACGCTGCCGGATACGGATCTCGCGGGAGTGGCCGTGGCTGGGTTCAGTTGGGGTGGCATCTCGAACCTGTTTGCCGCGGCGCGCGACAATCGCATCGATGCCCTAGTGGCGCTGGACGGCAGCCTTCGTTACTTCCCCGGTTTGGTGAAGCAGGCCGGCGACGTGCATCCCGAGCAGATGGCCATTCCCTTACTCTACTTCGCCCAGGGGGAGATCACACTCGAAGATCAGGCTCGCTACTTCACGGATCCTAGCAAGAGCGAGGGCCCGAACGTGTTGAACGCATGGACGCACGGAGATTTGATCACGGTGCACATGCTGGGGTTGGTCCACGTCGAGCATAGTTCCATGTATCAGCGCAACGAGGACACCTGGAAGGGCTACGCGGCCGACCATAAGGCCGACTATGAGCGCGAGGACGGCACCGCGGGATATGCCTGGATCGCTCGTTACACGCTCCAGTTCCTCGACGCCTACCTCAAGCACAACGCCGAAGCGTTGGCCTATCTGAAGAAAACTCCGGCCGAGAATGGCGCGCCCCGACACTTCCTGTCGGTGAACTATCGTCCGGCCAAGGGTCTGCCGGCATCGTTCGAGGCCTTCCGGGCGGAACTGGGCCGCCAGGGCTTCGATCACGCCGCCGAGGTCTATGCGGCAATGCAGAAGGAAAAAGCCGACTTCAAGCTCGACCAGCATGCCGTCAATGCGTGGTCCTACGAACTGATGTCGGCGAACCACCTGCCCGAGGCCATCGACCTGCTTAAGCTCAACGTGCAAATCTATCCCGATTCGGGCGGCGTTTACGACAGCTTGGGCGAGGCCTACATGAAGTCGGGGCAGAAGCAGTTGGCGATCGAGAGCTATAAGAAGTCGCTGGAAAAGGACCCGACGAATGACAATGCCAAGGACAAGCTGAAGGAGTTGGAAGCCGAGACACCGCCAGCAAAATGAAGGCAGCAGCATGTAGGAGCCAGCGGCGCTGGCCCGGGGCCGAGCGCTGCTCGGCCCTACATCCACACAAACCGGCCCCACGCGGGCGGGACCGATGCGTGGGCGGGAAGAATCCCTTAACGAATCGGAGGATAGAGGCCGAACGTTTCTTCAACTTCGCGGATGCGCTGACGGCGGAAGTGATTCAGGTGCAGCGCGGCCACGGTGGCGCGGCCCACGGCTGTGACTCCTTCGATTTCTTAGCCTTTGAGTTGGAAGTAGTCCGACCAGAGTTGGCCGATAGGGTGAAATAATTGCACGTTGTCGCCCGTTGCCGGGTCAACCGCAGTGGTCCTGCTGCCTTTACGCAGATTGCATCCCGGGCAGGCCAACGCGATGTTCCCCAAATCAGAACGCCCACCCTGGCATTGTGGGAGGACGTGCTCGATATGAAACGTGGCTCCTTCCAGGCTTTCGTGCATAAGCCAGTATTGGCATCGCGCGCCAGCGCGCGCCCGAACTGCGCGGGACAGTTCTTCCGATACCTTCATTACGGCAGCTTGCCTAAAATCTGCAATGCCTCGCCACGCACAAGCGACAATTGCTCGCTCAATTCGACCAATGCTTCCAGCTCTTCTCTTTCAGACTCCTGCAAGAGGCCCTCGTTGTTGCGGTCCATCAGTTTCTGGAGACGATGGTCCGCCTTCGAGGGAAAATGGAGATTTCCAACGGCCTCTACCCAGTCGACCGGCGCGGCGATTGTTGAGTTCACATCGTCATCTTAAGACGCCAAGCCGTGGCTGTCAATGGCGGGGGCAATCATTAACCTGGGCGCGCCGAGATCAATGCGCTGGCGGCTGCTGGGATCGTTTCAGGGCAGGCAAGATGGGTGAGCTGGCCAGGTCGCGCTGGTAGTCCCAATATGTGTCGCCGCAACCGAGCCGATCAAACTGTCTCGAAATGAACCGCGCCGCGCTAGCGGCAGATGGATTTTCGTAAAACGCTCCCCATTCGCCCACCAGCATGGGCATCTCCAAGGTCCGGGCAAATTCCGCATGGCGGCGGAAGATGAATTCGACCCGGTCGTTGCTATTCAAATCGATCGAATCCGTATCGGTAACGAGGTCGTACCCATGGGGAGCGTAGGCCTGCTCGAGATCGCGTTTGCCGTTAGCACCGTTGAGCCGTGTGAGGGCGCTCGGGATGCCCATATTCGCGGACATGGCAGGTTCGAGGAAAACGATGTGCCGGGAATCCACGGCGCGAATGGCCTTGTGCACGCGCACATACATGGGCATCAAACGGTCGCGTTCGAAGGCTTGCATAATGGGCGTGGCCGGTTCCAGCATCTCCGTAAAGAGCGTCATATCCTTCAGCCACTCGGCAATCTGCCTTCTCCCTTGCGCCGTCCCTTCCATAGAAAATAGCTCTTCCGGGGTGGGTGCCTTGGGGCCAAAGTGGATAGTTAGAAGTTCGGCGAGTTTTCCGAAGGTAGCCTGAAGCACTCGCGGGGCGTCCTTGCCTGGATACGGCTCATTCATCAGGTCGTAACCTATTACGGCGGGTTCGTCGCGGAAGCGCTGAGCGACAAATTGCCACACTTTCGCGTAATGATCCTGAAGCCCCTCGCCATCGGGGGCAGGGCTGCTGGCCCAAAAGTGGTCGAGGGCAGACTGAACGGCGGGGCTGGAATAGTAGGCGTCACTCCAAACAGCGGTGGGGGTAAAGGGCTGGCCCTCGTCGAGGGTGGCCCACGCGGGCGCGCCGTCGGAGAACTTGACGCTGTAGAGGTCCTGGTGCATGTCCAGCAGGACGTAAAGTCCCTGCGTTTTGGCCCACGCCACTCGCTGGGCAATACGGTCGAGGTACCCGCGGTCAAAATGTCCGGGCTGTGGCTCAAGACCGTCCCAAAAGATGGCGAGCCGGATGCAATTCATGCCCCAGCTTCGAATCGTGGCAAAATCATCTGGCTTAAGGTCGCCAACATATCCTGCATCTGGCGACTTGCTTGCGACATTAAGTCCGTGTAGAAGCAGCGGCTTTCCCGACGGATCCAGAAACTGCGTTCCCGAGGCGGTCACCCACCCCAGTTCGCCCGGCTTACTTTCCGCAGGTCGAGGGGCCGCAGGGACTAATCCCTCGGCGCACAAAAAGCTGAGTGCGACCGTGAAGGTTACGATTTTGCAAGTCATTGTCTTTTAGAAGCTGAACCGTACCTGAAGATCGATTCTCCTGTTGGCGGCGTTGCTGGAGAAGAATCCGCCGGCCAAGGCATAGGGTTTGCCGAAGATGGGAGAATTCAGGTTGCCCTCGGGCGAAGCATAATTGACGTTATTAAAGATGTTGCGAGCGGAAACGCTGAACGTGAGATTAAACCGGCGGTTGGGGACACCGGGGCGCGCGCCCTGCATTCCGCCGTTGCCCATGCTGCTGAGCCCTCCGCCACCGAGACCCCGGCCGTAACGTCCGCCGCCGCCCCCGGGTCCGCCCCCGCCACCAAAGTTGCCGCCTTGCACTTCCTTGCCGAAGGCGAAGGTTTTGCTGAGGCGAAGGTTGGCAGTGAATTGGTCGTAGCCGGTCCCGTAATTGATGGGGATGATCTTCTCGCCGGGGACGGGCACGGTGTCAAAGGTGCCCCAGCGGGTGCTGACCACATCGGCGGGATTGGAAAGGCTCGACGCAAAGGCAGGCCGGGCATTGAAAGTGGGAAGGTATTCTCCGCCGCCCAGGTCATCGCTGAGAACGATGTTAACGGGAGGAGAGGAATTCGCAACAACGAAGGGAAAGAGTTGAATTCCCTTGGGCAAATTCCAACTGCCACCCAGGAAGAGGCGGTTGCGCACATCGTAAGCGGCGCGACCGTAATCCTCGTCCAGGTCGTACTGATTCATGGGGAAGCTGCCGCCGCCCGCGGTGTTGCTGTCAACGTAACTGAGAGTGTAAAACCCGAAGAGCGAGACTGTGCGACCGCGAACGTTGAAATTCGCGATCATCTGGTTCTGGTTGTACAGACCGGCGGACTCGTATTGATACAAATCCGGAGAGGCGGGGTTGGGCCGGGTGTCGCCGGGATTTGCCGGGTCGGGCGCATTGATGTCCCGCGTCAGGAGCTGGTGAACGCCGTGGGTGTTGAGATAGGTGACGGAGGCGGTAACGAACTTGGTCACTTGCCGCTCCAGTCCGATTCCCGACTGGGTGGTGTACGGCGTGCGGAGGTTGGGAGCAATCTGATAAATCGCGGAGGTCATCGCGCTGGCTGAGAACGTGCTGATCGGCGGGATAGTAGGATAGAAATCGGGTGTAGGGACGACGTACTCCTGCTGGTTGATCCCGTTCAATCGCTCGGCGTTGAGAATGTAGTTCTCGGCGAAGCGGTCGTAGAAAACTCCAAAGCCGGCGCGGAGCACGGTCTTGGCGGACTTACCTCTCCCCAATCCCCAGGCAATGCCGACCCGCGGCGCGAAGTCCGCATGATCGCTAATGTGATTCTGCGTTTCAAAGCGCAACCCTCCGCTAATGGTCATGTTGGGGCGCGCCTTCCAGTCGTCCTCCACATACGGTTCGAAATCAAAGACATTCACACCGGCGAGAGGATTTCCACCAATCAAGCTGAACTGGCTTGCGCCCCCGCCGTTGGCCTGAATTTGGGCGATGGTCAAACCCTGCTGCAAGCCTTGTTCGGTGATTTGATAGGCCGTAATCGAGGGAAAGGTGAAAGTGCCGAAGAAGTTGGCGTTGGAGCTGGCGGATTCCTGGTTATCCCGGAACCGGGCGCCAAACTTCAGGAAGTTCTTCTTCAGAGTAACCGAGGTGTAATCCTGCAATTCGTAGGCATTCGAAGAAGTGTCAATGGCGCCCGCGTTGGAAGCGCCGCTCACGAAGGCGCCAAGAACGGAGACCGTCGGCAGGGAATTGGCGGGGTTTTGATGCTCGTCGTCGCGGAAGTAGCGGAATCGAACTTCCGTGACCGCCTTCTCGTTGATCACCTGAGCGTCACTCAACTGAATGGATTGATACCTTTCGGTGGAGTTGTAAGCTGCCGAGGGAAGATTGAACTGCCCCACGTTATTATTGTTCTCGCTGTTTTGCCAAAGCGAATAACGCACGGTCAACGTATTGTTGTTGCCGAATTGTGTGTCGATTCGGGGGCTGAAGTTAGTCTGCGTTTGGGGCGTGGGGACCGCCTCGACGAGAGTGGTCAGATTGAGATTCGGGTCCAAGACGGTGGCGTTCACGATGCCGGTGTCTTCGATATCGCGGCGCTGCCCGTCGATATAGAAGGAAGTCTTCTTATTGATGGGCCCTCCGACGTTTCCATTGAACATCTCAGAGTGATAGCCGGGGATGTCGGTCGCGAAAGGATTCCGCGTGTTAAAATCTGAGTCATTCCCGCTGACGAAAACTTGGCCATGCAGTTTGTCCGTGCCGGGTTTGGTCAGGATTTCAATCCTTCCGTATCCCAAGGAATCGTATTGCGCGGAAAAAGGATTCTGATTGACGCGGATTTCGCGGATGGAAGATTTGGACGGCAATTGACCGCCGGTAAACCCATCAATATAGATCTGGCCGCCGTTGGGGCCGGCCGAGGGCCCTGCCAAGGCTTGAAGTTCCGATTCCAACTCGTCCGGGTCGTCGGAGAGCGCTTCCAAATCCTTGCCTTTGATCACCAGAGCACTGGCGTTTTCATCGGGGCTAACGCTGACCTTCGTGGTCGTATCCGTCACCGTGATCTGTTGCTTGGCCACGGCTACCGACAATTGGGCATTCACCACCGGCGACTGGCCGCGGGCGACAACGATACCGGGCTTCACAAAATCTTCAAACCCCTGAAGCGTAATGGTTAAGGTGTATGTGCCCGGAGCCAGACTGCGGAAGGCATACTTGCCTTGTTCGTCGGTCTGCACCACCACTTTGGCGCCCCCAGAACCCACCACGGTGACGGAGAGAGCGGGAACGGCCGCCCCCGAAGGATCAAGAACTTGCCCTTGCAAACTGGGGCTGGAAGTCTGGGCGAAAGCGAGAGCCGGTAAAAACAAAAGTAAGAGCAAGAATCCGTAAGGCGTCCGATAGACTTTTCGTGACAAGTTTATTTCTCCTCTTATAGTGTTCCGCGCGGAAATCACCAAAGGGTGTTCTGATGCGAGGGGTTTATGGGGTCAATCTAAGGTTCTAGAATAAATCCCAACTGACTGACATTACGAAACTGTTCTAATGATGCTATTCTAAGGCCCACCTTCTCCGCCGCCACCACCGCCGCCGGCACTCAGGTTCCATGAACCCAAGTTCACGTCTCCGCCACCCTTGGGCTGTGCGGCCAAGATCGGCTCCACGCCAGTAAGTATATATATTGCAGTAACTTCCGAAGGGCTCGTGCCCTCCGAGCTAAAAATGACGATCGGCTCCCCGCGAGTGAGGTCATTAAGAGTTACAACTGGCATGATGTCGAGCGCTTGGCTGAGGTTCCCCATTCCGCCGCGCCGCATTCCGCCGCCCCCACCGGAACCGCCGCCAGACCCACCAGCACTTCCGGGGCCACCACTAGGCGGACCTCCGCCCGCGCCCCCACTTGGGGGCCCGCCCGCAGGCGCGCCTCCAGCCCCAGGCCCACCTGCTGCCGCACCGGAACTGAGTCCGGCGATCATCCGAGCCAGGAATTCAGGGAGTTGGTGCATTTTGGTATCCGCGTCGGTGTGCACCACAATCTGCTTATTGGTCCCCAAGTTTTTGACGGTCAAGGTGTTCGCTTGCGCGTCGACGGATACCACTGTTGCCCCGATGTTGTGGAAAGTCCCGAAAACAATCTTCTCTGTGGCATAGTGGCTGCCGTCATCGCTCTTGGTCCCCAGCGCGCGCATTTGGTCCCCAGTTTTCACCGCCGCGATATTGGTGGTCTGGGCGTCGGCGAACTTGATGGAGTTTGGAGCGTAACGCAAGAGGACGGTCTGCGGGGTCGTGGTAAGAACCACGGGATGAGTCAGATTTCCCGGCGTCGGCGGGCGGTTTGGCACGGCAATGGTGATTTGATTGTTGGCCGGGTCGATGGCTTTTACCACACCTTCAATGCCGCGCGTCTGCCACTCCCGCACCTCGGCTTCATGCACGCCGGAAATGTCGGCCTTCGTCATCACCACAACTCGCAAAGCCTGAATGGTTTGCTGGTCTCCAGCGAGGTGGCCAAGAACCACGGCCCGATCACCCACCACGAGATCGCTCACCGCAATGGGGGTTGTGGTCTTCAAGTCCTTCGAGCCGCGCAGCACCTTAACCCCTTCCGCCAGCGCTACTTGAACGTCGCCCTTGTCCGTGTGCAAAGTCAGGCGTCCGGCCTGGATCTGGGTTATATCCCCGACGGCCTTCGCAATCGCAGCCGACGGTGCGTACTGGGGGGCAGGCGCGGCAGTTGCCAGCGCACAAGCCAATAAGAGCCCAGTTAAAATTATCACAATGCGAGAACTTACCTTCGTCAAGGCCTGTCTCCTCTACCAAAAGTTTTAGACGCTTCGCCGGGATGTCGAGTTACGCCCATCCTTTACTTTTTTTACATTGAAGACCTGAAGTATCCGGGCAGCTAAGTCCTTATTATTGCAGTGCTGGGCGTTTGTCTTACCGCGCACGCTAAAGGGTTGAACCACAGGCAAACTTCGCTTTCTTCCATGTTTGCAGAAGGCTGCTCCCCGAATTGTCAGGCCGGTCGTAGCCGGCCACAGTCAACAAACTGAGCGCCAGGCCCTTCAGCGTGAAAAAGTCTTCCATCCGGTCGTCACACGAGGCGGCTTGCTCGTACCGCTCCTGATAGAGTTCAAACTGCGGATAAAGCTCTCGCAGGGAACTCACGCGCGTGTCCCGGACGGGAGGATTCTTCGACAAGGCGTCGATTCGAAGGGCCATGGCCTTGAGCATCTCTTCGCGGGCGGCGGCAGCGCGACCGTTAACCTTGGCCAACGCAGCCTCCTCATCATATTGGTCGTCGTGTATCTTCCTCAGGGTCGAACTATTAAGGTTGTAGCTGATCGCGAAAGAGTAGGTAAGCTGCAAATTGTTGAGCAGTTGCCTCAGTTCGAACGTCTGGCCAAGGTCCGGCATGGCGCCCACGCTGGCGCTGATGTTCCATCCGCTGAGGACCCGGGTCCACTTGGAACTTTTGGTGTACCGCTGGAGGAGAGGCAAGTTGTAAGTGAGGCCGTAAGTTTGGAGGAGGGTTTGCTGAAATGTTCCCAAACCGATGCCGTTTACAAATATACCCGTAATGTTCGTGCCGTAACTCGTGCTGGCGCTAATGCTAAACCGATCGAGTAAATACTTGTTGACGGGATTGTCGTTGTAGCAACTGATTTGTCTGCTCAGGGCGCCGGCTTGCTTTCCCGCCGCGTCGATATCAGCAAGGAATGAGGCCAGCGGCTTCGCCGGCTGCCCGGTCTTGGGGTCCACCCACGCACTGAAAGGGTCGGAGGCTGTTGTGGCCGTGAACCATCGCGCGCTGACCGGGAGGATGTATCCTCCACCGCCCGCGGAAGGGCCATTGACCTTCGACTGCGGGTGGGAATTCGCGCCTTCCGGGGGGGTTGGAATGCCCAAGTGCGCTTCCAATTCATCCAACGTTGGGAAGCCTCGCACCAGGGTATCGACCTGCGAGGACGCGGCTCCCGCGATGATGGGCGGCATCATCAACACCGCAGCGGAAAGGGTAAGAAGGAAGGAAATAGGCTTCGCCATGGATTGCATCTTCGTTTGCATCGTTGGATCCTCACGTCAGAAAAAAGTCGAACGTTAACCGTTGTAGCGCCCGGATCAGCCCGGCACATTCCAACCCCACGTTTAAGTGAAGGCAGATTCTAAAGTTCGGCGCTACGGGCGATATCATTTTCCACATACCACGCTTCGAGGTCCTATTCTTAAACGAACCCACGGCGCGCGCAAGAGCGGAAGTCCCAAAAGGCTTCGCCCCCGGACAATGGACTGCATGGCAGGAAGAATGTAGCGGAAACGTGCAGAGCTGTGAATCAGTTTATTCGGCCGCGGCCAGGGGAAATCGACAAAGCTCAGATTTGAAATTTGAATTCAGTACTGTCCACCTGTCAGACGCGAGTTTTCGTCTAAGTCGCACTGCGATATGAGCTTAGAGAGTGATTTCGGTCAAAACGATTTGAAATCCCGGCTGTTCTTTTTCCATTCCAAACGCACGAGAGGAAGGAAGAATGAATGCCGGTCGAACCATATTCTCGCAACTGATGAGTCCAACCCCAAGCTAGCTCGGTACCCAAGGCGTAGACCTGTTCTGTAGGTCCGCGGCCTATCCCTGGCCACCGATCGAGGGTGCGCAGGCCGAAAGAACTTGTCCCAGTCCCTGGCCTCCAACAAAGCATGCGCTGGCTTACAGACTCTCTCCAAGCCCCGTCTGCTTTTTCCGTTCCCCCTTCGGAAAGTACCGCCGTCCAATTCAAACGTCGCAGGCATGCTGGCAGGCTCCGCTATTCCTGCGATCGCACGCCGACTTCGTCGAGGTGCTGCAGGAGGTCGGCGGGGTCCTGATAAACGCGGTACGCCCCTGCGAGTTCCAGTTCGTCCTGGCCGTACCCGCCCGAGAGCAAGCCCACTCCCAACGCCCGGCAGCGCCGCGCCGCGAGAAGGTCCCACACACTGTCCCCCACGACGACAGCATCCGTAATGGCCACGCCCAAGCGTTCGGCGGCAGCGAGGAAGAGATCCGGATCGGGTTTAGCGTGAGAGACTTGATCGCGGGTGATGACCGGATCGCTGCGCTTTAATCCCAGAGCATCGAGTCCGCCCTGCGCCGTTTCCAGGCGGCCGCTGGTGGCGATGGCCCAGGGAACTCCCCTCCTGGTGAGATACGCCAACAGTTCCCGCGCGCCGGGAAGCGGACGCACCTGCTTCGCCTGACGGAGGTAAGCCTCCTTGTGGGACCGCAGCAATTTCGCCACCTCTTCGCGAGTAACATGGCACCCGGTCTCGCGGGACAGCGCGTGCATGAAAAGTCCGCCACTCATTCCGATCCGGCGGTGAATGCGCCAGACGGAAAGCTTAATGCCCGCCTCCTCCAGCGCTTCCCGCCAAGCCAGCACGTGCTGGTACACGCTGTCGATCAGGGTGCCGTCAAGGTCGAAAAGGAATGCCACGTCTGATTTCGAGGTCCTACTTCGCTTCACCGGCTCCTCCACGGGTCAGGGGCTAGACCGACCCCGTCCCCCGTATCCCGATTCCCGTACCCCGTGTCCCGTCTCTACCGCTTTACCGTAATTAGCACGACGCCGTGCGAGGGGACGTCGGCGGAGAACTGGTCTGCGACTCTGCCAAGGTCCTTGTGCGCCCAGAGGTCGCGGACCTTCAACTTGCCGTGCAGTCCCAGATCTGACCAAGCGACGTTCATCTTTGCTGCCGCGTCTCCGCGATTGAAAAGCCCCACCGCCCACGTTTCATTCTTAAGCTGACGCGCCGCGACGACCAGCGCGCCTTGCTCGGAGATTTTCTTCACGGGATGCGCCTCGGGATCCTGGTCGATGGCGATCACTTCCTTATTCATCAGGATTGACTTTGTCTCCTCGCTCATTGTGCGCAGATCGTTGCCCGCCAGCAGCGGCGCGGCCAGCATCGACCACAGGCTCATGTGGGTGCGGTATTCGTCCGCCGTCATCCCGCCGTTGCCGATCTCCAGCATGTCGGGATCGTTCCAGTGGCCGGGGCCGATATAAGAAGCGATATCGAATTGCCTGAAGCCGATGCCTTCCATGCTTTTCCAATGATCGCTGATGTCGCCCGTAGTCCGCCAAGAGTTTCCGCCGACCTTCGGACCCCACTTCCAGACGTCGGCGAGCCCGTATTGGCAGAGGCTGAAGACGATGGGCCGCCCGGTCTTTTGCAGCGCATCACCCATCTTCTGGTAGACGGCCTGCATGTCCTGGGGCTTGTAGATCTCGCCGGCGCTGCACCAATCGTATTTGAGGTAATCGAAACCCCAGGCGGCGTAAGTATTCGCGTCCTGCTCCTCGTGCCCGTAGCTGCCTTCATAGCCCGCACAGGTCTTGGGGCCGGGTCCCGAGTAGATTCCGATCTTCAATCCCTTGGAGTGAACGTAATCGGCCAGCGCCTTCATGTCGGGAAATTTCTTGTTGGTGGTGATATTTCCCTGCGCGTCGCGGCCGGCCTCCCAGGTGTCGTCGATGTTGACATATAGGTAGCCGGCATCCTTCATGCCTGAGGTCACTATAGCGTCAGCCACGCCCCGCACGTCCGCGTCGGTCACCTTGCCGGCAAACTTGTTCCAACTGTTCCAACCCATCGGGGGCGTGCGCGCCAAACCGTTGTCAGGAACATCGTGGAGCGCCGGCGTGGGCAGGCGCGCGGGAGGGAGCGCGGCTTCGGCGGTCGTGCGTTCCGCAGCACCGACAATCGCGTCGCGCCCCGGAAACTGCACGCTTACAGAAATCTTGTCGCCCTTCATCGTGCCGTCGTAGGTCATCGTGCGCTCGGTACTCTGAAAATGGGTGGTGACCACCATGTGCAGTTTGCCATCGGTGAAAGTCCCGTCCGTGATCGGCGTCTCGCGGCCGTTTCTTAAGATCCTGCCGGTGATCTTCTCGCCGGATTGTTTGAGATCGAGGAACGACTCGTGGAAGGTGCCGTCGCCGGTGGGCACGCGCAGGACCCAATAGCCGGTTAGATCCGTTTGTGCCGACACAGGGAGAGCGCTGAGAAGCAGTGCGCAAGATATCAGGAATGTTGGAATAAAGATGGTTCGAGAGATTGATGTGAATCGCGAACTGGCATGGGGATTCAAGTTTTGCTCCAAATCAACGGGATTCCGGACGCGGGCCATTTTAGCGCTAACCAAGCTCGATTTTCGCGGATTTTTCGCGCAGTGTGCTTCTGCCTCGCGCTTGAATCCATTACCATGGTAAGATGCCCCCATGGCATTGGCTCATTCTAAAGTCACAACCCAGGGTCAAATCTCCGTACCGGCGGAAGTTCGCCGCAGATTGGGTGTCGGTCCGGGATCGGTGCTCGAATGGGACGAAGAGGGCGAGAAGATCGTGGTGCGGCGATTGGGACGATACAGTTGGGAGGACGTTCACCGCGCTCTCTTCCCGGCTGGGCCACCCAAGCCGCGAACCGTCGCGGAACTAACCGAAGGAATCCGGCAGTACGTGCGGAAGCGCCATGCGCGCCGTTGACACCAACGTTTTGGTTAGGCTCATGATGCGGGACGATCCCCGGCAAGTTGTGGCGGCCGCCCGTTGGGCAGAGGAGGGAGTGTGGGTTTCCACCCTCGCTCTCGCCGAAACCGTCTGGGTCCTGGCGGCGGTTTATGATCGCCGACCGCCGGAGATCGCCTCAGCCGTTGAAGTGCTTCTTGGCCATAAGAGCCTCACGCTCGAAGACTCGGACGTGGTCAGTGCCGCCCTGGAGCGTTTCCGCGAGCGGCCCAGCGTGAGCTTTTCCGACTGCCTCCTGCTTGAATTGGCACGCAAGGCCGGACACCTTCCCCTTGGCACCTTCGATCGAAATCTCAGCAAGCTCCCGGGCACCCAGAGGCTTTAAGCCGCAGGGAACAGCCGGTACTCAGTGCTCACCCGATCGTGCTCCATCCTCGGCTGAAGGTACGTCCGATGAAGAGTGCCGTTCAGGAAAACCAAGACGTCGCCTAAATCCAAATCGGGCGCCCAGAACTCGTCCGACGCAAAACGCCGGCGTAGGTTGGCGTCGTTGAGCTCCGTGAAGTGCAGCAACGCTTCCTGCCGGCGCCGGATGAACTCGAGGCCCGGAGAATCTGTCCCGCAGGGGTTCAACGGAAGCCAGCAAGTTACGAGACGGGTCATGGGGACGGCGATCCCCGGCGCCGTCGGGAAGCGGACACCCAAGGCTCCATCCTGGTGCCAGTCCTGGGGATGGTGGGCTTTCGGAGCGTGCCGCGGCGCGTCCTTTTTTCTCACCCACGATTCTTCCATGCTAGGGACGAGGCCACACCCCACGACGTCGGAAAGAGACAGGTCCAGACCAGATTCTGTCAGCGGGGCGAGGAGTTGCAGCGAACTGTCGCAGCCAAAATCGAGCAGCGCGGGCAAGAGAACGGAATGGGAAAAGCGGTTATACCGGTAATGGCCAGGGAGCGGCTGCCCGGTCTCGATTGCGGCAAAGCACCTGGCGGCGGCGTCGCGCACTAAGGCTAACGAGTCAAGCGGTAAGGCCCCCCGGCATAGGGCCACGCCGTGCTCCCGCAGTTGCGCCAAGAAATTGCTCACGCGTCTACTCTCAACGTAGCGCGGCCAGCGGGTCAACGCGCGCCAAGGTTTATTGCGCGGAGTTTATCGTTGGCGCCTTGCGGATCAAAGTGCGGAGTCAGAATGACAGTGCCGCTACGCGCTGCAATTCGGAATCAACGCTGGTCAATCGGCATTCGCCATTCGAAAATCGTCAATCACTCTCACCCGTGCAATTTACGAAACGCCGCGAGGCACCGCTGCGCGGTCTCCATCTCCGGGTAATCGCTGCCTTCCTGCTCAATCAAGTAGTACTCGATTCCGCCCACCTTTTCGGCGGCAGCGAACAGCTTGGTCCACGGGGTGACTCCTTCGCCGGTTAGCACCTTGTATCCTCTCTGCGGCGACCAGTCCTTGACGTGCATGGAGCGGATGCGGCCCGGGTTTTCATTGACCCACGCTACCGGATCGCTGCCGGCGGCCACACAGGTCCCAACATCGAATTGCAACATGACGCTCTTGTCGAATGCCGCTCGCAGCACCTCGATGGGTTTCTGCCCGTCGATGGGGCTCCATTCGGCGTCGTGATTGTGATAGCCCGCGTGCAGGCCCTGGGCCTTCATCGTGTCGTTGGCCTTGTTCACGACTTCCGCCACGTGCTTGTAGCCGTCCAGGCCGTTCACATCGCCGGGATGCGCCAGCACGATGTAGCGAGTTCCCAGGATTTTGTTCAATTCGATTGCTTTGCCGACGCCATCCGGGGTAAAGGATGTCAAATCGTTGTGAGTCGAGTAGCAATGGATGCCGAGCCCATCCATTTCCGCGCGAACCTTCTGGGCGTAGTCGGTGGTCCAGCCGTAGTAAGGCGAGTAGAACTCCACGCACTGGTAACCGATCTTTGCCACACCGCGAACGGTGCCTTCCAGGTCCTTATCCAACTCGTCGCGAACCGAGTAGAGCTCCAGGCCGACCGGAGTATGTTTAAAAGGAAGCGCGGCCGCCACGAACGGCGCCGCTGCCATAACACCAAGAAAAGAACGACGTGAGAAGACATTTTTGGTATTCATAATGGGCATACCATATCACAACTTTGCGCAAACAGCCCTTTTCGCCGCCCTGAGTTTTCATCGCGAGCGGAACGGCACCTTCCAATTGCAATCAGTGTTCCGTTAGGCCGATGACCGCCTCAAGGCAAAACCACTTTCCGCCGATAAGGAGACTAAGAGGTTGAAAGATGCTGGACCTTCAAAGCGCAGAACTGTTCCGCACCGCGCTGGAAAGTTTGCAGACGGCGGTGTGTATCGTGGACCGGGAGCGAAAAATAAGCTTCTGGAACGATGGAGCGGAAGAGATAACCGGCTATTTGCGGCAGGACGTGCTTGGGCACTTTTGCGGCGAGATCCTCTTGATCAAGTTTCAGGAGAATAAGGGGGCGCTCTGCGAGAATTCCTGCCCACTGCTGGCCGCGATGCGCGACGGGAAGGCCCGCGAGTCACGCGTCTACCTGCACCACAAGTCAGGCTACGCTGTCCCCGTCAGCCTGCGAGCAGTTCCCATCCGGGACGCCCACGGCCATGTGGTTGGCGCGGTGGAGAGCTTTGTCGAGAGGCCGATTGTCTCGTCACGCCACCGCCCGGAGTCTAAGTTGGCTGTCGGCCATGGGCTGGATCCGGTCACGCAGCTTCCTGACTATCCTTATACGGAATCACATCTGCTGGAACGCCTCAAGTTCGCGTCCGAGCACCTCATCCCGTTTGGCCTGCTGTGCATCCAGTTGGACCAGATGGATAACTTGACAGCAACTCACGGCCCGAACGCGGCTGAGGCTATCTTGAATGTCGTCGCGCGCACACTGCGCAACGGCCTCGACCCCGCAGACTTCTTGGGCCGTTGGGCGGATGACCAATTCCTCGCCATCGTCGCGAATTGCAGCGAGCCTGACTTATTGACTACCGCCGAGCGCCTGAAGCGGCTCGCGCAATCCTCCGAGATCGTTTGGTGGGGCGATCAATTATCGGTCACAGTTTCAGTGGGCGGTACGGCATTGGGAGTCGCGGAGGACCTTGTCCCACTCTTGGACCGGACAGGAAGAGCGCTTCAACAAGCAGCAGCCAACGGCGGCAATTGCGCCGTCGTGCTTTCTGCATCAGAAACTCCGTAAGTGTGGAAGGGTGACTCAGGTGTTCGCGATCATCGGAATCTTGGTGGTGTTCGGAGCCGTGGCCGGGGGCTACTTGATGGAGCACGGGAACCTCAAGGTGCTCGTGCAGCCGGCAGAACTGCTGATCATCGCCGGAGCCGGCATGGGAACACTCTTGATTTCCAACCCGCTCCACATCCTGAAGAATATCGCCTCTGGCCTGCCGGGGATCATCAAGGGGTCGAGATTCAGCAAGGCAAGCTATATGAACACGCTGAAGATGATGTACGAACTCTTTGGCCGGGCGCGGCGCGATGGGCTGGTGGCGCTCGAGAGCGACACGGATGATCCGGAGAAAAGCACGATCTTCTCCAAGTACCCTGAGTTCCTCAAGGACCATCACGTCTTGTATTTTGTCTGCGACACCATGCGCATGGTGGCGAGCAACGCCGTGGAGGCTTTTGAACTGGACCAGATGGTGGAACTGGATATGGACGTCCACCACCATGACTCCACCGAGCCGGTGACAGCGCTCAGCACGATGGCGGATTCACTCCCCGGCCTCGGCATTGTGGCTGCGGTGCTGGGCGTCGTGATCACTATGGGCGCCTTGGGCGGCCCCCCGGAAGAGATTGGGCATAAGGTTGCGGCGGCTCTAGTGGGCACGTTTTTGGGCATCCTGCTCTGCTACGGTCTGGTGGGGCCGCTCTCTGCCAATATGGCCAAAACCGCGGATGAGGAGCACGCTTATCTCTACGTGCTGCGGGTGGCGATGGCTTCGTTCATCAAGGGAACCGCGCCAATTATGGCCGTGGAGGTAGCGCGGCGCGCGATTCCCGGCCACGTTCGCCCCACCTTTCAAGAGCTTGAAACCTATTGCCGCAACAAGGATGAAGCGGCTGCACCCCAAGCGGCCGCAGCGTGAATGGCGGGCTGGAGGCAGAAGTCCGTGGATGGGTGATTTGCGATTCGTAATTGGTGATTGATAGACCGGGCGCCGGCGTCAATTGCAGTGTGGACCCTGCGAAGAGTAAGGGGTGACCGGGTGCGGGGAGCTCACACCTTGCACGTGACGCTTCTGCAGGAGTTCGCGATTCACCAATCACAAGTCGCCAATCACCAGTTTTGTTCGCTGACTTCCGTCTACGGGTCCTCAAGCTAAGGCGGCGGATTAACATGGCGGCAGCTCGACCCATCATCGTCATCAAGAAGAAAGGCGGTCACGGCGGACACCACGGGGGCGCCTGGAAGGTGGCCTACGCCGATTTTGTGACCGCGATGATGTCTCTGTTCATCGTCCTCTGGCTCATGAACAGCAGCAAGCAAATCCAGCAGGCCGTCGGGGGCTACTTTCGAGATCCCGCCGGGACAACCAAGTTGACCGGTGGCAATGGAAAGGGCCCGAGTGAAAGCGCCGGATCGGGCCCGGCGGATGCCCTGACTCTGTCCAAGGACAACATGTCGAAATTGAAAGAGGATCTCCAGGGGGCCATCCACAAAATCGAGGATCTGAACAAGCTGAAAAGCCAGATTGAGATGACCGTGACTTCCGAAGGGTTGCGAATTGAGCTCCTGGAATCGGCCGAGGGCACGTTCTTCGATAGCGGCAGCCCTGAACTCAATGACAGCGGAAAGGAAACCCTCAGCGCGCTGGCGAAGGAATTGGGCGGAGTTCCGAACAAGATCTCGATTGAGGGACATACCGATTCGATGCCCTTGCTCCGGAACGGCGGCGACTATGGGAACTGGGAGCTTTCTGTGGACCGAGCCAACAACGCCCGACGGCTCATGCAAGAAAGTGGTTTGCGCCCGGACCAAGTGACGGAAGTGAGGGGTTACGCCGACCAGAAGCTTCGCAAACCCAACGCCCCCAATGATCCCTCCAACCGGCGAATCTCGCTCATTGTGCAATACCTTAATGCGCCCCCTCAGCGCGATGAAAACGCTTCTCACCGCAAAGGCGTGGAGGCGCGGCGATAAAAGGTGTTGCGTTTCAGGTGGCCGAAGACCTCGACGCTCGAGTCCTGATACCTCTCATGGGCCTCAGCGTCTCCGCGGTGCATACAGCGGCCAATCCTACCGCGTTGAGAACTTCCAAACCGTCACCTCGTGGTACGTTTGGCCGGGTGTCAGAATCGCGGACGGGAAACTCGGCTGGTTGGGCGAATCGGGATAGTGCTGGGTCTCGAGGCAAAGGGCATCGCGTTTGTTGTAGATGTGGCCGTGCTTGCCGTGTACGCCATCCAGGAAGTTGGCCGTATAGAACTGCACTCCCGGCTGGGTGGTGTCAACCTCCAGCACCCTTCCGCTGGCAGGATCGTAAACGCGGGCGGCGAGCGCCAAGCCTGCGCCGTGGTGATTGATCACGAAGTTGTGGTCGTACCCCCCGCCTCGAACCATCTGTTCATCCTTATCGTTGATTCTAGAGCCTACAATTGTGGGCTTTGTAAAATCGAGGGGCGTGCCCTTTACGCTGGCGATTTTTCCCGTGGGGATGAGCGTCGAGTCAACCGGGGTGAAGTGATCGGCGTTGAGCATCAGTTCCTCACCCAGAATGCTTCCGCTGCCCTCGCCCGCCAGGTTGAAATAGGTGTGGTTCGTCAGGTTGATGGGTGTGTCCTTGTCCGTCGTCGCGTGATAATCGATTGTGAATGCATCTTTATCGTCGAGTGAGTAGGTGACGGTGGTGTGGAGGGTCCCGGGATATCCCTCCTCGCCGTCGGCGCTGGTATATTTGAGGATCACCCCGGCCTCAGTGCCCTTTTGGAAAGATTCCGCCTGCCAAACCACCTTGTCGAACCCTTTCAGGCCTCCATGTAGAGCGTTAGGGCCGTTATTCTTCGCCAGGGTGTATTCTTTGCCATCCAGAGTGAACTTGCCGTTCGCGATGCGGTTTCCATATCGCCCCACGAGAGCCCCAAAATAGGGATGGTTGCTCGAGTAACCGGGGAGCGTATCGAATCCCAGCGTGATATCGGCGAAGTGCCCGCTTTTATCTGGCGTTTTCACCGAGACGACAATTCCCCCGTAATTCGTGACGCGCACTTCAATGCCGTGAGAATTGGTCAGGGTATAGAGCTCGACGGCTTTCCCGTCGGGTGTGGTTCCAAAAGGCTCTTTCTTAACCATGGGTGCTCCCTGCGCAGAAGATGAGATCCCGCTTCCCGGGAAGAATGGAATCGCGGTCATAAACAACACGAGCATAAGTGCGACGCGGCTTATCATGAGGGTCCTCCGGCGGCTTGCTGCGAGAAGGATGGAAGAGTTCTTTGTCATATCACGGTGCGCCTAAGGCACCCGGAATTCTCACCGGAGTGTAACCCTGAGTCAAGCGTTCTCTTCGTCCTCCGCCCTCGGCGGAATGGGTGAGCCACTCCCCGGAGCATCGAGTTCCGGCAAGAATCGAATAAGACTGACAGAAAGGCTGACGATTTCTGCAAAATTCTGCAAAGTACCGTTCCGTTTGCGTTAAATACCGGAAAGTCCCGCGAAAATGTCGCTTTATTTTCGGACAACTAGTCAGGTCACTCTTTGTTTTCAAGCACATTCCGGCTTTGAACGTATTTATTGAACATCTTTTTTCCTGGCCTGCCAGGAAATGGGCCGCAGTGAGGCTGACTCCGCTCTGCCGCGCGGATCGCTTGGGGGCGTTCATTCCTTCGCGCGGACGCTCGGCAATTCCGCTTGCTCTCGCGAAACGTGAAGCAATTTTCTCTTTTTTCTGCATCCTCTGCTTCCTACCGACTCGTTTTCGCGAACAACTACCTTTGTTTTCATGAATATCGTGGCTTTTTCGAGTTAAGTTGCTTATTTTCATGAATATCGTGGGATAAGCCAAAACCCTCTCTGTGTTTTCAGTAACATCGTGGGATTAGCCTTCATTTTTTGATTCCCCTTGCTTTACGCTGGTCGCGACCGAGAAGCTGACTAACTCATTTTTTATCATACACATACATTTTTTGGAATTTCCTCGGTTTAGCGCCTAAGCGCCTTCGCTTTCTTATACATCGTGGCATACCTTGTTCCTCTGCCGAACTTGCGCTTTCGGCGCTGGCTAGCGTCGCATAACGAAAATGCATTTACCGCCGGGCTGCCCTTGAGGGCGGCACGTGCCGAGCTAAAGTCCGGCGCTACAAGGGTTTGGCGCACCGCGCAGATGTAAACGCATTTTCGTTCCGCAACACGAGGGGAGAAGTGGCTGCCGGGCCGCCGAACCCGTAGCCCGACGCTCCTCCAGCACCCGCCCCAGCACCCAGCCCCGGTGCGTAATTTTATCCACGCGACAATACCCCACTAGGTTTGTAGCACGTTGGCGACCAGAGGCTAGGTGAATGGGGACAAATCTTCCGAGAGAAGAGGGTTTTCCTTTGATTTTACGTCAAAGCTCGTAGGAGCGTTCCTCATGGACGCCCAACCGATGGGGCCGAATCGGCCCTCGGAGTGCGCAGGCACGAGGTGCCCCTACACGTCGCGGTCGAGCCATGGGCGCCCGGAGTCCCGGTCCACGCTTCCTTGTCCTGCAGGGCCGGGAAGCTTTGTGCTGGATCTTTGGGCTTCAACGCCGTGTGCCAGATGTTTGCCTTAATAACATGCATTCACGGCGTTCCATTGCCGGGAAGCTTTACGCTGGCATCTTGGGTTTCACCGCCGTGCTGCCCAGAAGATCGACTGTTAGCACCGGCGATAAACGGAACTAATTTCGCCAGCTTGGAGGGAGCCACTCGGATGAGAAAGATGCTTCCGGGCACACGAGCATCCCTGCGGGGCGTACGCGGGTGATGGCCCATCACGGGCCTCGTCTCCTTGCCCGCACGGGTGCAAGGCGCTTCCGTGGCAAGAACGCTTTTCGGCCATGTGGATTGGTTCGGGGTTGCTTCTACGGTCCGCCATCCGCCAGTAGGCGAGCCACTCAAGTGTTTGATTTTCGCTTTATAGTCGCCGATAATCGTTGTGTGCATTGGGGCGGAAGCTGCTGAACCAGGCGTCGTAGATTATGGCTGAGAACTCGTCAATCGAATGGACCGAATCCACGTGGAACCCGCTCACGGGCTGCACCAAGATCAGTCCGGGGTGCAAGCATTGC
>CAZCVY010000072.1:0-30624 GCA_964501985.1 uncultured Acidobacteriota bacterium | reverse complement strand
AAAAGATTCCCTGTGTATCACTGGGGTCGGACGCGCAGTGATCGCCGCTCCATTTCTTCATGTTGGCCACGATGATCCCCGCCGGGACCGCTCCCAGCGAGGTCTGCCACGAGGTGCGATAGCCATCGCGAAAACTCATTTGGATGTCCGCGGCTTCACTCAAGCGTGGACCATGGAAAATGTCGCGAGCGAAGTAGACATTTTCAATGACCTTCTCGTGCGTGTCAGGATCCTCAAGCACCAGCAGCTTCTGCCGCAGGTCTTCGAGAATCCGGTCGGCCTCGGGGCCGGCATTGACGATCCCGTTTTTCTCGCGGCCACGGAGGTTCAGGTACAGTTGGCCAAGGCCCACCGCATACGCCTGGGTGTGGCTCCAATCGGTGTTGGGGAAAAAGCTGCCCTGGCCGAACAGGTTGTCGAGGTTGTACTGCTTCTCCTCCGCGCCGGGGTTCTTGAGCGTCATAAAACCGTTCTGCACCAGCCAGGTGTTGGTGTTGAATCCCTTGCGCCAGGAATGGAAGCCGTGATCGGAGACGATGATCAGCGTGCCGTCGGGCTTCATGGTCCGCATCACATCGCCCACGATCGCGTCCATGCGCTCGTACGTCAGCTCGATGGCGTTGCCGTATTTCGCGGCGAGGTCGGCGTCGTAGCGCGGACTCTGCGGGTCGGTCAATCGCCAAAACATGTGGCTGACGCTGTCGGTGGCGGTGAAAACCGAGACCAACAAACTGGGGGGATCGTTTTTCAACTCATCCAGCAGGATTTCGCGCTCCTGCTGCATGGTGCGCCAGCAATCTTCCAGAAACACGCCCTCGTCGATGCGCTCCTCGTTCAGCGCCCAGGTGTCGTGCCACCAGCCCAGGGTCTTCATCAGGCCATGCTTCTTCGCCAATTCCCCGGCGTAACCGGGCGGCGAGGAAATGGGGATGGGGGAATCTTCCGGGTCGAGGTTCAGCGGCGACATGTATACGCGCAAATCCGGCGAGGCCTGCAAAATATAAAACCGGCAAATCGAGCTCAGGGAAAGGAAGGACGTGACGCGGAACTTGGCGTGGAACCAGTCGCTCCATTGCCGCTCGCCAAGCGTGGCCGTGTGGCCTCGCAGATTGACGGTCACGGTCTTGCCGTCGGGCGAGACGGTGAAATCAATGGGGATGGAAAGGCGCGTGAACTTGTCATTCGTGGGATCAGCAGGGCCTTCGATGGTCGTCGAGGCGTGGTTGCCGGCGAGTTCCAGCCGCACCAGCTTGCCGCCAAATTCCGTGTCTCCCACGTCCCACGGCGTCAGGTCGGAGCTGAAGTAGAAAAACGTTCCCCACGTCCCGCGCAGGTCCGGCACACCCAAGCCCGCCCACAACTTTCCTCCCGGAATCGTGGTGGGAGGAAATTCCAGCGGCATGCGAATGACCGTGGTCTTGTAGCCTGCGTCGGCCGCTGCCCGATAGAACGGCACGCCGGTGCGCAGGTTCGTTACTTTCGGCGCTTTAATGGGAATCATGCCCCACAGGAACTTGCCTCGCTCGCGCGAGACCAGCGCCAGTTCCGGCAGATAGGTTTGCGGGTCGCGCTTCAGGAAGTCGTAGATTCCCGTGCCTCCCGGATTCAGTCCTGTCGCGAATGAGGCCCACGCCACGGGGGATTCCGGCGGGTTGGTGGTGCCCAAAGGTTTGAAGGTGCCATCGCGCTGGAGCCGCGCCAGGTTAGGAAGCTTGCCTTCCGCTATCCACTTAGCGGCAAGTTTAGGATCGGCGCCGTCGAACCCCAGCACCACCACTTGCTTCGTTACCGGGCGCGTGGCCGCTCCCGGGTGACATCCCGCAAGCAACAGGCAAAGCCCTGCGACGAGGCAGAAGGAATAGGTCAGTCTTTTCGTCATGTGTCTCATGCCACTAACCGAGCCAGCATTGTAATCCAGAAACCGGGGAGGCAGAGGTTCCAAAATCACGAAATTGACGATCCTTTGTTTTCATACACATCTCCGGATGAACCTTCATTTTCGCATTTCACGTATTCGCGCCGCGTCGGCATCGTGGATTCCAGATTGTGGCGAACTCTCGAGGCTGCCCGGCTTGGCGGGTCCGACCCTCTGACATACGCCCTTATTTGTTTTCATAAACATAGCCGGATGCACCTTCATTTTTGCGTGTCGACTCCTCGCGCCGGATCGAAATCTTGGACTCCAAACCCCGTGCGGCTCCCGCAGAGCACCCTGCGCTCGGTTCCGAACCTACGAAAAGTGCCATTGTTTGTTTTCATAAACATAGCCGGATGCACCTTCATTTCCGCGTATGGACTGCTACTTCGCCCGATCGAGATCTTGGAGCTCAGACCGGCTTGGGGGCTCCGCAGAGCACCCGCTGCGCGGTTCCGAACCTATGAAAAGTGCCCCTGTTTGTTTTCATAAACATAGCCGGATACACCTTCATTTTCGCGTATCGACTCCTCGCGCCGGATCGAAATCTTGGGCTCCAACCCCGTGCGGCTTCCACAGAGCACCCGGCTCGCGGTTCCGAACCTACGAAAAGTGTCCTTGCTTGTTTTCATAAACATAGCCGGATGCACCTCCATTTTGCCATCCTGACGCGCGTGCGAGGCGGCCTTCGCCCGCCTCATGACGAAGTAAACTCGCTACATTGGCAAACCCCGGAGGGGAATGGCCGGTTGTGACACCACGCTCGCCTGCTTTCCCCGTGGCCGACCTGGGGGCCGATTCCCCCGGGGACCTACCTCCTACCTCCACGGGCCGCTCTTGTGCCCTCCACGCGTGCCTATCGGATGATGCCCTGTGCGAATTGACTGGCAGAAGACTCGTAGCCGGGGCAAACTACTCCAGTCTGTTATTGTACGCCAGACCAATAGTCTTGTCAAGCACTATTTTGGCCTAGTATTCGAAGCCTATGAATCGGACAAGATGTCGTGGCAGGGCCGCCCGGAACCGCGAATCCCCAGCCCTTGCAAGAATCGAAGAAGTAGCGCGGACGCCCGGTTTTGGGGTCCGCGGGTCTTGCTTACTCTTTGCCCAGTCTTGAGAACGACCGGTCGATGGTGAGTGACAACGTCGCTCGCGCGATCTCGACGTAATTCGCCAGGGCTTCGCGGTAAAAATTCAGGCTGCGCCCGCGGACCACATCCTCGGTGGCGTGGGGTTCGACCATGTGGTGAGTTTCGTGCAGCAGGATGCTCAGCAGACGGTAGCGCAGTTGTTGGTCGTGGAATTCCTTCAGGCGGCTTCCGGCGATGAACTGTGTGTCCAGGGCGGTATCCATGATGGGCTGCGCCAGCCAGCTCTCCACGCGGTCAAAAGCGATGTCCATTTCGCCCACGGCGTAATCCCCAAACGCGTCGTGAGGCTCAGAGAAGGGCAGTTCCTTCACCAGCACGTGCCGGTGGCCGAGGCATCCGCACACGTTTTTGCGGCGCAACTGGATGACGACAATTCCCGGCGCCTGCGCGAGAATTTCCTCGTACGCTTCGCGGCAGTGCGCGGGAGTTTCCGCCCAGTCCTGCTCGACGGCGCGAATCACCTGCTCCGCCCTTGCCGGGTCGCGGTAGCGATGCGCCACGACCACCACGGGGTAAGGTCGGTCGGGAAAGGCCGCCAGCCGGTATCGCCGGCCCGCCAGCCACTCGATCCAGCGCGCCGCCTGCGGGCGTGAGGCGAGATAGCTCTTGATTGCGCTCGCCAGGGGTGGATTGTCGTGGGGCATAGTTTCCTATTTTAGTTCTGTGGGAGGGAATTGAGAGCTTAAAATTGAGGCGGGCAAAAAGCTAAAGAGTCGAAGAGGTTGAAGACTCGAAAGAGTCAACGTCATCGTGCGGTAACCTGACTGCAACGATGGCGAAATAATCTCACCACTACACTACCGAAACCCGCGAGATCCTATGGACTATTCCCTGGCCGAAGTCACTTCCAACGCCGTTCCAGACTCCGGCCTCACGAGTCGAGCCGCAAAGTACTGGCGCTGGCGCATCTTCGCCATCACCTGGGTCACCTACGCCGGGTTTTACCTCTGCCGCAAGAACATCAGTGTGGTGATGCCGCTGCTTCAGCAGGATCGCGGTTACACCAACGTCCAGCTCGCCAACTTCGTCTTCGGCTACAGTCTCTTTTACACCATCGGCCAGTTTGTTTGCGGCCTTCTTGCCGACCGCTTCGGGACGCGCGTGGTGGTTGGAACAGGGCTCTTCGTGGTGGTGGCGGCCAACATTTTTCTGGGCTTTGGATCATCGCTTGGGTGGTTGATCCTGTTGGCTTGCCTGGCCGGAGCCGGCCAATCGACGGGTTGGTCGGGGCTGGTCAAAACCATGGCCTGCTGGTTCCGCCCGGCCGAGCGTGGTGTGGTGATGGCGTGGTGGTGCACGAATTACGTGCTAGGCGGATCAATCGCCACCATCTTCGCCACGTTCGTCGCCACCAGCGTGTGGTTGGTACCGCGCTGGGGTTGGCGGCGCGGATTCTGGATGCCAGCCCTCCTGCTGCTGGCGATTGCCCTGGTCTATGTCTTTTTCGTGCGTGATAACCCCTCTGATGTCGGCCTTCCCGACGTGGAAGAGGCCCCCATAGTCCCCGCCGTCGGCGAGCCTGCTTCGTCAGTGCCCAGTACTGCCAACACCCCTCGGTCAGCGGTGCGGGCGGTCCTCGCGGAACCAACCTTGTGGCTCATTGGGTCCATGTATTTCTTCCTTATCCTTACGCGATACGCCTTCCTATTCTGGCTGCCTCTTTACATGACCCAGCATCTGAAGTATTCCCCGCAAGACGCGGGGTACACCTCATCGCTTTACGAACTGGTGGGCTTTCTCGGGGCCATCGTTGCCGGGTACGCTTCCGAGAAGCTCTTCCAATCTCGCCGCTTTCCGGTGGGAGCGCTAATGTTGTGGGGACTCGCGTTGACCAGCCTGATCCTGCCGAAACTCAGCACCATGGGCCACCTCTGGACCGCCGTCGGAATTTCGCTGGTCGGAATTATGACCTACGGACCTGACACCTTGATGTCGGGCGCGGCTGCCCAGGACGTTGGTTCGAAAGAAGGTGCCGCCACCGCTTCCGGCTTCATCGATGGCATCGGGCATCTGGGGATGATCGTATCCCCGTTCGTCGTTGCTTTCGTGACCGCCCACTACAGTTGGGACATTCTCTTCTACCTCTTCGTGGTGCTCTCCTTGATTGCGGGTGGAATGCTGGCGACTCGGTGGAACTACAAGGGGCGCGGCGCAGCAGCAACTCCTTGATGATTGAAGAATATCGTGACGAGCTGTTTTCCTAGCGCGGGCAGCCTGCCCCGATGAATCGGGGTCTCGCCCGCTGGGGCGTGGGCATCCTGCCCGCGCGCTGGCGGGAGCGGGACGCTCCCGCGACACCGGGCAAGATGCCCGCGCTACACACGCAATTCTCAGTAGGCGGCAACTTAGGCTTGTCGGAAAGCCGAGTCTCAGGCTAGACTCATTTTCACTTCATTTGGGCCCGAACGCCCTCCGAGGTACTTCGTTGCAAGAAAACATCGACAAACTTTTATTCACGCCTGGACCCTTGACCACCAGCTCGACCGTCAAGCAGGCGATGTTGCGGGATCAGGGTTCCAGAGATTTTGAATTCCTGGCTGTCGTGCGCGACATCCGCCAGCGGTTGCTCGGCCTTGCGGGCGTTTCCAGCCCCGATTACGAAGCCATTCCCGTGCAAGGAAGCGGCACCTTCGCGCTGGAGTCGGTGCTCGGGTCCGTGATCCCGCCTGCGGGGAAAATCCTGATCGCGGTTAATGGCGCTTACGGACGCCGCCTTGTGCAGATTGCCTCAGCCCTGAAAATCGCGAATGCTGCGATCGAGTGCGAAGAAGATCATCCTGCCGACCCGATCGAGATTGAACGCGTTCTGGCGAGCGACACGACGTTCACCCATGCGGCAGTTGTCCATTGCGAAACCTCCACCGGGATCATCAACCCAGTGCGTGAAATCGGCGAGGCCGTTCGCAGGCACGGGCCGAGCTATATTGTCGACGCCATGAGCAGCTTCGGCGGGATTCCGCTCAACATGTCCGCGTGCGGGATTGATTACCTCATTTCTTCTGCCAACAAGTGTATCGAAGGCGTTCCGGGGTTTGCCTTCGTCCTCGCGCGGCGCGGGGCGCTGGTTTCTACGGCGGGCTTTGCTCGCAGCCTGAGCCTCGATTTGTTGGCGCAGTGGAAAGGGCTCGAAAATGACGGGCAGTTTCGCTTCACCCCCCCAACGCATACCCTCTTGGCTTTTCATCAAGCCCTGAAAGAACTCGAAGAGGAAGGAGGCGTGGAAAGCAGGGCGGCCCGCTACCGCACCAACTGCGAAATCCTGCTGCGGGGAATGCGCGAACTCGGTTTTGAGGAATACCTGCGCCCGGAACTTCAAGGGTACATCATCACGTCCTTCCGTTATCCGCGCGATCCCCAATTCAAGTTCGAAACGTTTTACGAGCGGCTGAATGAGAAAGGATACGTCATCTATCCTGGCAAAACCAGCAAGGCGGATTGCTTTCGCATCGGCAACATCGGCCATATCTTTCCCGATGATATCCGCCATCTTCTGATTGCCGTGCGGCAGACACTTAACGAGATGGGTGTCGAACTTTCTGCCGCCACGCGTTCGGCCGGGTAGGGCGAAAGACGCTAGGCCCGCAGGAGAAATAATTAGGGAGTGGAATCGACCGGAAAGGCCGAGCCTTTCCGCACAGCGGCGCGGCGGAGCCGCGAAAACCAAGGGAACTCGAAGGGAGTAGCAAGTATGGACTTTGTCTTCCAGCGATCGTATCGCGGTCCCCTCAAGGGCGTCATTCTCGACTGGGCGGGCACCACCGTTGACTACGGTTGTTTCGCCCCCGCGGTGGTATTTATTGAAGTGTACAAACGCAAGGGCGTACCCATCACCATCGAGCAGGCGCGCGAGCCGATGGGCGCGCACAAGAAAGTGCATATCCGGTCGATTGCGCAAACGGAGACTGTCGAGCGCCGGTGGCACGAGGTCTTTGGCCGCGTGCCCAATGAGGAGGATGTGGAGGCCATGTACCGGGATTTTGTCCCGTTGCAACTGGCATGCCTCGCCGACTACGCTGACCTGATACCTGGGACCAACGAGGCGCTGGCCGATTTTCGCGCGCGGGGGCTGAAAATCGGCTCGACCACCGGATACACGGCCGAGATGATGGAGATCCTCGAGACGGAGGCGGAGAAGCGCGGGTATGTTCCCGATTCGAGTGTTTGCGCGTCGCAAGTGCCCGCCGGGCGTCCCTATCCATGGATGTGCCTGCAAAACGCCCTCAACCTTCAGGTCTATCCGATGGAGAGCATGGTGAAGGTTGGCGATACGCTACCCGACATTCTTGAGGGGCTGAATGCCGGGATGTGGACCATCGGCGTGGCCAAAACGGGCAATGAGCTGGGCTTGACCGAAAAAGAGGTGTCGACCCTGGACGAGGAAGTTCTGAAGCGAAAGCTCGGACGGGCTTACCAGAGGATGTACGCGTCAGGCGCGCATTACGTTGTGGACGGCATTTCCGACGTACCGGCGGTTTTGGACAAAATCAACGCTCGCCTCGCACAGGGGGAACGGCCCTAGAATCCGATCGCGTTCGAAGGAGATCGACCACCATGCCCAGCGAACAGGACGACCTGGCAAAGTACAAGTCAGAGGGGGACTTGAACATCTCTCCCCGGCGCAAGGAATGGGCGCGGGAGTATATTGATCCGGAGACCGAGCGATGGCTCGATGAGGATGCCAAGTACTTTCTTCATCAATCGCTGTCCACGCCGTGCCTGAACGTGCTTTCCCACTGCGATGGAATTTACATCGAGGACCTTCAGGGCAGGCGTTACATGGATTTCCACGGGAACAACGTCCATCAAGTGGGCTTCGGTAACCGCCGGGTGATCGAGGCCATCAAGGCCCAAATGGACGAACTCCCGTTTTGCACTCGCCGCTACACCAATATTCCGGCGATCAAACTGGCCAAGAAGTTGGCGGAACTCGCGCCGGGAGATTTGAACCGCGTCCTCTTCGCGCCCGGAGGCACCGTCGCAATCGGCATGGCTCTCAAATTAGCGCGGGCGGCGACGGGGAGGTTCAAGACCATTTCCATGTGGGACTCCTTCCATGGAGCATCGCTCGACGCGATATCCATTGGGGGCGAGGCCATCTTTCGCAGCGGGATGGGTCCGCTGCTTCCCGGCACCGAACACGTGCCGCCGCCAGACCCTGTCCACTGCCCGTGGGAGTGCGGCAACGAGTGCAACCTGAAATGTGCCCGGTATCTCGAATATGTGCTTGAGAAGGAAGGCGACGTGGGAGCGGTGATCGCTGAAACGGTGAGGAGCACTCCCTACATCCCGCCGCCGGAATATTGGAAAACCATTCGAGCAGCATGCGACCGTCACGGCGCCTTGCTCATCCTGGATGAGGTCACCACTTTCCTGGGACGCACGGGAAAGATGTTTGCGTGCGAGAATTACGGGATTGTCCCCGACATGCTGGTGATCGGCAAGGGTCTGGGCGGCGGGATATTTCCTCTGGCGGCGATGATCGCGCGCGAGGGATTGAATGTGGCGCCGGGCCGCTCCTTGGGCCACTACACCCACGAGAAGAACCCGGTGGCTTGTGCGGCAGGACTCGCGACCATTGAGTGCATGCAGGACGAAGGCCTGATCGAAAACGCCAAGGAAATCGGCGGCTACGCCCTGGGCCGGCTGAGAAGCATGATGGATCGCCACGAGATTATCGGCAATGTGAGAGGGCTGGGATTGATCATCGGGGTGGAAGTGGTGCGAAACCGGGAGACCCGCGAGCGGGCCACTGACGAAGCGGAGCAGATCATGTACAGCGCCCTGGCCAAGGGCCTGAGCTTTAAGTTATCGATGGGAAACATCCTGACGCTCACGCCACCGCTGACCATCACCAAGGCGGAGATGGACAAGGCCCTCGATGTCCTGGAAGCTTGCTTTGAAGAAGTGGATGTTCAGCGCAAGAGGTCTTAGCGACGCTTACCACAGTTGCCGCACCGGGAAGACCCTGCGATCAAGATTGCATCAGCCCTAGTTAGGCAGTGAAATTAAGTTCCGCGCTTCCGCAACTGGGCGCCCGCAAGACGGCGGTGCCACCACTCGCGCGCCCCTTTCCAATTCCACAGAATAAAGTGGGAGGCGACCATGACGCCCAGCACAATGCCAAGGTTCGCAGGCGTCTTCAAGAATTGCGTGACGCCCGCAGGCGTGGGGTCATAGGGAAGCCCCTGCGCTTTCTGAAGCAGAATAACGGTCCCCATTCCCAGCAGCGGCAATCGAACCAAGTGCCGCAAAATGCGATAAAGGCTGTGGCGGGCCAGAACATGTTCCAGACGGCTCACGTTCCAAAGGACTATGGCGGCGGCTACGAACGCGAGCACCACCGCATAGAGTCCCGGACCAATGATGGGGGAGGGAGGGAGCGCGTTGCGCAGAAACGGCATCCCATAAAGCAGTGTGAGGAGTCCCGCGAGCGCTGAAATTGGGTAGAGGCAGACCCAAACTTCCCACAGGACTCCCACAAAGACCACGTTCAAGCCAAAGTCCCCGCCAGCCGTACTTTTCAGAAAGGGAAACACCTGATCCGCGGGCATCCTTGCGGAGTAGGGAATCTCAGGTACGATCGGGGCAGGGGTTGGGAGATCAGGCGCGGGTTGAAATGGCAGTTGTCCCTCGTGCCGCCCCGCATCCGCGGGATGACACGGCGGTCCGCCATGATCGCGCCTTGCGCCGTGCGGTCCCCAGGGATATGGGTTGAATGGCCCGTCGTCGCCCATTGCGCCTCCTTGACTCTTGATTTGAAATTCGCCTGATGATGAGGAAGGATTATATCCTTCTTTCCTTCAGATTCAACTTGCCCGTTAACTGCTCATCCCAGCGCGAGGGGCTCATCCCCTGCCGCCAGAATATCGGCGGGTAATCCCATCACCTGCACCAAGGTTGGAGCGACTTGCTTCAGCGACATGCGCCCGAGATTCTTTCCGGGTGCAATGTCGCGACCTGCCGCGATGAACATTGCTTCCATGCCCGCGTGGGTTGGGAGGTAGCCGTGGGTGCCTCGATCCTTGGGTGAATCGGCGACCACCGGGCCTTCCAGCCGGTCGGAGAAAGAAAAGCCGGGAGCGGCCTCGATCATGAGTTCGGCGTCGGGGTCGGATTCGAGCGCCTCCAGTTTGGTGCGGTCGATAATCTCCTGCACCGCGCCCGTCGAGCGCAGACTGTCAATCGCGGTGGCCAACCGGCGACGATCATCCGCCGAGGGTTCCTCCAGCCAGTAAACCGCGAGTGAGCCGCCGGCGCTCACGGCGCCTAGCCGCCGCAAGGACAGCGAGCCGTCGGCACCGCGCGCAAATAATCCATGCTCGGCGAAAACCACCAGCGGTGCGACCTCCCTTTCCACCGGGACGAAGCCGTGATCGGAAAGCACAACGATTGTTGTTGCGAGGTCGGAGGAAATGGCGTCGCGAATCTTGCCAATCGCCTGGTCCGCCGATTCCAGGGCCTTGAGGGCCTCTGGCGAGGCGGGGCCGAAAGCGTGCGCCTGCGAATCGTACCAGACGAAATGCACGAGCAGTAAATCCGGCCGGTAGTGATTCCACAGGTAAAGCGCCCCTTCGCCGCGCAGTTCGTCGGGATCAGCTTTGCCCAGCATGGGCATGAGCACCTGCGCCACTTCCGCGAAAAGCCCGGGAGTGGCGTGCTGCGCAGGCGTGACAAAATCATGGTGGGGGTCGGGCACCGCGGGGTTCCAGATTTCCGGAATGTTGTGCTCAATGGCCGCGCCCGCGCTCACGGGCCAACTGAGAGCAGCGATCTTGCGGCCGCTGGCGCGGGCAACGTCCCACAACGCCGGCACTCGCAGCGCCTGCGCGAACCAGCACCAGGGCCGGTCCTTTTCCGTTGGGTCAAGCGATGCAAGGTGGCTGTAGATGCCATGCCCCCGCGGGGGAAGGCCCGTTACGATCGTCGAGTGCGCGGGGTACGTGGTGGAGGGATAAATGGTCTCGACGGCCTCGGCGCTCGCGCCCGATTTTTCCAGGGCATTCAAATGGGGAAAGCGCTCGCGCGATTCAGCCGCACGATAGATTTCCGGCCGCAGACCATCCACAGAAAGCAGGATGAGTTTTGCGTTTTGGGTTGTCATAGGGCTCACCAGATCATACCTCGATTGCCCTCATCACGCCAAAAGAGGAGATCCATAGGGAGAACGGCCCTCCGCATCTTTCCGCAAGCTTTCAAGGGGCACTCTGGCAGTTTCGCTTAGGGCTTCGTGTCGCGGTGCGCGATGCCCTCGACGTGCGTCACGAAGGCCTCCGGCTTGCCGGGGGGAGCAAGCTCGAATTTCACCTTCAACGTTCCGTCCTCATTCTGAACATAAGTGAGTCTTTGGCGGGGAGCCTGCGGATCGGCGTTGCTGAGAAAAGTCAACACCTTCCCGTCCTGGCTGAACGCGGCCGTATAATGAATGACGAAACCCTCGCTGTCAAAATAGATGGCCCGAGTCGGTGCGGCACCAGAATCGCGATAAACCACCAGCAGGTCTTCATGCGTGAAGGCCGGGCGCTGCGGCGTGGCCGCGAAATCAAGGTGATTCCGTCGCACCAGAACTTTGTCCCGCAACTCGAGCTGGAAGGAAAACGCACCTTCTCCTTTGCCCGGCTCGCCGTGACCCTCCGCGGTCCAGTTGCCGACCAGGAATCTGTACGGCGCCCAGGCATCGGGCTTTGGAGCTTGTTGCGCCGGGGTGAATGCGGGCAGCACTAGGAATCCTAGACACACCAGCGTGAGTCGTCGCATATCTGCCCCCGTTATCTTGGAGCGAAACCGCTGGACATTCTTTATCACGTTTCGAGAGAACCTGCCACCCAACGCCGGGCCACTCTCAGGCCGGGCGACTCCAAGGGCAAGTGGCGTGCTATAATGAATCAATCCATGGCGATGGAGTTCGCCATCAACCGTCCTCATATTGGACTGATGACTCCTGGCTGCCCACCAGCGCCAGGAGTTTTTTTGTTGGGCAAAGGGGGCTTGCGGAAAGGAATGGTACATTGCGGATTTTTCTTTTGATTGTGTTTGGGTCGGCGGGAACGCTTGCCCGGTACGCTTTGCAGGGGCTCATCCAGTTCAACACCGAGTCGGCGTTTCCGGCCGGGACACTGGTGGTGAATCTGGTGGGCTGCTTTCTGCTGGGGGCCGTGGGCCAGTTTGGCCTCGACCACCTCTCGTTCCCCCCCGAATGGCGCATTGCTATCGCCGTGGGCTTCTTCGGCGCCTTCACCACGTTTTCGACCTTCAGTTGGGAAACAGTTCACCTTTTTGAGGATGGCGATTGGGTCCGCGCTTGCGTGTATGTAACGGTTAGCGTGCTGGGCGGAATTATGCTTCTTCGCACCGGCATGCGGATGGCAAAGTGGTTCTAAAAGGTCTCGCTCATGGCCGAGAGTCAAAAGGAAACCTCCGTGCCGGCACTCTTGCGCGCCCATTCCGCAGCCCTAGCGGCGAGGATGCTGACCCTCGAACAGGACTGCCGGGAAATCGAGCGCGCCTTGGATGGCTATGAGGGAATCTTCTTCCAATACCTTGGAGTCTTTCCCGATGAAACCCGGCAGGCGATCCGCACTCTGTTATCCGAAATTCTACAAAAAATCACTCGCATCAGACTTGACCTTGGCCTTCCACAAAGGCAAATTGAGATTGATAAAATGCTCGCCGCGCATCTTTCTCAGATTTGGGTTACCCTTCATGAAACAAATGCCGACTCCCTCCGGGGATATGGCAAAGTACCCGAGGAACTCAGTACGTATCTCAATCCACGCGTAGAAGAACTCTTGGACCTTGTGGCGAATCTGCGAGGCACGATCGAATCCGGGAAGAAACCGACCAGCTTGCGAGGCGAAGCCGAAAAGGACGGGAGCGGGGTACCTTTGGAAGGAGACTTCATGGAACACGAGCGCTTTGAAGGCGAACGCACGTTGATGCGAATCCACATTGGCGAGTCGGACCGCTGGCAAGGTTCGCCGCTTTACGACGCCCTGATCAAGCTGTTTCGCCGCGAGGGCTTCAGCGGCGTTACGGTTCTGCGCGGCGTGGCCGGGTATGGTTCAGCCAGCCGCATTCATACCGACAAGATTCTTCGCCTGTCCCAAGACCTTCCCATCATCATCGAAGTCGTCGAGTACGCAGAAAGAATCGAGAGCGTTCTGCCCAAGCTCGATGAGATGGTGGGTGGCGGGCTCGTCACGCTCGAGAAGGTTCGCGTCATCCTCTACCGGTCCAAGAAAAAAGGGATGCCTGTCCCTCCGTCGGCGCCCCAGGCTTGAACCTGATGGCGGCTGGGGAGAAGGCAGGACTGCCGGTCTCCGAGGCCCGCGGCCATCGACAAAGGTATTTATGGCTCTGGACGAACTTCACGCGCGACGGCTCGCGACCGTGGGAAATCTTTTCGATGCCGCTCTGGATAGGATGGGACTCGTTCTTCGCTCAGCCGAAGATAGCGCCGAACGCGGCGAGGCCTCCCAGGTTTCAGCGGAACAGGCGCGGTTTATTCGCGAGAAGATGTCGGTGATTCGCGGTCGGCTGCACGAAGGCCTGCGGCACTTCTCCGTTCGGCTGCAAAAACCCGAACCCAAGCAGATGCTGGTCGCCGAGCTCTCCACGCTCTGGGTGATTCTGGAAAATGCCCGCCCAGAACGCATGAAAGGGTACGGCGTGGAGTTTGCCGCTCAGGACAAGGCCGAATGGGAGAGCCTGATTCAAGCTCTCCTGCGTGAAACCGACTTGATTCGCGGCGCGGTACTCAAAGGAAAAAGAAAGCTTGATACATTGTAAGGCCGAACGGCGTTCACCCCGGGGCCCAGCGCCACTGGGCCATTCAGGTTGGGTCGCGGCTCTGCCGCGCTGAGGAACCGGGATCCTCGTGAGTTACAGCGACTGGAGGTGGATGTCGCCGCTGTCGCTATGAAGTCGTAACAACTGGCCTCCCTTGCCCAACGTGCCGCGCAGACGGGATGACGACACCGTGCCGGTAATGGTCAGGGGCAGTTCCGACTTGACATCCCCACCCCCGGCGGAAGCCTCGACGTCCAGATTCACGGTCGGGTCGAGTGCCACGCGAACTTCTCCTCCCGAGGTTTCGACCTCGCCACCCTGCGCATCGCCCTTCAGCAAACTGATCTCGACATCTCCCCCGGAGGTACGAACGTCGACGCGGCCGCTGATGCCCTCGGCCTTGATGTCCCCGCCGGAGGTCCGCAGAACAAGATTTCCCGTTAATTGGCGGACCCGCATGTCGCCACCGGAAGTCTGCGCGTCCACGTCCCCCTTGGCGTCAGTGACACTCACATCGCCGCCGGAAGTCTTCAGCCGAACGCCCCCTTCCAGATTGGAGATGCGCAGGTCGCCCCCGCTCGTCTTGAGCTCCAAACTGGTTTGCCGGGGCACTGTGATTTCAAACTTCAAATTGGAGTTCTTTGGCCACATTGAGTCGCTCCGGCGATGGGCCGAGATCTGCACGCCGTGCGGAGTTTCCTCAAACCGCAAATCATAGGTGTTTTCGAGATCGCTTATCCTCGAGGTGACAATCACGTGCGCCCCGGCTTCCGTGGTCCCGGTCACAACGATGTCGCCTCCACCGGTGTCCATGTCAAGCGTTCCCCCGGGATCTAGCTTGAGGTTCTTTTCGATACGCGAGGATGCCTGCGCGGTTCCCAAGCTCAGCAGCGCGCCTAGGGCGCAGAAAGTCAGCAAATTAATTCGTTTCATGAACGATACCCCCTTTATTCGTGCCCAATTGAGGGCGTAAGCGACACTGGGACGCCGGAATTTCCGGCGTCCTCCTTAGCCAAGTCCGTCTTTCTCAGAGCGCGTGAATGCGAATGGAACCACCACTGGTGTGCAGGCGCAATTCTTCCCCGCCCGAGCCGATCGATCCGTGCAGACTGGAGTGGCTGATCGTTCCCACCACGCGCACGGGGAGGTCGCTCGAAACCGAGCCGCCGGAAGTTGAGGCGTCGAGGTTCAAATTCGCCGCGGGGTCAATGCCGATTTCGATGGACCCGCCGGAAGTCTCCAGTTCCCCTCCATGACGGTTACCGGGGCTATAGGTGGCATGAATTGGCCCACCGGAAGTCTTGGCTTCTACGTAGCCGGAAACCTTTTCAATCCGAATCCCACCGCCACTCGTATGGGCGTGGAGGTTTCCATCCACCCCATCGGCGTCAATAGGTCCCCCGGAGGTTCCCACGTTGACATCGCCCGTCACCTCCCGGAGGCGGATCGAGCCGCCCGACGTGTACGCTTCCAAGTTCCCAGTTAATCCGGTAACTTCGATGGGTCCACCGGATGTTTTCGCCTCTGCTGCGCCGTGCAGACCGGAAATATTGATGCTCCCTCCGCCGGTGTGAAGTTCCGTGCGCGTATCGGTAGGCACTTCAACTTCGAAATGCACGGAATAGTGGTTGTGCGACCAGCCGGATTCGTCCCTACGCCGAGCCGTCACATGCGCCACGCCGCCACTGCTCGAAAAGCTGAATTCAAGCTCGTTGTTCAAATTCTCCCGCTCGGAAGTGACGACGATGTGGGCGCCGGAGCGCGAGGCGCCAGTCACGCTGACGCTGCCCACGTCCGACTCAAGAATGAACTGGCCCTTGGGCTGGAGCTCTAAGTCCTTCTCCATGCGGGACTCCGCCGCCGCGGGCGACACCATCGCTAGGAGTGACAGCGCCGCGACCATGACTCCCAGAGTTTGATAACCTCTCATCTTTTCCTCCTTCGGAATACTTCTATGATCTTGCTACGTTAGACGGGCTGCCGGAGTTCCGGGTAGCAGGCAAAATGGTAGACGGAATACGGTAGACGGCATGTTGGGGGCGGTAAACGGTAGACGGCATACGGGGGAGGCGCTCCCGCTTCGCGGGAAGGTGGCGCGTCGAATCGATAACGCGCTTATCTTAGGGCCAATACGGGGCACGGGATACGGCCCTTACGGATCGGGACCTCCGTCGCCTTTACCTGCAGACGACTACCGTCGCTGTGTACCGAATGCCGTCTACCGTCTTCTGCCTCCTCACTCCAGGCTGCTATAGACATACACCCCGCCCATGCGGACTCTAACTTTGATGTCCTGGTCGCCGGTCATATTCCAAAACATGATTCTGCGGCCCCAGCCGGCGCTGTTTTCTCCGTGCAAATCGCTCTGCACGTAACCCAAGATGGACCGCGCGTCGAGCGAGCGTAAACGGTAGATGGAGGGTACGTCGACTTCCACGTCGCCGTAGTTGACGCTAATTCCCTGTTTGCCGATGAGGCCGTTGACGCGCACGTCGCCGTCCACACACTTCATGGTCAAGTTGGCGTCGAAGGGCATATGGATGCGAAAGTTCACGGAGAGCCTTGTTTCCCCGCGGAACGGCCGCCGCAGGCTGCGCTGGGGATAGACGGTGCGCAGCAAGACCTGTTTATCTTGCCCAGTGAGCACCACTTGCACTCGGCCGTAGAGCGGCCCCGCATGCTTCTCATCCTTTGCCTCGACCACCTTTTCGGCCTCGATTTCCAGGCGTGGCTCGTCCCAAGCCTCCACCTGGATGTCGCCCATCCGCGCGTCGATGGTCAGCGTGCCATAGGAAAACATGCGCACGGAATAGTGAAAGGTTTTGCTGAATTCATCCGCGTGGGCGGGCACTTGAACAGCAAGCAACACCGCACCCAGCAGGCTGAGAAACAAAGCGGAAATGGGGGATTTCGGCAAGGCTCTCACCCCATGATGTTACGACTGGGGAAAAGGAAGAGCAAGAGGTGCGCGGGGGTCGGCATCGGTAGGCCTACGGCTCAGGTTGTCAATCCAGGGCGGGCTTCAACGAATGCCACGGCGCCGGGTGCTCCCGACGCGACTTTTGCGTTTTGCACTTTGACTTTTGAGCTTTTTTCCCGAGCGCCTTCGGTCCCTGCTGCAAGCACTCTGGTCTGATCCTACTGCCCGAGCCCGATCTGGCATGCGTGGGCCTCGCGCGTCTGGCGTTCTTCGTCAAGGTAGGCGCGGGTGCGGCGGGTGAGTTCCTCGAAATCCACTTTGTGCGCGTCGAATTCCGGGCCGTCAACACACGCGAACTTCACCTTGTCCCCCACGGTGACCCGGCAGCCGCCGCACATGCCGGTGCCGTCCACCATAATGGGATTGAGGCTGGCCATGGTGGGCACTCCCCACTCTCGAGTGAGCGCCGAGGCAAAGCGCATCATGGGAATAGGCCCGATCACGTGCGCGGCACCCACGGGCGTGGCCTGCGCGGCCTTCCATGCCCGCATCAAGTCCACCACCGTGCCGTGCATTCCCTCCGAGCCATCGTCTGTAGCCCATAGGACCTCATCCGCCGCCGAGCGAAGTTCCTCGTCGAGAATGATCTGTGCCTTGGAGCGAGCCCCGCACAGGGCGGTAACCCGGTTCCCAGCCTTGCGAAATGCTCGCGCCACGGGCAGCAACTCCGCCACACCGACGCCTCCCGCGATGCATACGACGTGTCCGACGTTTTCGATCGTGGCAGCCTGTCCCAAAGGTCCAAGCAGATCCGACAGGACCTCACCGCACTCCAAGCCAACCATGACTCGGCTCGTTTTGCCGATTCCTTGAACTACGAGTGTGATCGTCCCTTTTACCGGATCGCCGTCCACCAGCGTGAGCGGGATGCGCTCACTGTCCGCGCGGGGGCGCAGGATCACAAATTGCCCCGCTTGCCAGTGCCGCGCGATGCCGGTGGCTTGCACTTCGAACCAGGCAATTTCCGGAGTAATCAAGCGCTTTGCCAAGATCCGATTTTCCACTGCGGTTGGCGGGGTAGAGTCTGTCACTCCATGAGGAGGAGTGGCCGATGGTTGACCTTTCAATGCCTCGTGAATTGCCGCTGCGGCGGCTCGCCCATCACGCATCGCCAGAATGACCGTTGAGCCGCCGCGCACCACGTCGCCGCCGGCAAACACACGCGCCATACTCGTCTGCCCCTTGGGATCCACGGTGATCTTGCCCCGGTTCGTTACCAGTTGCGGCGTCGAGCGCTGCACCGTGGGGTTGGGACTTTGGCCGATCGCCATGACCACGGTATCCACGGGTACTCGATATTCCGAGCCCTCCATGGGAACCGGCGAGGGCCGCCCGGAATCGTCGGGCTCGCCCAGCTTCATGCGGATACACTCCATCTCGCGTAGGGTTCCCTTTTCGTCGCCGAGCAATCGCACCGGCGCCGCGAGGAATTCAAAGTGCACGCCCTCTTCTTCCGCGTGTTCGATCTCTTCCAAGCGTGCGCGCAGCTCGGCGCGTCCCCGACGAAACAGGATGGTAGTTTCGCTGCCCATGCGTCGCGCCCACCGTGCGGCGTCCATGGCGGAATTCCCTCCGCCCACCACTACCGTTCGCGCTCCGATTCGCACGGGCGTGTCTGATTTGGGAAAGCGAAACGCTTCCATCAGGTTCAGCCGCGTCAGAAATTCGTTAGCGGTATAAACACCGACCAGATTTTCGCCTGGGATATTCATCAAGTGCGGCAGACCCGCGCCGGTGCCCAGGAAAACCGCCTCAAAACCTTCCGCAAGTAGTTCTTCCACGGAAAACGTCTTGCCGATGATCACATCTTTACGGAATTCCACTCCCATCGCCCGCAGCCGGTCGATTTCGTCGCCAATGATCTCCCTGGGCAAACGAAAATTGGGAATGCCATACGCGAGCACGCCGCCCAATTGGTGCAACGCTTCAAACACTGTCACGCGGTAACCATTCCGCACCAGGTCGTACGCCGCAATCAGGGAGGCCGGACCCGAGCCAATCAGAGCAACGCGCGCCCCCTTCGGAGCGGGGGTTGAGGTCGGCATGGACGAGACCCTCTCGCGATGCTCGTCGGCGGCAAAGCGTTCGAGCGATCCAATCGCCACCGGCTCGAGCTTTTTCCCCAGCAGGCAGGACTTTTCGCAAAACAATTCGTGCTGGCACACGCGGCCGCAGACTCCCGGGAAAGGACTTTCTTCGCTGATCTTTTGGAAGGCAGCGTCAAAATCTCCCTGCGCCATTAAGTCGATAAAGCTTTTGACATTAATGTGCAGAGGGCAGGCCTCGACACAGACGGGATCTTTGCATTGCAAGCAACGTAGCGCCTCAATCCGGGCTTGCTCAAGTGAGAAGCCCAGTGAGACCTCGGCAGCGCCCTGAACTCTCTCCGCCGGTGACCGGACGGGCAACACTTGGCGGGGCGCCTTGGGGTTCCGCCGCACCTTGGGTTTGTCTTGCACGGGGCGCATATCCGCCTGCTTGGGAATGTTTGAATCCACCGTTTTCTCCCTCGGGCCGCCTACCCGCTGCGCACTAATACCCAGCGGATGCGTGTCTTGCTCTCGGAACACGTTTGCGGACAACAACTTCCGCTCCAAGGACGAGCCCAGCAGGATTGGGAGCAATTAAGATGCCAGCCCCATCAACAGAAGGAAGCCATCGAACGAATGAATCCGGGCAGTCAAGATAATCGTAGCGGCGGCCAGAGGTGCGCCCCTCCAAGCGTGAATCCCGCCAATCAGCACCGCCGTCCGATTGATGTCAAATTATGGTTAGCAAAGCCTGCGTTTGCAGGAGCGCCGAACGTTTCAAGGTGGGTCGCATTAAAAGTGAGACTCCCGCCAAGTTCTCACAGAATGAGCATACAAAATGTCCTCTATGACATTTTGTCCCAGTTACCTTAAAGCGGTTGCTTTTGAAAATAGGTTGCACCATACTCCCGCTGACCCCGGAGTTGGTCTCTCGCAAATGGGGGTGTTTGAATGGCAGTCCTAACTCAAACGGCCAAGACAGCATATGACTCCGCCATGGAGAATTTCGATCTCGCGGCGGATGCACTGGATTTAAGCCTAGACATTCGAAACATGATCAAGTACCCGGAGCGGATTTTGCACGTGAACCTCCCGGTACGGATGGACAGCGGGCATATTCAAAGGTTCGAGGGTTACCGGGTTCAGCACAGCACATCCCGCGGCCCGGCCAAAGGTGGAATCCGTTATCATCCCGGAGTCACTCTTGATGAAGTCAAAGCTCTTTCTACCTGGATGACTTGGAAGTGTGCGGTGGTGAACATTCCATTCGGGGGAGGTAAAGGGGGAATTACTTGCAACCCCAAAGAGATGTCGCAGACTGAACTTGAGCGACTGACTCGCCGCTATGCCAGCGCGATTCTGCCGCTCATTGGTCCGGAGCGAGACATTCCTGCTCCGGATGTCTACACCAACTCGCAGATCATGGCCTGGATCATGGACACGTACAGCATGACCAAAGGCTATCCCATCCCGGGGGTCGTCACGGGCAAGCCGATTGCTCTCGGCGGCTCACTCGGACGGAACGAAGCCACCGGCCGCGGAGTTTATTACACGGTTCAGAGCGCGGCTGAGCACCTGCGCATTCCGATTAAGGGTGCGAGGGTACTAGTACAAGGTTTTGGCAATGCCGGTTCCATCGCCGCGCAATTGCTCGACAGCAATCAAGCTTACGTGATTGCCGCGAGCGATTCCCGCGGTTGCGTCTACAACGCCAATGGGCTCGACATTCCCCGGCTCATCACGTACAAGGAGCACACCGGGGGCGTGACGGGCTTCCCCAACTCGGAAGCCATTACCCCGCAGGAACTGCTGGCGCTCGACTGTGAAATCCTCATCCCCGCTGCATTGGAGAACTCGATTGGCGAGTCCAATGCCGGCACCGTGAAAGCCCGGATCGTGGGTGAGGCGGCCAACGGACCGGTCACACCCGAAGGCGACGCCATTCTGGAGGATAAAGGGGCGTTCGTGATTCCCGACATCCTCTGCAATGCCGGCGGCGTTACAGTCTCCTACTTTGAGTGGGTACAAGACGAGCAACACTTGTTCTGGGAAGCGCAGGACGTCTACGACCGCCTGGAGCGGGTGATGAAGAATAGTTTTGCCGAAGTGCTGAAGATCCACCTCGATCGCGAGGTCAGCATGCGAACCGCCGCCAACATGCTCGGTATCAGCCGCGTTGCTGAGGCCACCGTGCTGCGCGGTCTGTATCCCTGACCTCGAAGCAAGGATTTTGACTCTTTTTCGAGTCCGGTCAGGGGCCGCAGCATACCGTGGTCCCTGGCCTGACTTTTCTTCTCCCAACAGTCCCAAGAAGAATTCTCTTCCTCAATCTCAAGTTTGAAATTTGAAATGCCCGCCGAAGGCGTATCGATTCCTCGGGAAAGTAGGCGTTCCAGCCAGACCGCAATTCTCACTCATCGTTATCGGCACTTCCGCCGATAACGAAGCGGGGGAGCGTGTGCGGCCGGTCCGGCCGCGCAACCCGGCCGGCAAAACGTAGCGCAAGGCTCGCTCTCCCGCCTTGCGGCTTTTCCGGCAGGGGTCCGACAGTCGCCCGGCTACCATCGGGATTTCCCCGTAGGTCGCGCGAAGAGCTCTAAGGCCCCGAAGTGCCGCAGGACCGGAGAGCGGGTCCTGCGCTACGTTACTCGCGCCATGGCCGTCCGGGCCATCACAGGGCGAGCAGGCGGGACGCTTGGGCGCGGCGCGACTTGATTTTAATTCCTACTCTGTCCCCCGCCGACTTCCAAATCAACATCGTAGTAAAGTGCGGACATTGGCTGGCCCGAGACCGGTTCGGTGTTGTCGGCCCGCACGACGGCGTGATAGAAACCCTTCGCGAGGCCCGCCGTCGAAACGGTGCTCGCAAACGTCTGGCTCTTGCCGTGTTTTGTCACCGTGACGGATAACCACGAGGGGAGGTCGGGTCGCAGTTTCCAGGGCGGCAATTCATCGCTGCCTGTGGTCCTGATCGTAATCGTTTTAGTGAGCTTCTGAGACCCGATGCCGGGGGCGTGGAAAGAGACTCGGCACGAATCGGCCACGATAACGGGCGGCAGTGGAAAGGCATTCGATTTGGAAATGCGCAAAAGGACCACGTCGCCCGACGGCACGCCGAGGGGAATGCCGCCTCGCTGCGGCCCTGTGGTTTGATGCGTCCACAGATTGCGTACATACAGCGCCTCAGTTTCCGCGCTGCCCACGTCCTGCCAGTTTACGCGAAAGTCAGCCGCAGCGTTTCCGGAATTAAAGACCAGCACGGCATGGCTTCCGTCAAAAAGGGGTTTGGCGGCCCAGATTTCCGCCTTGCCCTCGCGCCGAACAATGTGCGCTTGGATGCCCAGGGGATCCTGGTCAATCCCAATCGCCTCTCGATTGGTCAGCGTCTGAATGGTAGGCGTCGCCATTTTTCGTAAATCGTTTCCCGCCATGAGCGGCGCCGCCATCATGCACCACAGGCTGAAGAAGCTGCGGTTTTGGGTCTCGCTCAGGCCGCCCATTCCGTTGATGAGCATGTCGGGGTCGTTCCAGTGGCCGGGGCCTGCCGCGGCAAATAATTTCTCGTTATCCGCCGTGTTCTTCATCGCGGCACTCCAATCGGCCTTGCCCGGACCGCAGATGTCCGCCGTGGTCCGCCAAAGATGACCCACGGAAGCGGCCCATTTCCAGGGGTCTCCCTCACCCCACGAACAAAGGCTGAAGACGATGGGCCGCCCCGCTGCCAGTTGAGCGTCGCGAAGCCGGGGGTAGGTCGAGGCGGGGTCCTGTCCTTCGGTGTTGCACCAGTCAACCTTCACGTAATCCGCTCGCCACGCGGCGAAGGCCGCCATGTCTTCAACCTCATGGTCTTTGGTTCCGGGCATCGCCTTGCTGCAGGTGCGGGTGCCGGCATCCGTATAGAGTGCGTATTTCAACCCTTGCTGGTGGATGTAATCGCCGAGTCCGCGCAGGCCGCTGGGGTACCGCTCCAGATTGGGGGTAAGCTTACCGTCGGCGCCGCGCGAGAAGCAGATTCCCTCATCGGGCCCAACATAGGCGTAACCCGCATCTTTCATCCCACTGCTGATTAGTGCGGCAACAATCTCCTTGATCAGCTTCTCGTTTTGAGGCTCCTGGCCGAATTCATTCCATGGATACCAGCCCATGGGGGGAGTCAGGGCCAAGCCGTCTTCCGCGGCTCGGAGTTTCGAGGCCTGACTTTGCGCAATCGCCAGAGGGTTTAGAAATAAAAATGTCAGTGCCATTCCCATAAGTAACAAGGGTGTTCTTTTCATCGATGTGGTCCTTGGTAGGTTTCATATCATGATGATTTGCGATTCGATGGTATTAGCGAAAAGGTTCGTTTTCTCATATTACCGATAACCGAAGCGGGGGAGTGTATCACGCCGGGCAGCGAGAATCGCCACTTCTTCCTTTTTGTCTTGAGAGTTCGCCAGGATCAACCGGCCTCTTGTTCGCGCGGGGGTGGAAGGTCACCGTGAGGTCGTCGTGAGCCTGGGCTGGACGGTCGCGTGAGGAATGGAAGGGTCCGTAAAACTCGATCCGCGGATCGATGTGCTACAAGAATTGGGCGGCTCGCAAATCACGCATTTCTACTTCGGACAGCCTAGGTCTTGCTTGAGCGCCTTGAGGGGCGTGGCCAAGCTTCCACTCCTGGTCCAGATTACCTGGCCGTCCTTGCTGCGCAATTGCAGCATGCCACCGGTGAATCCCTGGATGGACCAACCGAGGATGGCATCGGCGGCCTCGGTCGTACCGACCACTTGCAAGCAGGTGTGCGTCTCAATCGCCCTTGCCTTTCGTGCCACCGCATCCTCGTCGTCTGCCCAATCGCTATCCAAGAAGACCTTTCGGATTTTATGGATGTCAGGCGTGCTCTCTTTGATTTTGGCGGCTTCGGCGGAAGGACTCTGGATCGACCAGCCGCAGGCGTCAGCCACTTTGCCCAATCCGTCAGCGAGACCAATAAGGTCGAACGAAGTCGCCACGGCCCCCGAACCTGAGGGCGTGTATTCCAGTGTCACCTTCTTGGCAAAAGCCAGCTTCTGGGCGAACTCCACCGGCTGCGGGGCAAACAGTGAGTCGTGGTTTATCGATTGGTCCCAATGCTGGGTGAAGGGCTGCCCATCATCCAGCCGGAGCCTGACAGAATACTGTCCATTCGCGTCGGCGCTGGAGGGGATTGAGGCCGTGCGAATGTACACGTCCGTGTGGCGCGACTGGCATCGGATGTTGAGGCGGCTATCCCGGTATGGACTTGCCGATGAGGAACCGCCTTGTTCGGCCGCGCGAGTGAGGATCACTGTCCGCGAACCATCCGCCGAAGATACCTCCTCACTTAAATCCCATTTCCCCTTCTCCGCGATGTTTTCAGGATTCGCCGGAGTTTGCGCGCTTGGCTGGGCCGGCGGGGTGTTCCCTTTGTTTCCAGCAGTAATCATCGCGTCCAACACTTTCTGCGTAACACCCTGACCCTGGAGGGAGATCAACGCTTGGGGTGAGGTATCGAAATTGGTTGAACTGTGCTGAATGGACAAGACGATGGTGTCCTCTGCGAGCCCGGACTTGACCATGCTGATGACGTCATCATTCGTGAGCGGTTGATTCTCACCCTTTTGTGCCGCGTTGGTTTGCTGGGTCTCCTCCTGCGCACCATGAGTGGGCTCCCCGTATACGGCGCTGACCTTTGAGCTACCCAATTCCGGCCCCAGCGCAGCCAGCATCGCGCAGAGAGTGAGCATTATGGGGATTGCCAGTCTCATGGGGTTTCTTCCTTCCTCGTGAGGGCAAGGCTTCGGAGTGAATCAGCCCGACCCTATTCATCTCCGAAAGCATAGTACCCTGCATGGCCGCCGTCAATGAGGCTGCCTTGACTTGATTGCTCCGTGTTGGTTCTAATAGGGCTGCAAGCTCAGGAGAACAGATATGGATATGGCGGCATTAAGTGCGGAACTTCTGCGCGTGGTGAACTCCGAGGAAGAGATTCTCCGGCGCGTCGGTGAGGATGAAGCCAGCCGGCGCATTCTGGCGGGCGGATGGTCACGCAAGCAGGTGATGGGCCACCTGATCGATTCCGCGTCGAACAACCACCAGAGGTTTGTGCGTGCGTCGCTCCAAGACTCTCTCGAGTTTCCCACCTATGATCAGAATGGCTGGGCGCGTGCGCAGGCTGCCGACGAGGCTGAGTGGTCCTTGCTGGTGGCGCTTTGGGCCAACTACAATCGGTATCTCGCGCACGTCATCGCTCGCCTTCCCCCTGGCAAGCTGGCGGTCCCCATTCGAATTGGCCAAAGCGAACCCGTGACGCTCAAATTCCTGGCGGAAGATTACCTGCACCATATGGTTCATCACCTCGGCCAAATCGGCGCGGCGCCAACGGGCGAATAGATTCGCGTTCTGCGCAAACCCCATAATGACGATGCCCCTGCCGCTCCATGGGAAGCGTCTCGTGACCGTGGTCGGCTGCATTCTCCAATGTGGAGGAATGGATTTTGAATTTCCCTGCGCGGCTCGTGGAAAACTGCGGCAAGGCGCCGGAGCGCCTGGATTGGCTCAATCGGCTGCCCGCCACTCTGCATGAGCTTGAGCATAGGTGGTCACTCTCGCTCGCTTCGCCGTTTGATGGCGAGGAAGGAAGCTGCGCTTGGGTCGCACCCGTGGTGCGCGCCGACGGGACGGCCGCCGTGCTGAAACTCGGCATGCCGCATCTGGAAGCCGAGCATGAGATCCAGGGGTTGCGCTTCTGGAATGGAGACCCGACGGTCCGCCTGCTGGAAGCCGACGATGAGCTGAATGCCATGCTCCTCGAGCGATGCGCGCCGGGGACGCCATTGCGTATACTGCCAGAACCCGAACAGGATATTGTGATCGCGGGGCTGCTCAAGCGGGCCTGGCGTTCACCCTCACCGCCACATCCGTTCCGCCCCTTGTCTGTCATGACCTCATATTGGCGGGATGAGACTCTGCGCCAGACGGTGCGGTGGTCCGATCCAGGCCTTGTCAGCGAAGGCCTTCGCCTCTTTGAGGAATTACCGCGGACCGCGCACACAGAGGTGCTGCTCGCAACCGACTTGCACGCAGGGAATGTGCTCCGCGCGCAGCGAGAACCGTGGCTCGCGATCGACCCGAAGCCGTTCGTGGGCGACCCTGCGTATGACGCGACACAGCACTTGTTGAATTGCACTGAGCGATTGCGCTCCGACCCTTATGCGACGATCAGCCGTTTTGCGGACTTGCTGGGCGTCGACCACGAGCGCGTTCGCTTATGGACATTTGCCCGCCTGGCGGCGGAACCGCGCGACTCGTGGGAGGACGATCGCCGAACTATACTTGCCCGGGCGATGGCTCATTCCGGAGTCATCTGATCTTGCCGATACAGTCCAAGGCCGCCTTGGCTGTGGCAGCCGAAAGAGGCCGACGCAGTATGGTCGACTTGAAACTCAACCCTAGCTTAGATATATTGCCTTACCAAAGCTTATCTGCCGCCTGGCCTGAGGCATCTGCTAGCGGTCAAATTGTCATGGTGTTTTGGGTTTCCCAAGGATTTTAGGAACTAGCTTGTTATCGGCTGTTTCAATAGACCTGCCCGCCTAACGTCTTCGATTTTCCCGCTCCAGGCGCTCGGCGAGGAACATCTTGAGCAAGGATTGATAAGGGATGTCACGTTGGTTGGCAAGCAACTTCAGGCGGGCGATCATCATAACCGGCAGTCGCACCGAAATCGTCCGCAGCGAGGGCTTCAGATTGGGAAAGGCAACCCGCTTAGCCTTCGTCCAATCGATATATTCAGTGGAGTCCTCGTGCTCCCAGAAATCCCTCTCCTGACCTTCCGAACTAAACGCCGGGAGGGGCTTCAGACCCTTCTTGCTCATCATAGGCTTCATAAAATCTCCGTTCCCTGCGGGTCATCTCGCGTGCCGAAATAACCCGGATCAAGCTCCGCGTTCGACAGCTTCCCGATCTCGCGCGCTATGCATTTTCCTCGACCACCTTGGTAGTCTCTTCCCATTCGCGCATCAGCCGGGCGATCTCTTCGCGTCCCTCTTCGATCAGCTTGGCGAGCCGCACGCTTTCCTCGGCGCTTTTGAAGTGGGCTGACTCCAGGCCATAGCCTTCGATCTCGGCTTCCAGGCGAGCGACCTGTTCCTCGATCTCGCGGCAGCGATCATTCATCTCTTGCAATCGAAGCGGATTGATCTTCTTCGATTTTGCTGCGGGCGCCGGTTCCGTCTGGGCGGAGGCTGCATGGCCGCCGTCCTGATGCGAGCCCGGCCCATGATGGGACCCGGCGCGCTCCGCCACCAGATCCGGCAGCCCAGGCAGGGTGAGATCGATTTCCTTCCCTTCCTTGCGCCACAGGTAATCCTCATAGTTACCGGGGAAAACGTTCACTTCGCCGCCGCCGATTTCAAACACTCGCGTGGCCAGCTTATCGATGAAGTAGCGGTCGTGCGAGACAAACACGACGGTGCCGGTGTACTTCTCCAGCGCTTCCAGCAGCACGTCCTTGGCGCGCAAGTCGAGGTGGTTGGTGGGTTCATCGAGCAGCAGGAAGTTAGAGGGTTGCAACAGCATTTTGGCCAGCGCATAGCGGTTGCGCTCTCCGCCGGAAAGCACGCGGATGCGCTTGAACACATCGTCTTCGGTGAACAGGAAGCACCCGAGCAGGCCGCGCAGTTCCGTCTGCGTGCTCATCGCCATCGGCGCGGCGCGCGCCAGGTCGTCCAGCAGGCGCGCTTCCGGGTCGAGCGCTTTGTACTGGTCCTGAGCGAAGTAATCCGCCTCAACATTGTGGCCCAGTTTGAATTCCCCCGCGCTCAAAGGCTCGATGCCCGCCAGTAGCTTGATGAGGGTGGATTTTCCCGCCCCATTCACGCCTACCAAGGCGACGCGATCGCCGCGGTCGATGGTAAAGCTCACGTCGTGGAACACATGCTTCGAGCCGTAGCTCTTGGCCACGCGCTGGAATTCCGCCACGTGCCGGCCGCTCGCCTTGGGCTGCGGGAAGCTGAAGTGGATGGCTTTCTCTTCCTTGGGAATCTCGATGCGGTCCATTCGCTCGAGTTCCTTGATGCGGCTTTGCACCTGCTTGGCCTTGGTGGCCGTATAGCGGAAGCGGTTGATGAACACTTCGAGCTGCTCGACACGATCTTTCTGGTTTTGGTAAGCCGCTTCGATTTGCGCCCTTCGCTCCGTTTTTTCCTTCAAATACTTTTCATAATTGCCGGTGTAAAAGTGAACCCGCTGGTTCCAGATCTCCACTATCTTCTTGACCGTCACGTCGAGAAAGAAACGGTCGTGCGAGATCAACACACAGGCGTGAGGGTAGTCGTGCAGATATTCTTCCAGCCAGTTGCGAGCCTCAAGGTCCAGGTGGTTGGTGGGCTCGTCGAGCAGCAGCAGGTTGGGCTTTTCCAGGAGCAGCTTGGCCAGGGCAATGCGCATCTGCCAGCCGCCGGAGAATTCTTCCGTGTGCCGATGCCAATCGGAGGGTGGGAACCCAAGGCCCCCCAGAACCATTCCCACCTGCGCTTCGAGCGAGTACCCGTCGCGGTGCTGAAACTCGGTGTCGATTGCGTTGAAGCGGTCGGCCACTTGCTGGTACTCAGGGCCGGCCGGGTCGAGCTCCCCCATCTTCTCCATCAGGGTTTCCATTTCCTGTTCCATAGAGAGCAGGTCGCCGAACACGGACATGCACTCGGCCATCACCGAGCGTCCGGAAAGGGTCAGGCCGTCCTGCGGAAGGTAGCCAGCGGTGGTCCCCTTGGCGAAGGTGATCTCGCCATAGTCGAGAGGTTCGAGGCGGGCCAGAGCCTTTAGCAAAGTGGTCTTGCCCGTACCGTTCGCGCCGACCAAGCCCACGCGATCACGCGGCGTAATAAGCCAATCGAGATTTTCAAACAGCGTTTTGGGGCCGAAGCGCTTACCGGCCGCAGAGAGTTGGATCATAGAATAGAGGAGGGGGGAAACAGCGGAGTTCCAATCACCTTCCTTATGGGCATCTACTCCTTTCCATTTAAGAATATCAGCTTTCGCGAACTCTTCGTGGGCTTTCCATTCTCATGACCAGCTTAGCGCACTGTGGCAATCGTAGCGCGTGCTCCGGGTTTGAGGTCCGCCGTTCTTCCGTTGCACCACGCTGAGGCTTGCCGGATCGGACGTCCGATTTGGGGATTTGTGGTTTTAGAAGAGAAAACCCTCGGACCCCAAAAACGGGGGGCCGCGTTACGCCAACGCCTTGGAAGCTTGGAGCGACTTCCTTGACAGCTTCATCGGGCAGAAGCATAATCGCGCCCATCGGGGACATGCGGCAAAAGCGTGGCATGTTGCGCAGGGGCGGCGACGGCAAGTTATCGCAAGCCGTCCCCAATGGCCACGACCAGCGCGCAAACCCTGAGAACTCGCAGGGGTGAATCTCCGTCGCTGGTCAACCCTCCATGTCGCCGCTCATCTTCACTTATATCGCCGCGCGCTTTCCCGTGTATCGTCACGAACACCTGGCCGTCTTGAATCGCGGAGACGCCTGGGCGGCGCGGGGCGTGGAATTCGTGGGTGAGGGTCTCAGCCGTCGGCATCGGTGTTGTTACCTGGCGCCCGCCTCCCGGCAATCGGCTATGCGCGAGCAACTCGGCGAACTCGGCATCGACGTGGACCGGCACTTGCGCGACAAAACCCTGCAATTCCCGGCGGAGGCATTGGGCGCACATGACTGGCTGGACCGGGCGCAGGCCTTCTTTGCCGAGGCAGAAGACGCTCACGCCCCAGCCGTTCGGTGGCTGGAAGAGGGAATGGGAACAAAGCCCGCGGATATCTCCGTGCCCCTCTTCTTTGAGGGGCACTCGAATTTGAATTATCTTGTCAAGCAATATCCCAGCGTAGCCTTATGTCACTATGACATTGAGCATCTGGAGATCCCCCACCTTTTTTCCGCCATTGCGGTCCACCGCCACTTGTTGGTGGAAAACACGCTCGTTCGGGATAACCCCTTCTATGTGCCGCCGGAGAAGTTTGTTGCACTGAGTCCGGAAGACCGTGAGCACGATCTCCGCGACATATTCCGGGAAGTCGGATTTGACCTGGCGAAACTGCTCTCCACCCTCGCGGGCTACGGCCAGCTTCAGTGGCCAGCGCCCCCGGAGGCCTAAAATAATGCTTTCCCAACGTCCACGCCACTAGACCGCATTGGAGGCGCTTGCCGCTCCGCTTGCGGTCATTCCTGCGAACTGCCACTTTAATTCACGCGAGCGCCGCACATTTTGCTAGAATAGTGGATTGCAGGCCTGCAAAAACAATGGACTATGATCAACTAGGAAGTTTTTTGGAAGTAGCGAAGCTGCAAAGCTTCTCCCGGGCGGCGGAAAAGCTATTTCGCACGCAGCCCGCGATCAGCGCACAGGTACGTCTGCTCGAACAGGAATGCGGGGAAAAGCTCTTCGACCGCAGCGGCAAGAAAGTCTTGATGACTCCCGCCGGCGAGATACTCAATCGTTACGCGGAGAAGATGCTTCTGATGCACAAGGAAGCTCTTCAGGCCATTGCGGAGTTGAACCAGACCCCGCGGGGCAAGCTTTATATCGGCGCCAATGAAGCCACATGCCTCTATGTTCTGCCCAAAACCTTTGCCCGCTTCAAGCAGCTTTACCCGCTCGTCCAAATCAACATCTACCGGAACTTCAGCCATAAGATCCTGCAGAAAGTTCAAGAGGGTGCGGTTGACCTGGGAATCGTCACCCTGCCGATGACGGCCAACAACATGGAAGTGAT
>CAZCVY010000071.1:0-30945 GCA_964501985.1 uncultured Acidobacteriota bacterium | reverse complement strand
AGGAGGGCAACACCTCCGACAAGCGCTACATCAAGTGCGCGGGCACCGTGGGCGAAGTCATCAAGAAATACCACCCGCACGGCGACGCAGCGGTCTACGACTCGCTGGTGCGCATGGCGCAGGACTTCAACATGCGCTATCCGTTAGTCGACGGCCAAGGCAATTTTGGCTCGGTGGATGGCGACCCGGCGGCGGCTTACCGGTACACGGAGTGCCGCCTCGCCAAGCTCGCGGAAGAGATGCTGGCGGACATCGAAAAAGACACCGTCGATTTCATTCCCAACTTTGATGAGTCCACGGAGGAGCCCACGGTTCTTCCCACGCGCGTCCCCGGCCTGCTGATCAACGGGTCGGATGGAATCGCCGTGGGCATGGCCACCAAGATACCTCCCCACAACCTGACGGAGATCATCGAAGCCACCATCCTGCTGCTGAACAAACCGACGGCTTCCATTGATGAAGTTCTGGCGCTCGTTCCCGGTCCGGACTTTCCAACCGGCGCTTACATCTATGGCAAGAGCGGAATCCGCGACGCCTACCGGACCGGCCGCGGCCAGTTCACAATGCGCGCCAAGGCGGCCATCGAGCGTCCCGCCAAAGAGAAAGTCCAGATCGTCATTACCGAGATTCCCTACCAGGTCAATAAATCAAAAGTCATCGAGCGCATCGCCGAGCTGGTGCAGGACAAGAAAATCGAGGGCATTTCCGACGTCCGCGACGAGTCCGACCGCGATGGCATGAGGATTGTCATCGAGATCAAGCGCGGCGAGCAGCCGGAAGTGATTCTGAACAACCTTTACAAGCATACGCAGCTCCAGGATACGTTTGGGATGATCATGCTGGCCATCGTCCACGGCCAGCCGCGCACGCTTCCGTTGATTGAGGCGTTGCAACTGTTCATCGACCATCGGGTGATTGTGGTCCGGCGCCGGACGGAGTATGACCTGCGCAAAGCGCAGGAGCGTGAGCACGTGCTGGAGGGGATGGTCATCGCGCTTGACAACCTCGAGTACGTCATTGCCATTATCCGCCTCAGTCAATCCAAGGCCGAGGCCCGGCAAAACCTGTTGACTTGGAGCAAATACGCGATTTCCGATCAGGGATGGATCGAGTATCACCGGGAAAACGCGGACGCTCGAGGGCAAATAGGGCAGCAGGAATTGCGGCGACTGGCGGGGAAAGATACCAACCTCAAAACGGAACGAAACTCCATAACCCATTACCGCTTCGCTTACACGTGGCCGGATACCCGTGGTCTCGTCTCGGGTCGCGACGGTCTTTCACCGGCGCAAGTCGATGCCATCCTCGAACTTCAACTCCACCGCCTTACGCAACTTTCCACCGAAGAGCTACAGACGGAATTGGGTGGACTCAAGGTAAAGATCAAGGAGTTTCAGGAAATTCTGAGCAGCGATAAGGTGCTGAAGAAGGTCATCGCGAATGAGTTGAAGGAGATCCAAAAAGTCTACGGCGACGCCCGGCGCACGGAGATCATCGAACAGCAGGATGAAATCCGGCTGGAAGACCTGATTGCGGTCCAGGACGTGGTCATTACCATTTCCCATTCCGGCTACACCAAGCGCACGCCGCTCAGCATCTATCGGCAGCAGGCGCGCGGCGGCAAGGGGCGGCTGGGGATGAAGACCCGCGACGAGGACTTCGTCGAAAACCTCTTCATCGCCTCGACGCACAGCTACATCCTGGTGTTCACCAACGCCGGAAAGCTTTACTGGCTGAAGGTGTATGAAATCCCCGATGTGGGCGCCGCGGGCAAGGGCAAGCACATTCTGAACCTGGTCAACCTCTCCAAGGAAGAGAAGGTGGCGGCGGTACTGGCGGTGAAAGAGCTCCCCGAGGAGACCAAGGACGTGACTGTGGATGGCCTGACGCTGGCCGAAGAGGGCTACATCACCATGGTCACGCGCCATGGCATCATCAAGAAGACCCGCCTGGCCGAATTCTCCAACCCGCGTTCAGCCGGCATTATTGCCATGCAGATTGAAGATGGCGATGAGCTGATTGCGGTGAAGCTCACTTCCGGCCGCGACAACATTTTCCTCGCTTCGCACGAAGGCATGGCCATCCGCTTCCCGGAATCGGACGTGCGCGGCATGGGCCGAACCGCCTACGGCGTGAATGCCATGGATCTCGACACCGGCGACACCATTGTGGGTATGGAAATCGTGGGCGATCAGGAACTGATCCTCTCGGTTACGGAGAAGGGCTATGGCAAGCGCACCGCGATTACCGAGTACCGCTTGCAGTCGCGGGCCGGCAAGGGCGTGATCAACGTCAAAACCACCGACCGCAACGGCAAGGTGGTGAATGTGCTGCCGGTCACGGAAGAGTCGGAAGTGATGATCATCTCGCAGCAAGGGAAAATCACGCGGCTCGATTCCAGTACCATTCGCGAGAGCGGCCGCTCCGCCCAGGGCGTGCGCCTGATTAATCTCGAAGAGGGCGACCAGGTGGCCGCCGCCTGCCTGATCAAGAGCGATACGAACGGCGACGGACCCGTGCAGCCGCCGCTGATTCAGTAGGCTTGGGAAAGGCCGAGACGGGTGGCGGGATTGTCGATTTTCGATTGCGGATTTAAGAGTCATCCCTACCGTCGAGGGTCAATCGGCAATCATCAATCGAAAATCGGCAATTCCATAACTTTTCCCCGCTCTTGAGACTTCTGGACACACGCGCTATCCTAGAAATGTGGTTGTGAGTATGAGTGAACTGGAAACAAAGCAACAAAGGCTGGAACAGCAACTGAGCACGTTGCCTTCGCTGATCGTTGCCTACTCAGGTGGCGTGGATTCCGCCTACCTTGCCTACGCCGCGCATCATGCGATGGGTGATCGCATGCTGGCCGTCACCGCCCTCAGCGCCAGCTACTCCGCGCGCGACCGTGAAGAAGCGGAAAAGTGCGTTGCCCACGGCCATTTCCGGCACGAGTTTATCTCGACCGACGAACTTGCCAATCCGAGCTATCGCGCCAACAACGCGGACCGCTGCTATTACTGCAAGGACGAACTCTTCGTGAAGCTCGACGAGTTGGCGGGCCAGCGCGGCTTCTCCGCCGTGGCGTACGGCATCAACAAGGACGACTTGGGCGATTGGCGGCCCGGCCAGCAAGCCGCGCGCGAGCACAAGGTTTTGACCCCGCTTCTGGATGCCGGCATGACCAAGGCCGACATTCGCCAACTCTCGCGCCAGGTTGAATTGCCCGTGTGGGATCGCCCCGCCTCCGCCTGCCTCTCCTCGCGCATCGCTTATGGAATTGAAGTGACGCCCGAGCGCCTGGCCATCGTCGAAAAAGGCGAGGAGGCCGTACGCGCCCTGGGATTCCGCCAATTCCGCGTGCGCTATCACGAGGAGCTTGCCCGCATCGAGATTTCTCTGGAAGAATTACCGCGCGCCCTCGACCCCGCCATGGCCCGCAAGTTTGTTGAGGTCTTCAAAGCCCTGGGCTTCAAGTTCGTCACCCTCGACCTGGAAGGATTCCGATCCGGGTCGATGAATTCCCTGCTGGTGAATATTAAAAGATAGCTTTCATGCTTAAGGCAGCTAAAGGGGAATAAGGCAGGTCAAGCACACAGTTAATCACTCATAGCGTAGGAAATGCCATGGCAGACGTTGAATCCAAGCCCGCCGAATGGGAAGACTTTGAAGCGGCGGCAAAGCGATCCATCGAGCAGCACATCCGCAACTCCTTCGTGCATACCTACAAACCCGTTTTGGACGATGCCGAATACCGTTCGTTCGACTCGATGGAAGAGTATCGGCGCTGGTGCAAGGAAAACCTCCCAGATTGGCTGGGCTATAGCCGCGACTAAGTTGCTCTATGGCGGTATTTGAGTTAAGTGCTACGAACTTCTAACCCCGTGCGGCGAATCCCTAACGCCAATCCCGACTGGTCCTATGCCAGTTCGAACTTCACCGGCCGGGCTCCACGCATTGCACGGACCTTGCCGCGCTCTACCAAGCGGTCCAAATGTCCTTTCACCGGAAACATCGCGAGCAGCCAGGAATCGGGCGGCCAATCGCCGACCGCGGTTGCGGCGGCGTCCACCAATTGTTTCATCGTGAGTCCGGCGGGGTTCTTCGCCAGGCTTGCCAGGATCGCGCGATCCAGGAACTCAACTGTTTGCCGCGACTCGGCGATGAAGTCGCGAATCTCTTCGCCCCGCATGATGGGCCAGTGGCCGGAGTAGAGCGTGTCGATGGGCAGGTGCTCGAAGTAGCGCAGCGTCGAGAGATAAATGTCGATGTAGTAGTACGTGACGGGTATGGCCAAGCCCCCAGCGGCGAACGGGCACCCGCGCCCATGAATGGCGTCGCCCACAAAGGCTGTCTTGTGAAGTGGATCGTATAGCGCAAGATGGCCGTGCGAGTGGCCCGGCACATGAAGGACTTCCAGATGCCAGCCGTCCCGCAAGCGGATGATCTCCCCCCCGGTGAAGCACAGGTCCATTCGGCGAGCCTTACCAGCGCTGGGAGGCGGGTCGGGCTCAAACGCCATGTCGTGGTCGGCGCGGAGGAAGTTATAGCGAACGTCGTAAAGGGCACGCGGGTCCTCCACAAGGGCGCGGTCGGCGGCGCCACAACTCAGCCACGTGCCGGGCGAAGTTCGCTTGATGGCGTCATTGCCGCTCTGATGGTCAAGGTCCGCGTGCGTCGTGACCGCGAGGGTCAGACGCTGCGGAGGCAGCCGCAACGAGTCAAAGTAAGGGAAGATAACCTTCTCCGGGGTCTCGGCAATGCCCGTATCGACCAGCACGGTGTTATCGCCTACAAACAGGTACTGAAAAAGGTTCCGTCCGCTAAACAAGGACTGAATTTGATAAACGTTGGGATAGAGTTCCATGCGCGACTCCAATTGGGGATGAGATGGATACTACCACTCTTTTCTCTCTTGCGCTCCGCCACGCTCTCAGAGATGATGTTTTGCCGCCGCTCAGGAAGGTGTGGCGGCGGGTTTACCCCGCCATCGCCAATGTAAAAGCGAGGGACAGTGGCGGCGTGAAATGCCGGGCTAAAGAGGCCGCGGAAAACGTGTAGCGGCGGGTTTATCCCGCCATTTCCATGTTGCATCGATTGAGGTTGTGGCGACGTAAAGTCGCCGCTACGGCGCGAATCGTGAGTTGTTCCGCAGCCTCTAAAGCCTAGCGCTACAATATGCCATCAGCCTATATGGGAGGTTCCCATGTCCAAAGACAAGTTCACGTTGGGAATTGACTATGGAACGGAATCGGGTCGCGCTGTCGTGGTGCGCGTGCGCGACGGCAAGCTCCTGTCTTCATCAGTGGTCCCTTACCCTGATGGGGTTATTGACGAACGGCTGCCCGGAGGCCCCAAGCTTGAGCCCGACTGGGCGCTTCAGAATCCTCTCGATTATTTACACGTGCTGGAGAAAGCGGTCCCCAAAGCCTTGAAGGAAGCCAAGGTGAAGGCCGAGGACGTGATTGGCATCGCGACGGACTTTACCGCCTCCAGCCCCATGCCCGCCAAGGCGGACGGCACGCCGCTCTCGGCGGTGCCAAAGTACCGCAAGACTCCCCATGCCTACGTCAAGTTGTGGAAGCATCACGCCGCGCAGCCGGAAGCCAACCGGATTAATGAACTCGGCCGCGAGCGGAACGAGGAATTTATTCGCATTTATGGCGGAAAGTATTCCTCGGAATGGTTCTTTTCCAAACTCTTGCAGGTGGTGGACGAAGCCCCCGATGTCTACGACGCCATGGACCGTTTCATCGAGGCAGGCGATTGGATTGTGTGGCAACTGACCGGCGAAGAAAAGCGCAATACCTGCACGGCCGGTTACAAAGGCATGTGGGTGAAAGGCCAGGGATTTCCCTCGAGCGATTTCTTCCGCGCGCTCCATCCCCGCATGGAGAATGTCATCGCGGAAAAGGTTGGGGAAGGGTATTTTCCGCTGGGTTCGAGAGCAGGCGGGCTCAGTTCCCATTGGGCGAAGAAGACCGGGCTCAAGGAAGGCACTCCGGTTGCGACCGGTAATGTTGACGCCCACGTGGCGGTACCCGCTTGCACGGTGACGCAACCCGGCACCCTCGTCATGATCATGGGTACGTCCATCTGCCACATGTTGCTCGGGAAGGAAAAGCAGATGGTCGAAGGCATGTGCGGCACTGTGGATGGCGGAATCGTCCCGGGCCTGTGGGGTTACGAGGCGGGGCAATCGGCCGTCGGTGATATTTTTGCCTGGTTTTTCGAGCATGGAGTGCCCGATTACATCCATCATGAAGCGCGCAAGACGAAGGCGCCGTTCCAGGTGGCACTGGAGAAACGCGCGGCGGCGCTCAAACCCGGCCAGTCGGGATTGCTGGCGCTCGACTGGTGGAATGGCAACCGCTCAGTGCTGGTGGATGTGGATTTGACCGGCGTGCTCGTGGGGATGACGCTCGCGACGCGTGCGGAAGAAATCTACCGCGCTCTTATCGAGGCCACGGCCTTCGGCACGCGCACCATCATCGAGGCTTTCGAATCGAAGGGAATTGCCGTGAACGAGTTGGTGGCCTGTGGCGGCCTGCCGGAGAAGAATCAACTGCTGATGCAGATTTACGCGGACGTCACGGGTCGCGAAATCAAGCTGGCAGACCCCTTGCAAACCTGCTCGGCGCTGGGAGCCGCCATGCACGGAGCCGTCGCGGCGGGAGCCGCCGCCGGTGGGTACCATACGATTGTTGATGCCGCACAGAAGATGGCCAGGGTGCAGAAGCAAACCTTCAAGCCAAATTCGCAGTCGCACGCCGTCTACGACCAGCTTTTCGCCGAATACCACACGCTGCACGATTACTTCGGCCGCGGCGGGAACGACGTGATGAAGAGGCTCAAGAGTTTGAAACGGGAGAGGGCGGTGAAGTAAGCTGTCAGCTCTCAGCTATCAGCAGTCAGCTAAAACACTCTTGGAGGTCGCAGGTCTTCGCTGAACGCTGAAAGCTGACAGCTTCTTTTACCATGCCCACCCTCGAACAACTTCGCCGTGACGTCTGGTCCGCGAACCTCGGTGTGTGGCGCGGCGGCCTGGTCACGATGCACAGCGGCAATGCCAGCGGGATTGACCGCAAGCGCGGCGTCGTCATCATCAAACCGAGCGGCATGGACTACGACCGCATGCAGCCCGCCGACATGGTGGTGACGGACCTGGAAGGGCACAAGCCGAGGGGTAAATGGAATCCCTCCGTGGACCTGCCCGATCACCTTTATATCTACAAGCACTGCCCGGAAGTGGGCGGCGTCATCCACACCCATTCGAATTACGCCACGAGCATGGGATTGCTGGGTAAGCCTATCCCCGCTTACCTTACGGCCATTGCGGACGAGTTCGGCGACGAAATTCCCTGCGCGCCGTACGTGGATAATTTGGAGGACCACATCGGCCAGGCCATCGTTCAATATCGGAACGGGGCGCCGGCCATCCTCATGAGCAATCACGGCGCGTTCGCCTGGGGACCCACACCGCGCGCCGCGCTGAAGGCGGCGGTGATGCTCGAAGACGTTTGCAAGACCGTTCACCTGGCGCTCCTTCTTGGCAAGCCCTCGGCGCTGCCGCCCGAGGAAGTTAAGAAGTGGTGGGATCGCTACCATACGTGGTACGGCCAGCCGGGGAAAAAGACTTAGGGGGCACAGGATGCGAAGCTTTAGAGTGCGGCAGCTTGCTGCCGCTTTCCGCGAGAGCGCTCGCGCGGATTTAGCATTTCCGCACGAGTGGCCGCCAGCAAGCTGCCTGCGGACAAAGCGGCCGCAAGCTGCCTTACTCTGAAGCTTCGCTACGGCGGGACTGTAAATGCTTCCTTCCGGCAGCCGGGCGAAATTCTATGTCGGCATTGTCGCTCCTGACTTCTAACTTCTAGATTCTCTCGAGGAAGCGTCATGAACTTATCCCTCTCGATTCCGGCGGCCCTGCTGTGGTTCGCTGCCCCGGATCCTACCAACGCCGGGCAACGCCTCATCTTCCTGCATCCGGTGGACATTGCTATTGTTGCTATCTATTTCGCGATGGTGTTGGGAATCGGCTTCTACCTGAAACGCTATACCACGAGCGGCGAGGATTTCTTCCTGGCAGGCCGCGAGATGACGGCTTGGGTGGCGGGGCTCAGCTTTGTTTCCGCCAATCTCGGCGCCCTGGAACTGATGGGCTGGGCGGCCGCGAGCTACCAGTACGGCATCCTGGCCACGCACTGGTACTGGATTGGCGCCATCCCCGCCATCCTGTTCCTGGGCCTCATCCTGATGCCGTTCTATTACATCTCCAAAACCCATTCGGTGCCGGGATACCTGCAGCTCCGCTACGGGGAATCGACGCGCGCGCTCAGCGCCATCTCCTTCGCCTTCATGACCGTTTTGATGTCGGGCATCAATATGTATGCAATGGCGTTGGTAATGAAGGTGGTTCTGGGCTGGAATATCCATTTCAGCATTTGGGTGTCTTCGCTCACGGTAGCGGCCTACGTCGCTTTGGGCGGCCTGTTTTCCGCCATTTTCAATGAAGTGCTGCAATTCTTCCTGATTTGGTTTGGCGCGTTGCTGATTCCCATCCTGGGCCTGGTGGAAACGGGAGGTTGGAGCGGCCTCGTGGCGCGCATCCACCAGAATTTTCCCCAGGGAGACTACACCCACTTATGGCGGGGTATGGGCCACTTCGCCGATAACCCGATGGGGATTCACTGGACCGGAATCGTTTTGGGTCTGGGCTGGGTTATTTCCTTCGGCTACTGGAATACCGATTTCCTGGTGGTGCAGCGCATCTTTGCCGCCAAGGACATTCGCGCCGCCAAGATGGCCCCTATCATTGGTTCCTATTTCAAGATGGCGGTCCCCTTCATTGTGATCCTGCCTGGATTACTGGGGCTGGCCCTACTACCTTTCAAGCTGGTTCCGGAAAGCGCGGTGGGGATCGGCCAGCACAGTTACAATGAGGTCCTGCCGTTGATGCTGGCGCGCTATTGCGGTCCCGGGCTACTGGGTTTGGGGATCACCGCCCTCATCGCCGGATTCATGTCGGGAATGGCGGGGAACGTGAGCGCTTTCGCGACAGTGTGGACCTACGACCTTTACCGCCCGTTCGTCCACAAAAATGCCTCCGATGACCACTACCTCAGCATGGGGCGCTGGTGCACGATTCTGGGCGTCGTCGTCTCCATCGGCACCGCGTACCTCGTCATGCATTTCGGGAGCATCATGGATTACGTCCAGGCGCTCTTCAGCTTTTTCGTCGCACCGCTTCTGGGAACCGTGCTGCTGGGCATGATGTGGAAGCGCACGACGGCCGCGGGAGGATTCTGGGGGCTGCTCGCCGGCAGCGTTTCTTCCATCGCCATGTTCCTTCTGGTGAAGTTTAATCACAGCATGCTGGCCTATATTGCGCTTTCGAGCGATGCCAAGGACATGGCGGAGAACATGTACCGCGCCCTGTGGTCCTGGCTGATTTGCGTGATCGTTACCGTAGTCGTCAGCCTTCTCACCACGCCCAAGCCGGTGGGAGAGTTGACCGGTTTGGTCTACGGCTGCACCGAGTTGCCGAGCGAAGGACATTTGCCTCTGTGGAAACGGCCTATTTTCTGGGCCGCGATCTCGGCAGGCCTGTTTTTGATCCTTCAGTGGATTTTCTGGTAGGAGGTGAGTATGGAACCGAAGCCGCAAGACCTTCGTTCGGGGGGTGGCGGTGGCCCCCATCGCATCGCCGTCGATCAGGAGGACGCAAAGCCCGGCAAACATCACATGGTGCCCGTCTGGTTTTTTGTGGGGATCATTCTGCTGATTTACGGTGTCATTATTCTGGCGACGGGAATCTACGAGTTCTCCAGCCCGCCGCCAACCGTGCTCGCAAGCACGCATCCGGCGGTGTGGTGGGGGGCGCTGCTGACGGTGATCGGCGGTATTTATGTCTATGCGTATATGCCGAAGAGATCCTGAGTGCCGACAAATTATCACGCGCCGTCCCGCCAACGGACGCCCTGGCGGACGTCATCACACCTCTGGGGTGGGGGTCCGCTACCTTCGCATTTTGGCTATTCGCAACGAATGCTGGCGCAAGGGCTAGGCTGAAACTGTTTCGCTTCGAACCGATGCTGTAGTGGAGAACATCGCATGACACTTAGCGTTTCGCTCGCCATGCTCTTTGCCTCCGCACCCGACGTGCACGCGCTGCTCTCGATGCACGCGGTGGATTTCCTCATCATCGCCGTCTACTTCGTTGTCGTGCTCGCCATCGGTTTCTACCTGAAGCGCTACACCAAGAGCAGTGAGGAATTCTTCATGGCGGGCCGCGACATCACCGCCTGGGTTGCGGGGCTCAGCTTCATTTGCGCCAATCTGGGCGCGCTCGAGCTGATGGGTTGGGCGGCATCCGCGTACCAGTACGGAATCCTCGCCGCTCACTATTATTGGTACGGAGCGATTCCTGCGATGCTCTTTCTGGGCGTCGTCATGATGCCCTTCTACTACATTTGCAAAACCCATTCCGTGCCGGGCTATCTGCAACTCCGCTTTGGCGAGCCCACGCGCCTGGTGGGCGCGCTGTCGTTTGTCTTCCTGACCATCCTGATGTCCGGCATCAATATGTACGCGATGGCCGTGGTGATGAAGGTGATGCTGGGCTGGGATATTCAACTGAGCATCTGGATTTCGTCTCTCACTGTGGCCGTATACGTTGCCTTGGGAGGATTGGTTTCCGCGATCTTCAACGAGGTCCTGCAATTCTTTTTGATTTGGTTGGGCGCGCTGATGATTCCGATCTTGGGCATGGTGGAAGCCGGTGGCTGGCGAAATCTGGTGGCGCGCATTCACCAGAACTTTCCCCAAGGCGACTACGTCCACCTGTGGCGACCGATGGCGCACTTTACGGATAACCCCATGGGCATTCATTGGACAGGCATCGCCTTTGGATTGCTCATGGGGTCGTTGGGATATTGGACGACAGATTTCCTGGTGGTCCAGCGGGCGCTTGCCGCCAAAGACCTCCGCTCCGCGAAGCTCGCGCCGATCATCGGGTCGTATTTCAAAATGGCCGTGCCGCTGATCGTGGTGTTACCCGGACTACTCGGGCTTGGCCTGTTACCCTTCAAGCTTGTGCCGGAAAGCGCCGTCGGCCCCGGCCAACATAGCTTCAACGAAGTGCTACCGCTGATGCTAGCCCGTTATTGCGGACCCGGTTTGCTGGGGCTCGGCATCACCGCGCTTATCGCCGGATTCATGTCGGGCATGGCGGGCAACGTGAGCGCGTTTGCGACGGTGTGGACGTACGATCTCTATCGTCCGCTTTTTCGCAAGACCGCCACCGACGCCCACTATGTGTCGATGGGCCGCTGGTGCACGATCCTGGGAGTGGTCATCAGCATCGGCACGGCGTACTTGGTAATGCAGTTCGCGAGCATCATGGATTATGCGCAGGCAGTCTTCAGCTTCTTCGTCACCCCGCTATTTGCCGCCGTTTTCTTGGGGATGATGTGGAAACGCGCCACGGCTGCCGGAGGATTCTGGGGGCTGCTGGTGGGGACGCTTTCCTCACTGGGAATGTGGTTACTGGTGAAGCTAGACCCCTCGAAGCTCGCGTGGATTGCTCTTTCGGTTCACGCCAAGCCCATGGCCGAGAATATGTATCGCCTGTTATGGTCAGGGATAATCGCTGTTATCGTCATCGTCGTGGTGAGCCTCATGACGCGCCCGAAAGCCGTGGAGGAATTGACCGGCCTCGTCTACGGTTGCACGGATATCCCCAGTGAAGGTCATCTGCCGTTGATTAAACGCCCCATTTTTTGGGCGGCAGTTTCCCTGGCAATTTTCCTCGTGCTGCAATGGATTTTCTGGTAGGCAGCGGGAGAGCGCACTCAGAAATCGGGAGTTTCCCCAAACTGGAAACTCGCCAGCCTCTCGATCCCCACAGCGACATTTGGGATTCGCACGCGCCGCTCAATCAGTGGGTTGCTTCGCTGCTCCCTCTTGCGCCACATCGATCCCACCGCCGTGGGCAGAGCCACGACCACTCTTGACAGGCTCATCCATCCAATCATGCATGGCGTCGGGATTGAGGCGCATCTTCATCAGCACTGCATCCGTCGAGTCAATCGAAACGATCAGCATCTCGAAACACTTCTTGCCGGATTCGCGAACGTAGATGTAAGTTTGATCCCCATTGCGATTATCGTGGACCTGCACGAAGGGCCGATAACCTGACCCCACCAAATCTTGGAGCGTTGAATCAAGCTCCCCCGCGGGAGGCTTCCGCAGCGGAGAGACGTTCTCGAAGATGGCCATCTGCAAGTGGCCAACTCCCGGAGGAGTGAAACGATTGCCGATAAAACTGACCAGCCCCATGAAGGGCATGGGGCGTTTCTGGCAATAGGCGGACATGCGGCCCACAAGCAAGTGAAACTCCGGGTCTCCGGCGACCGCTGCGGCCGGAAGGAACTGCATGAGCACGACGAGAGAAATGGCACGTGCCAGGAACTTACTTCGATTTTTCATGGTGACCTTCCACCTTCTTTGATTCTTTTCCTACTTCGCCCAAGCGGGGAATCCCCATCTTGCCTTCGAGCTGGCTGAGCTTATCCATGTCAATGGGACCCACGATGTTGACCACGGTAAGTTCCTTAGGTTGCGCGTCAATGATGGCCATTCCCAAGACGGTTCCTCCGTCGCTCGCTGTCATCAAATAAATCTCTGAGGTCTCGCCCTCCGGCTTGTTTTGCGCCGAAACAATGCGGGACCAGGAAGGAGTCTGCAATTGGCCGCGGATTGCCTCCACATCAGCCTGTGAGTATTCGTTGGGCTTGGCGAACTCGAAATTCTTTACGTAAATCCCCTTCAAGTTCTTGATGATTTCCAGACCCTCGCGATCATCTTCATCTGTCATGAACTTTCCCGCGAGTCTCAGGAGCGCTCCGTCCAGGTTGACGTCCACAACTTCGGACGCTTTCTTCGCCAGCGGCTCCAAATTCTGAATATCCAATTTGGGATTCTGGCCGAAGGCAGCAGGGACGAACGCCCCCATCAGCAAAGCCCCAAACAGTATCGCCGCGGATTTGGATCTTCCCTTCGTCACTTTCATGTGATTACTCCTTGCGCCCGTTCAGGAACGGCGCATCACAGGCGGCTCGAAGGAGCCTCCCGATTGATCTCTTGAACCCTCTTTCGAGTGACATTGAGTTTCACGCTGGCGATATGGAGAGCTTGGCGCACCTGGACCCTGGCCAATTCACCTTCCTGGCGCAAGCGGTCTTGCCGGTGGCGTTGAACCAGACCGCCTCCGATTACCACGCAGACCACGGCCGCAGCGAGGGCCCAGCGAAATACCCGAGCGGAAACAAAGGCCCAGAATTGCCACCAAGCCTTTGCGCCCGGCTGCGTCTCGCGGCGAGTGCGCGCCACAACTCTCTCCGCGAACCCCTCCGGGGCCGCCTCGCGACGTAGAGCATTTCGAAGCTTCTCTTCAAAGGGGGTCATCGTTACACATCTCCTGCCCAGCGGTGGAACTTTTCCCGCAAGACTTCGAGCGATCGTTGCAGCCGGCTCTTTACGGTATTCACCGGGATATCAAGAATCTCTGCGATGTCCGCCAGTTCCAATTCTTCCTGGTAGCGAAGAATGATCACGGCGCGCGCATCGTCTGTGAGGGAAGCCACCATACGCTGCAGTCCCCGGGAGAGCAACGGGTCGGTCGCCGGGAGCTCCGCAACAGGCTCCGCGACGTCCTCCAGACTGGTTGGCGGAGCCTTGGGCAACTTCCTAACTTCGTCGATCGAGCGGCGGCAAGCCACCTTGCGAAGCCAGAAAACCAGGTGATCTCCCGACTTGATCGAGTCCAGGTGGCGATAAAGACGAACGAAAACATCCTGCGCCACCTCTTCCGCCCGTCCCCGGTCATGCAGAAAGTGATAGGCGATGCTGAACACCATGGATTGGTGTTCCTGCACGAGGTCGGCAAAGGCCGTAGCGTCACCCCGTACGGAACGGGCCAGCGCTTCCTCGCGTTGTGGTAATGTCACAGTGGTCACGCTACCCGTCCGTCTCCGGTGTCTTACCTGCTCACTAGATAGATACGTATGGAGGGGAAAAGAGAATGCAAATTCTTTTGCCGACAGGGGAGACGCCCCTACTGGGTAGGTAGCGAAGATGCGAGAGTTAACCTTGGTTTATATCAGTTTGGTACCAGAGAGGATATGAGCAGACCGGTGGACAGCGCCAGCGCAAGACGTCTCCCACGGCCAAGGCGCGATGCGGTTGCTGCCTTACACCTCGGGTATGCCCAGGTCCTTTGATCCGACCGGCGACATCAAGGCCTCTGGCGTATATTCTTCGAGCAGGTCCAGGGCGATGCGTGCGCGGCGCAAGCGTTCACGGGCCATTTTCACGGCAAGGTCTTCAATGTGCTGGCCTGAGGGATAAATATCGGGCGCGTTGCGCAGACCGAACTTGAAATACACCGGCGCGGCCACCTGGATGATGGTGGGCATTTCGTAGTAGCGGATGAATCCGCCGAAGTTATCCGGCACTTCGATGTAGAGATCAATGGGAATTTCGACGGCCTGGCGGATAGCGCCCATCTGCGCCGGGCTCAGGTCCGTGGGAATATTCATCGTCGACACGCCGCACTGTTCAAAGATGACGGCGGTGGCGGGATTGGCGGCGGGCAGGGTGACAGAGCTCTTGATGACCAGGTTCTTAGGCAATTCGCCCTTTTGCTTCATCGCGTCCAGCACCCAGATGAGCCCGAGGTCGGCGGGTAGAATGCTGCGAATGCCGAGGTCGCAGGCGCGCCGGACGTCCTCGACGGCGTAAACCAGTTGGTCGGCCCCTCGGTGCTGGAGGCCGATGACTTTGCCCGCTGCCGAGGCCGTCTGCGCGCCAGTCTCAAATGTCGCGCGGGGACCGACGAACAGGCAAACTTCAATGCTTTCTTCGCGCCCAATCTTGGCCATCTCGCGGATCTCACCGCGAGTCAGCAGCATCACGCCGCTTCCCTGGCTGACGCGATGAATCGGCACCTTGTACGCCTTGGCGGCCTCCAGCACCTCGCGAAAAACGCGCGGTCCTTCGACGCTGGGGATTTCAAGGCGATACTGCCCACCGTCCTTGAAACGCGTGGAGCTCGGCGTCAACGCATGGTTGTCCTCGATGGGTAGATTAAGTGTAGCGAGGAACTGTTGGGTCTTTTTCATGACGAGCCTCCGTGAATGGCAATTTCGGCAGGATTTGGGCCATTTTGTCCTTGAAGGTCTTTAGGTTTCTCGGAAAGATAGGGAACGGGGTTACGTATCGTGGGACGGACCCCAGTCCGGCTTGGTTCATTGCTTCAACCACCATCGGTTCAATTGCGTACATTAAGACAACAACTGCCGCGGGTCGATAGTCTTTGATTCGGTTCGCAAACAGCGGTACGGCTTTCCACCGGTGCTTGTCCCGCTCTGGCTGGTCCTTGATCTGGTTAATGGGGTGAAGGACCAAGTCGTCGAGGAAGAAACCTTTGGACTTGAACTCCGACAAGAAGTCCGATCTGTCCCCTAACGCCTTCTTTAATCTAAAGTACAGTCTGCTATTTTCGCTATAAAAGAACGTTCCCCCGTTTGGAGGCGACTCCCCTATGAACAGTGTGGCAATGTGTTGGGGCCTGAAACTCCGCCGGATCTCCTCCAGATGATCCACAGAAATCACCTTTCAATTGCGGACGGCTTATTCCGCCCCTACGGGACTTCCTTTCCTCGCGGTCTCTGTCCCACGGCTCACGCCGTGGGCTACATTATGTCGCCCGCTTCGCGGGCTGATCCTCTCGGTCAGTCTCGGGAACAAGACACCTGTATCCCAGAACGGCCAACGGACCAGGGACTAAGGACTTCTTTACTACGCGTACTTCATGTAGACCGTGCGCGTCTCCGTGTAGAAATCAAGCGCCGCCGGTCCCTGTTCGCGCATGCCGAAGCTCGATTCCTTGGTACCGCCGAAGGGAAGCTGGTATTCCACGCCCGCTGTGGGAAGGTTGACGGTAATGAGCCCGGCTTCGATCCTGTTGATAAACTGATGAACGCGGGTCAGGTCGCGGGAGACAATTGCGGCCGAGAGCCCGAACCTCACGCCATTAGCGAGGCGCATGGCATCCTCAAAGTCGTCCGCCACCATCAGGCCCAGAACCGGCCCGAAGACTTCTTCCTGCGCGAGGCGCATTTCCGGCGTCACTCCGGTGAAGAGCGTTGGCTCGACGAAGTATCCCTGATCGTAGATTCCTCCCGTCAAGCGGTTCCCGCCGCAAACCAATTGAGCTCCCTCGCCTTTAGCAATTTCAATGTATTTCAAGTCGGTTGCGAGTTGAGCGGCGTCCACGGCGGGACCAATCTCGACGCCGGGCTCGAGGCCATTGCCCACTTTCAGCTTGCGAGTCTTGGCAATAAGCTTTTCGAGCAGCGGCTCGTAAATGGATTTTTCAACGATGGCACGGCTGCAAGCAGTGCACTTCTGACCCGTGGAGAAAAACGCGCCGTTCACCAGGACGTCAGCGGCGAAATCGAGGTCGGCATCCTTCAGGACGATAGTAGGGTTCTTGCCCCCCATTTCCAGTTGGACACGCACTTTACGCCTTGTCACTTTCTCGTAGAGTGCATTGCCGACTTCGCACGAGCCGGTAAAGGAGACGGCGCGGACCGCTGGGTGCTCGACCAGCGCGTTGCCCACCGCGCCGCCAGCCCCCGTCACGTAATTCACCACCCCGGAGGGGAATCCCGCTTCGTGGAGGGCCTCGACAATCCGGTAACCGCTCAGCGGGGCGAGCGACGCGGGCTTGATGACCACGGTGTTTCCAGCGACTAGCGCGGGCGCCATTTTCCAGGCCGGGATGGCGCTCGGAAAGTTCCAGGGAGTGATGAGCGCCACTACCCCTAATGGCTTTCGGAGCGTATAGCAGAAAACGTTGTCGCGCTCGGAAGGAATCTGGTAACTAAACTGTCGGGCGCCTTCGCCGCCGAAATATCGCAGAATATTGATCGCGCGCTTCACCTCGCCTTTGGCCTCAGGAAGCGTTTTGCCCTCTTCGCGCGTCATCTCTTCGCTGATTTTCCCGAGGCGGCTTTCGAGAAGCTCCGCCGCCTTGAAAAGATACTCGCCCCTTCGCGGTGCGGGCGCCGTGCTCCAGGCAAGTTGCGCCTTCGCGGCCGCATCACACGCGGCCTGCACATCCTCCGGGCCGGAAGCCTGAAAGGTTCCCACGATTTCCGTTGTGTTCGCGGGGTTTGTATTCGCGAAGGTCTTCCCCGATTTGCATTCGACCCACTGCCCGGCTACGTAGTTATGGAATTGGTTCGACATGGATTTTTCCTTTTATTGCGGAACCATCGGCAGGATCAGCGCCGAGGGATGCTCGCGATCGTGATAGACGGCATTCGTTGCCTTCACCCAATCGTCGGTGCGACCTTCGTCCTCTCCCGTGTTTAGATTGCGGTCAAACCGCGGAAAGTTGCTACTCGATACTTCCAGCCGCAGCTTATGACCTGTGAGGAATACGTTGGAAGTCGACCAGAGATTGAGCGTGAGCTTGCACACCTGGCCCGGATTCATGAGCTCGGCCTTATCCCGGGAATCTCGAAAGCGTCCGCGCAAAATTCCCTCCGTGAGATTCCGGGCGAATCCCTCCGGCCCGACATCGATGACCTTGCCGGTGAAGTCCGTATCAACGGCCGACGTGCTCACATAGACCTCGAGCGTGATGGGCCCCGTCACTTCGGTGTCATGCTCAAAAGCGGGAGTTGTATAGACCAGTACGTCGTCACGGTTCTCCACAGGCCGTTGGTCGAACGCCCCCGCGGGCTCATGAAGTGCATCGCAGCAGAGAGGCCCACCGTGAGTCGGCACGGGGTTCGCAGGGTCGTAAACATACTGATCCGCGGTCTCGGTCGTGGGCGTCGCTGTGCTCAGTGTCCCGTCCCCGCTTAGCGTGTTGGCCTTGCCCGAGGAGTGCAGGTAATAACGAGTCTCCTGGGCCCGCGTCAGGGGCCAGTCTTGCTCCTCACGCCACACATTCTTTCCCATCACAAACAGCTTGACCGGCTTTTCGCCGCCCATTCCGTTGTTGATTCCCTTGAACAGATAATCGTACCAGCGCAGGGTGATCGCGTCTTCGGAAATAACAGAATCCTTCCCGAAATCGACTTCACCGATGATCGGCCCGGACCCCGCGTGGCCACCGACGATCACCAGAAGTCTTTGTCCATTGCGGGCCGCCTCACTGCCGCCGTGGGCCTTGATCCCAAGATAATTTCGAAATGTGCCGTCCTGGAAGAGGTCGTACCACGCGGCGACGTGTAGAGCGGGAACCTTGATTTGCGAGAGGTGTTCTTCAATTGACCACCGTTTCCAATAGTCGTCATAGGTCGGATGCGCCAGCCAATCGAGATAATAATCCGCCAAGCCGGCGGGGGCTCCGAGATCCAAGAGAGGATAATCGGTAAGCGGAAGCTTTGTGTCCCAGCGGGTGGCGTAGGAGTCCTTGCTCATGCGGCGGTCCAAGGTATTCTCCGCCAGGCCTGTCGTCCAGGATTGGTCAAACCACTGTTCAAACGCTCCGCCCTGGTAGGTCCAGTTCTCATGATAGTTGGACGCGGTCACAATCGGCAGGATTCCTGCCAGGTGCGGCGGAGAGGCGATGGCGGCAAGCATTTGCGTAGCGCCCACGTACGATCCCCCGAACATGCCGACCTTGCCATTGGAATAAGGCAGGGCAGCAGCCCACTCGACGGTGTCGTAACCGTCCTGCGATTCGTTCTTGAAGGTGTACCATTCGCCCTCGGAGGTATAGCGGCCCCGCACATCCTGAGTCACTAAGACGTATCCGCGCGCGGCGGCTGCGGGGCCAAAATCCATTTCTCCGCGCTTGTCGTAGGGGGTACGAGTCAGGAGCACGGGGAACTTGCCGTCAGCCTTGGGCCGGTAGATATCCGCCCGCAGCACCACTCCATCACGCATTTTGGCGGGCACATTACGTTCTACAATAACGTCGTAGTGTTCCTCAGCGCGGGCCAGAGCCCCCGCCCAGCATAAAGTGATGAGCAATGCGCAAATGACACGTCGGTTCATGGGATCCTTTCCCGAGACTTGATCAACGCCTCGACTGAGACACGGCATTATCTGCGACAGCGCTCTCCGGCGCAAGTCGTGTTCCTCGAGGTCTTCACCAAAAGGAGGGTTCAAGCTAATTTGCGCAATGCGGCGAGCAGCCGGTCAACTTCCTCAGCAGTATTGTAGTGTACGAGGCCGAATCTAAGCATCCCGCCGCCGGATTCCACGCCCAGTCGTTCGCTAAGATTTAACGCGTAGTAGTTTCCGTCCCACGTGAAAATCCCGCTCTCCCCGAGATACGCTGCCAGTTCGCGTGGTGAGTGCCCGGCGATGCGCACAGCCACTGTGGGGACGCGTTGGTGGAACCGGGAGGGCTCGGTGATGCCGTAGAAAGTCAATCCGGGAATCTCAAGGAGCGCAGGAACCAGTCTCCCCAGCAGCTCTCGCTCGTACGAGCGGAGGGTATCGTAAGCCGCGCGAAGCGCCGTCCTTTGGTCTTGCGCCTCCGGCGTGTGGCGTCGCCCAAGTTCCGCGAGATACTCCACGGCTGCGGTGACTCCCGCCATACTCTCGTGATTCTGTGTTCCCGTCTCCCAGCGTCCAGGAAGGCTTTCGGTCGCGGGCCGAACCTTGTACGGACGAAGCCGGTCGAGATGCTGCCGCATTCCATACAGCACCCCAGAATGCGGACCGAACAATTTGTAGGGAGAACACACGAGAAAATCGCAGTTCAGGCTGCGCACATCGATTGGGCCGTGCGGCGCGTAATGGACGGCGTCGATGTAAGCCATGGCGCCAGCTTGGTGCGCGAGCCTCACGACTTCTTCGACGTCATTAATTGTACCCACGGCGTTCGAGGCGTACCCAACGGCCACGATGCGCGTGCGCGGCGTGATGGCCCGCCGCAATTCGTCCATATCGAGCGTGCAATCGGCGGGCTGGATGTCTACAAAGCGGATCACGCAGCCTCGGTCTTCCAATGCTGTCCAAGGCGAAACATTGGCGTCGTGGTCGAGCCGCGTGACGACGATTTCATCCCCGGGCGCGAGATCCCTGCCGACGGCGCGGCTGAGCGCGAACGTGAGCGAGGTCATGTTGGCACCAAAAACAATTTCATCCGGATCGCAGCCTAACATGGCTGCCATGGCCGCATGCGCCGTGGCGATTACTTCATCACTCCGCCGGCTCGTGGCAAACTCCCCATGCGTATTGGCGTTCGAAGCCGCCAAATACTCGCTCATCGCACGAATCACGCGCTCGGGCACTTGTGTGCCTCCGGGGCCGTCGAAGAACGCGGCCGAATGGCCATTCACTTTCATGGCGAGCGCGGGGAATTGTGACCGAACCCAATCGATGTCAAATGCGGACATGAGCGACTCCTGGGGAAACGCTCATCATGCGCATTGGACGCGGAAGTATCAAGTGGAAAACGTGGACCACGGCTGGACTGCTACGGGGCAACCTGGTTAGCTGGAAATGACGATGTGGTCTTCGTCCTGCCCAAGCGGCTCGATTTGGGGCCAGAGAGATTCGAAGGTCTCGGGAGCTATATACAGGTCCGTCGAGTTGCCGTTGCGGCCCTTGACCCGTTTCCAGGCGACCTCCTTCTGACAGCCAAGCCAGTAAAGGGCAGAGGTTCCGGCGCGTGCTGCAACCATGCGCCGAACTTCGTCGCGCTGGCTACGCTTCCAAAGGTTGAGGTCCAGGATCACATCCAAGCCCAGCTCCAGACACCGGGGCCAGGTCGAATTGATCAGCAGCGTGACTCGCTGGAAGTAATCGGGAAATTGGCTATGCGGTGGATCCTGGCCGTAGAGGATTACCATCCATTCGTCGTGCGTAAATCGAAGAGCGCCGATTTCGACCTCCAGACGCCGGGCAAAAGCGGTTTTGCCTGAGCCGATGGGGCCACAAATCAGGTGAGCAGTTGGCATGCGGGTCACGGCGAAGCTCTAATTCCCCTGGTCGCTCCCTTCGGAAACGCGGACGAGCTCGATGACCGTCATGTCGCCGTTGCTTTTAAATGCGACGACCTTCTCTTGTTTGTCGTGCTTGATCTCGAAGACGGTTTTGCCCTCTTCATTCCTCTCCCTGAACTTGGTAACTTGATCGCCCAAGCGGTCATGATAGAAAGCCGTAACCTTCTCAACTGAATCCCGGGTTTGAAATTTTCCCGCCAGCACGCGAACCTTCGTTTCATCCGCGATATCGATATTGACCGTCGCGGAGTCATGGTCCGTGAGGCGAGTTGCGCCGGGATAAATGGGTAATCCCAAGCTGGCTTCGTTGAGATCGTGATTGACCTCGAGCGATCCCAACGGCGTTTTGATCGAGACTTCTTTTTTCCCTCCGCCGTCTTGCTGCACTTGCACGTGGACGGCGTTGGAAAGGAAGTGTAGACCTCCCCAAACGGCAATTCCCGCAATCAAGACAATCAGCGCCAGGAACAGGAGGGCGATCGCAACAAAGTGGCTGTGGCTTCCAGTGGGCTGCGGGGGTGTGGGGGGGCGAGGAGGCTGGGGACTTGTCGCCATGGCAGAGATCTCCTTTTTCACCTATCGTTTATACCTACGTTTTCCCTTCCGGTAAAGTTCCATGGAGACACATCAGCGGTTTGGTCACTGCAGCGCCCCCCAGGAGGTAGACCCCTCTCGAATCGATCCATCGCACCGCTAAACCTTGAGTGGCTTCTATCCCGATGCTATGCTGTTGGACTCTCAGTTCAGTGTTGTTGGGGGATTCATGCAGTTACGGAAGATTGGTCACAGCACTCTCGAGGTATCGGCCCTCGGGTTGGGCTGCATGGGCATGTCTGAATTCTACGGTCCGCAACGGGAAGAGGAGTCGGTCGCGACGATCCATCGTGCCCTCGACATCGGGGTGAATTTCCTCGATACGGCCGATGCTTACGGCCGCGGCGACAACGAGAAACTGGTTGGCAGAGCCGTCAAAGGCCGGCGAGATCAGGTCGTGCTGGCGACGAAATTCGGCAATATGCGCGACGCTGAGGGCCGATTCCTGGGAATTAATGGCCGTCCCGAATACGTGCGCCAGGCGTGCGTGGCGAGCCTTCAGCGTTTACAGGTGGACACGATTGACCTCTACTACCAGCACCGGGTCGACCGCACCGTGCCGATTGAAGAGACCGTGGGAGCCATGTCACGTTTGGTCGAGGAGGGCAAGGTTCGCTTGCTCGGACTCTCCGAAGCAGCGCCGTCGACCATCCGCCGGGCGCACAGCACGTTTCCCATCAGCGCTCTGCAAACGGAGTACTCACTCTGGACACGCGACCCGGAGGAGCAGATCCTTCCGCTCTGTAAGGAGTTGGGCATCACCTTCGTCGCCTACAGCCCGCTGGGGCGCGGATTCCTGACGGGACGGTTCGAGCGCCTGGAAGACCTGGCGCCGGACGATTGGCGGCGTAATTCTCCGCGATTTCAGGGAGAGAATTTCGCACGGAACCTCGAACTGGTCCGGCGCGTCGAGCAAGTCGCGGCGAAAAAGGGCGCAAAGCCATCACAACTTGCGCTCGCGTGGGTGTTGGCTCAGGGCGAAGGGATTCTCCCCATCCCCGGCACTGCCAGCCGCGCCCACCTGGAAGAGAATCTGGCGGCGCTGGAACTTACGTTAACATCGCATGACCTCGCGCAACTGAACGAGATCGCTCCCCATGGCGCTGCCGCCGGAGAGCGATACGCAGAAGGGGCAATGAAAGTCGTCAACGGCTGATGCTCCCGGTTCTGGCGTCTACGATTTTTGAAAAGTTGAGCGCATGTCGAGTTATGATATCAATCTCTCATTATTAATCCCGGCCTGATCTTGTAGACCACAGGGCGGCACCCGCGGCCGTGTCGTTGCGGCAGATTCTCAGGAGGAGCGGCAATGGCGGAATACGACTATGACATGTTGGTCATCGGATCGGGCCCGGCTGGCCAGCGAGCGGCGATCCAATCGGCGAAACTCGAGAAACGCACTGCCCTAATCGAGCGCAAGGCGGTCCTCGGTGGTGTATGTACTAACACCGGAACCATTCCCAGCAAGACCCTGCGTGAGGCCGTCATTTATCTTTCCGGCTATCGGCTGCGGAGCATTTACGGCGAGTCTTACACGGTCAAACAGAACATTACCATTGACGACCTTCTTTTCCGCACGGAACACGTCATCCGCCACGAAATCGACGTGACGCGCCACCAATTGCAGCGCAACGGGGTGGAGATGATCAACGCGGAGGCGTCGTTCGTGGACCCCCACACGCTGCACCTGACCATGGTGGACCATTCCGGGGAGCGCACCGTGACCGCCGCCAATATTCTGGTGGCCGTCGGTACCGAAGCCACGCGCGATCCCAAAATCCCTTTCGACGGCCAGAACATTTTCACCAGTGACGACATCCTGACGTTGAAAAAACTTCCGAGGACTCTGGTGGTAATCGGAGCGGGCGTGGTGGGCTGCGAGTACGCCAGCATCTTCTCGGCGCTGGGCGTCCGCGTCACCTTGGTCGACCGTTCGCGCCGGCTTCTGCCATTCGTTGATGCGGAAGTCGTGGAGGCGCTTGATTACCACTTGCGCCAGAACCGTATGACGCTGCGATTCAACGAGGCGGTCAGCGGCATCGAGCTTGCCCCGAGCGGCACAGACACACGCGTAAAAGTCCATTTGGCGAGTGGCAAGGAAATCGTCGCGGAAAAGGCCTTGTACAGCATTGGCCGCACGGGCGCTACCGCCAAGTTGAATCTGGAGGCGGCGGGACTCAAAGCTGATGACCGCGGGCGCCTGAAAGTGAATGCAGACTACCAGACCGAAGTTCCCCACGTTTACGCCGCGGGCGACGTGATCGGCTTTCCCAGCCTGGCCTCGACTTCACTTGAGCAGGGCCGGCTGGCCGCTTGCCACGCCTTCGGGGTTGAAAGCAAGAGCACCCCCGAGCTCTTTCCCTATGGAATTTACACCATCCCGGAAATCTCTTATGTGGGCAAGAACGAGGAAGAACTTACGCAGGCCAACGTCCCCTATGAGATGGGGAAGGCCAGCTATCGCGAAATTGCGCGCGGGCAGATCATCGGCGACAGCATCGGGATGCTGAAGATCCTTTTCCACCGCGAAACCCGCGAGTTGCTCGGCGTGCACATCATCGGGGAAAGCGCCAGCGAGCTGATCCACATCGGTCAGGCCGTAATGAGCTTGGGCGGAAAGATAGACTACTTTGTGAACACCGTCTTTAATTACCCCACCCTCGCGGAATGTTATAAGAACGCAGCGTTCGATGGCGTCAATCGGCTGAATGGGTGAGTCAATTAAGGATCAAACGCTTCTACGGGTCGCAGCATCGCTGGGCTGGACGATGCCATTCCTTCCGGTGACTTGCTTCACTCATGAGGTGGAAGAGAATTCACGACTCTCGCGATAGCGATCTTTGTTTCAAGTCCCTCCAATGGGTCGGCCGGTCGAAAAAAACCTAAAGATCTTGCATGCTCATACATCGCATCGGCAAGCATGAGCGCATGTTGGGGGTCCAGATGTTCGCGAAGAGGCCCCTGCGACTCCCACGCTTCCCAATATGATGTGTCCTTGATTATCATAGGAAGGTTAACAGACTCCCGGACGGGCCTCAAGCGCGAGGGCAAGCCTCGTTCCTACTTATACGCCTGCATTCCCGTCACTCGCTCCCCGATGATCAGCGTGTGGATATTGTGGGTGCCCTCGTAAGTGAAGACCGATTCCAGATTGCACATGTGCCGGAAAATGGGGTACTCGTCGGCGACGCCATTGGCGCCGAGGATGTCGCGAGCGGCGCGGGCCACGTCGAGCGCAATTTTCACGTTGTTACGTTTCAGCATCGAGACGTGAGCAAAATCCGCGCGACCCTGGTCTTTTAGCCGCCCCACCTGGAGGGCCAGCAATTGCGCCTTGGTGATTTCCGTAATCATATCGGCGAACTTCGCTTGCACAAGCTGGTGGGTCGCGATGGGCTTGTCGTCAAATTGCTTGCGCACCTTGGCATATTCGAGCGCCTCGTTGTAACAAGCCATGGCAGCCCCGATGGCTCCCCAGCCGATGCCGTAGCGCGCTTGAGTCAGACAGCTTAGCGGCGCCTTCAGTCCTTGGGCTTTGGGGAGCATATTGCTCGAGGACACACGCACGTCCTGAAGCGCCAATGTGGACGTCACCGACGCGCGCAGTGACCACTTGCCTTTGATGTCCTTGGCGGAAAAACCTGGCGTGCCTTTTTCCACCAGGAATCCCCGCACGCCTTCGTTGGTCCGCGCCCATACCAGCGCCACGTCGGCGACGGTTCCGGAGGTAATCCAAGCTTTTTCACCGTTCAGGATATAGTCATCGCCGTCCTTCACTCCGCGCGTCCGCATGCCGCCAGGGTTCGAGCCAAAGTCCGGTTCGGTCAGTCCAAAGCAGCCAACGGCCTTGCCTTGTTGCAGCGCGGGCAGCCAGCGATTTTTCTGCTCCTCAGACCCATACGCGTGGATGGGGTACATCACGAGTGCGCCTTGAACACTCACGAAGCTGCGCAAGCCGCTATCCCCGCGCTCGAGTTCCTGCATGATCAGGCCGTACTGGACGTTCGACATCCCTGCGCAGCCATAGCCTTCCAAGTTGGCGCCGTAAAACCCCAACTCCGCCATGAGCGGGACCAGGTGCAGCGGGAACTTCCCCTCGCGGTTCCATCCCTCGATGTTGGGAATGATCTCCTTGTCCACAAACTCACGCACCATTTGGCGCACCAGCTTTTCATCTTCATTGAGCAGGGAATCGAGCTCCAGATAATCCACTCCGCGAAATGCAAACATGTGTCCTCCCCCAAAACCGAGGATTACGCGCAGCGTGATCCACCGAATGTTCCGCCCGTTCTTGCCACGGCGAACTCGAATTACGCGCGAGATTCCTCACGTTTGTTCCACTGCGTGTTCCCGCGAGCCGTGAAAATCAGCATTCTAGTGGGCACCCGCACAGCGGTCAAGGCGGCGCGCAGCTTTGGAATCGCACACCGCCAGCATATAATCGAAAACACCATGGACCAACGCATACGGTTGACCGGGATGGTCAAGGCGGCGGGTTGAGCGGCCAAGTTGAGTCCAAGTATTTTGGACTCGGTGCTCGCCCGGTTGCCTAAACAATTCGACCCGAACGTACTGGTAGGCTTTGACACCGCCGACGACGCAGGAGTGTATCAACTTTCGCCCGACCTCGCGCTGGTTCAGACCGTAGATTTCTTCACCCCCATCGTGGACGACCCCTTCACCTTCGGCCAGATTGCAGCCGCCAACTCTCTGAGCGATGTGTATGCCATGGGTGGCCGGCCGATTTCCGCCCTTTCCATCGTCGGTTTCCCGAACACCGGCAGGGATGTGGAGATTCTCGAGAGGATCCTTCAGGGCGGCCTTGCCAAGATGCGGGAAGCGGGTTGCTCGGTGATCGGCGGCCATTCCCTTGGCGACGACGAAATCAAATTTGGTTACGCGGTGACCGGCGTGATTAATCCCCAGCGTGTGCTCAAAAATGTAGGCGCGCAACCGGGCGACCTGCTGGTTCTTACCAAGCGCTTGGGCACCGGCGTGATTGGCACCGCCTTGAAGAAGGACGGCGCGACGAAGGCAGCGGTGGAGGCCGCGATCCTTTCCATGTGTACGCTCAATCGCATCGGCATGGAACTGGCCTTGCCGTTTGAAGTGCACGCCGCCACAGACATCACAGGCTTCGGCCTGCTCGGCCACGCGCGGGAGATGGCGGTGGGCAGCAAGGTGAGCTTCGCCATCGACTCCCAGCAGATCGAGTTTCTGCCCGAAGCGCTTGATCTCGCGCAAAAAGGATTTCTTCCAGGTGGTTTGAAGCGAAACAGGGACTTTTTCGGCGGTTGCGTGGAGTTCGCCCACGATGTTCCGGAAAACGTCAGGAACCTGCTTTTCGATCCGCAGACCTCCGGTGGGCTTTTGCTTTCTATGGCGCCGAAGCATGCCGTGCCGCTTCTGGAATCAATGCGCACAAACGGAGTGGATGCGCAAAAGGTGGGGGAAGTCATCGAAAAGACTCATCCCCTCCTTCAAGTACGGTGAATCCTGCATTGCGCCCTCCGCCGCACAAGAGTTAATATTGCCACGATGAAAAAACAAATTCCTACTCAGTTGCTCGTCGGTTTGGGCATCCTGCTGGTTGGAGGCGGAATCGTCGGGGGCGAGTATTTTCTTGTGAAGGGTTATCCGGCGCACAAAGAAGCTGTCAAGAAGGAAACCTTGGCGCCCGTCGCTTACAAGAACGATGATCTGGGATTTGAGATGCAGGTGGCCGCCGGCATTGACGAAAAGACGGAACCCTTCTCTGGGGGCGTGCGGATTTTTGCGTCGCGATTTTGGAGTGTAGGACCCTCCCTCACCATCACTTCTCAACCCAACCCCGATCAGAGCGCTGAGTTCGCGCCCTTGGACTTGGCCAAGTGGGAAACCGATGGCGCCCTGCACGAACTTCCGCGCTATAATTTTGAGCGTACCCAGATCAACAATCGCGACGCGGTGCTGATCTGGCAGTACAAGAATCGTGCCATGATGCTCACGGCGCGAATCATCGCTCCAGCCCATATTGTGGAGGCGAATTGCACGCCGGGAAGTGCTGACGAAGACCTTTATATGCTGGCATGCGATCAGAGCGTGCGGACGATTAAGATAGCGGGCCCGCCATCTCCTCCCCCCACTGAGGGAGTGGGCGAAATCGGTCAGAACCCGCCCGTCATTAAATGACGCGGGCGGGCGAAATGGAGCCGTCCCCTCGCAGGGCCGGGAAGGATTCACATACGGCTCTCCACCTGCTAGAGAACTTCAACTTATCGCGTGAATAGTCAAGGAGGGGCGTTGAGCCGAGCCATACCGAAGTGGGAACTTGTTGAAGGAAGCCTCGCTTCACCATTGGGATTTCGCGCGGCCGCGGTCGCCGCCGGACTTAAGAAGACCCCCGACGCTTTGGATTTGGCGTTGATCTTTTCCGATTCGCCGGCAACAACCGCCGCGGGGCTTTTCACCACCAATCGAGTCGCCGCGGCGCCCGTCTTGCTTTCCCGACAAAATCTTATGGCAAGCCACGGGCTTTGCCGCGCCGTCGTGGTCAATTCCGGAAACGCCAATGCCTGCACCGGGAAGGAGGGATTGCACGCGGCGGAGGAAACGGCTCGCGTCACCGCGCAGCTCCTGGGAATCGAACCCACGCAAGTTCTTGTGGCGTCGACTGGAGTCATTGGGATTCCTCTCAAGCTGGATCTCATTCTTCAGCAACTCCCGCACCTGAAAGAAGAGCTCTCCCAAGAAAATGCCAAGTCTGTTGTTCACGCCATCATGACCACCGACACGGTCCCCAAGACTTGCGTGGCGCGGTCGGAGGCAAAGGGTAAGATCGTGCACATCGCCGGCGTAGCCAAAGGATCAGGGATGATTCATCCCCGCATGGCCACCATGCTCTCCTTCATTACCACGGACGCCTCGATGGGCGAGCGCATGTTGCACAACCTGCTTAAGGCGGCGGCAGAGGATTCCTTTAATTGCCTCACTGTAGACGGCGACACCTCCACCAACGACACCGTTGTGGCGCTGGCCAGCGGCCTGTCGGAGATGGTGGTGATTCCCGGCAATGACAGCCGCGCCTGGTTTGCGGAGGGACTAACACTGGTTTGCCATACCCTCGCTCGCATGATTGCACGTGACGGCGAGGGTGCGTCCAAGTTGGTCACCGTGGAAGTGGTCGGGGCACGAACGCCCCTGGATGCTGACCGTGTGGCGCGTGCCATTGCCAACTCTCCGTTGGTGAAAACCGCACTGGCGGGCGCTGACCCGAATTGGGGCCGCATCGTCTGCGCCGCAGGCTACTCCGGCGCGAAATTCGATCCTGGCAAGATCGACGTCAGTGTTAACAGCATGGCCCTGTGCCGCAAAGGCGTCGATGCGGGATTTGACGAAGCGACGGCTCACCACGAACTCGAGCAGAAGGAGCTGGTGCTGCACGTGGACCTTCATGCCGGAAAGGCCGCAGCCCGCGTCTGGACTTGCGACTTCACCCGCGCCTACATCGATATCAATTCATCGTACCGCAGCTAAAGCGGCTGCACCGCACAACGCCCGAGCGTGCCCGTTTGGCGCGGTGGACTGTGAGTGCATGACGCCGCCGGCCCCCATACCCTTCGCGTAACATGTGGGTTAAGCAACGGTTCTCATCGCCCCTTGGTCCCCAGGATTCCCAAGTCGGAAGGCGCGCCAAAAGGAAGTTGCTCGTAATCAAGCACGGCGCCGGAAACGAGTTCGTTCGTGGCGAAAAACAGAACCGCTTTGGCGAGGTCGGCGGGCTCCAGCATGCGGCCGAACGGGCGCGTCTTCACGGCGTCATCCGTCCAATTCTCACCCTTACCCTCGACCACCCCGAGAAGATGGCGCTCCCCTTCGGTCAAAGTCCAGCCAGGATTGATTTGGTTCACGCGGATGCGGTATTGCGTCAGGTAATTCGCCAGATTCTTGGTGAACGTCATCAGCGCGCCTTTGGAGGCGGAGTAGGGCAGCAACCGCTTCAGCCCACAGTAGGCGTTTCCCGAACCGATGTTGACGATGCAGCCGCTTTGGCGACTCTTCATGTTGCGTACAGCTTCCTGGCACAGAATAAATGGAGCGCGCACGTTGACGCCAAAAATTTCATCCCACAACTCGGTGGAAGTGTCCTCGATCGTGCCGCGATGCGATACGCCGGCGTTATTCACCAGGATATCGATGCGCCCGAATCGCGACAGCGCGTCGCGGACGATGCTGCGGCAGTGCGATTCATCGCGCAAATCGCCGGTAACGAGCCGCGCCTGGCTTCCCGCGGCTTCGATGGCCTGCACAATCTTCTCGCCTCCGGCCCGCTGGCTGTCGTGTCCGTGTACGACAATCCGCGCGCCGTGCTCGGCGAGCTTGACCGCGATTCCCGCGCCGATGCCCTGCGTGGAACCGGTTACCACCGCCACTTGGCCCGCCAACAGTTGCATTTCGGCATTCGCCTGGGTCATATGTTCCCTGGATGTCGAGTTGAGTTGAAGAAATACGGTAACCCACTTTCCCGGATATCTCAACAAACTGTGTGAAGAGGCCAGGGCAACGTCAAAGTCCGCGAAGCTTCCTCAGCCCCAGCGAAATGGAGGCGAAAGCAGCCAGGGTGCCGAAAAGATAGGAGCACCTCGGTTTTTCCGTTGATTATCGGACAGTCTGTCGGCCTCGCGCTAGGTTTGGAGGCCAAATTGCCAGTTTAATAGTTGGTTGAGTCGAATCGCGCACCTGCGGCGGGGTGGGGAAAGTCGCTCCAGCGGGCTGGAAGTCACGAGAGGAAAAGACGAATTGACCCCTTCGAAAGCCGTACAAAGCGACATTTTATCGATGCCATCCAAGCCCCACTCACCAAAATAAAAAAACATCAAAAATGAAGGGTGACCCCAATAAGTTGATGAAAACAAACGGACAAATATCTGACAAAATGACTGAAGCCATTAAGTATTTGAAAACAAAATAGTTATATAAAATAGCCGATTAAGTATAGAAAGCAAACCTAGTTACATCGATTTTTGACCTCAAAAAGTCACCGGTTTTCCGCTTTATTTCCGCTATCCCAATAACTTGAAGAAAATAATGGTCTTATAGCTTTAGTATTTCGCGTATATTTCCCGTATCCCAATAAGTGTATGAAAAATAAGTCACTTTGGGGATGGTAAATTACGCCCAGAGCCGGAGGCATTTCAGCGGCTGGCGCCTCAAAGGTCACTGGCCGCCGTCGTTGGGAAAAACCCATCACCCTATCACCCCTTCTCCCCTCTTCCTTACTCCCTGGGTAGGGGAGTTGGGGTGAGACATCTGAGTTTTAGAGGTCAAGGACTTTTTGGGCATA
>CAZCVY010000070.1:0-31329 GCA_964501985.1 uncultured Acidobacteriota bacterium | reverse complement strand
GCGCAGCACGTCGCGTGCTTCCGCCATCGCACCATCCCAGTCGCCCTTTTCTTCGAGTTCGAGGCCGAGGAGGAGATGCGCATTTTCATTCTTGGGATTCAAGCGCAGTGCCTCGCGGTATTCTATGATCGCACCGTCGTGGTCGCCCTTTTCACCGAGTGCGATGCCAAGTCTGTGGTGCGCCCGGTCATTCTTGGGGGTCAAGCGCACCGCCTCGCGATATTCCGCAATCGCCCCGTCCAAGTCACCCTTGCCTCTAAGCGCGTTGCCGAGGCCGCCGTGCGCTGTGTCGTCATTGGGGTCTCGACGGAGCGCCTCCTTGTATTCGCTGATCGCCCCCTCCCAATCATGTTTTTTCTCCAGCGCCACGCCCAGATTGAAGTGCGCCGTCGCATCGCTGGGGTCCAGACGTAACGCCTGACGCTCTTCTGCCATGTCTCCGTCCGAGTCACCCTCGTGCCCGAGCGCCACGCCGAGGTTGACGTGCGCCATTTCATTATTAGGGTCCAAGCGAAGCGCCTCCCGGTAGGACGCCGCCGCGTCGTCCCACTTCTTCTGGTCATCCAGAACCATGCCAAGGCTTGCATAAAGGTCAGGATTCTGAGGGTCGAATAGCAAGGCCGCGCGATACTCCTGCTCAGCCTGCGCATACTGTCCATTCTTTTCGAGTTCCGCTCCGCGCGCCATGTGCTGTCGAACCTCGGCCTGCCGAGCCTGCGCCGCCGGGTCAACGGTCACGGGCTTCGTCACCTTGGCGCTCTTGAGCGCGCTGATTAGTTCGTCCTCGCCGCCAGCCAAGCGGACTTCCTGAAGGTAGTCATCCGTGGGCTCGAAATCGATTCCGCGTTCTTGGACCAGTATGGTGACTCGGTGGCTCGACACTTGGCCCACCAGCAGGGCGAAAACCTGCACTTGGTTAAGCGGCTTCCTAGCGCTGGCGGACGCGGGCGGCTTGGCCGCTCGTAGCGCGTTAAGAAATGCCTCGCTCGCGCCTGCGGCCTTGAGGGTTTGAATAAAGTCCTCGGACGGGGCGAAATCAATCCCGCGCTGCTCGATCAGCTTGGCGCCCGACTCGTCTCCGAACCCGTCGCGCACTATGCTTACGACCTGTTCCTGGGTAAAGGGCTTCGCCGGGCCAGTGCCCGGCGCTGTCGCGCTGACCTTGAGGTCGGCATGACGTTGCGGCCGCTTTAGGCCGCCATGGCGAGGTAAACTCGCCGCTACATCAGCATGAGACTGGCTGGAGCGCGGCGATACGGCTTTCTGCTGCCCTCTCGCGGGCAGCGCTTCGGCGGCACATGTTGATGGAAGAGCCGCAGGGCCGAAGAGCGGGCCCGGCGCTACGGAACGCGGTTGCGCCCGCATGGGCAGCGCCAGAATCACTGCGATGATGACCATGAGGATGGTCACGACCGGTCGACGCCACATCGGCACCTCCCGAAAGCGGGGACAACTTCAAACGATGCGCGGGCATTCTACCACGGGAAGTTCTCGCATCTTGATCCTGGTGGCGGGACGCATGATGTAGGGGCGGCCGTACGCTGGCATTTGGCGGCCTCCGAATATGGTCAGGACAGGTTTGCCGCCTCGACAGCAAACTGAGGCACTACCGGTAAGCGCAGGTCCGGCCCGGGTGTCCATCCGCGCCATACCCGCCGTTGCGGACATTTTGCCCGTTACCGCGGGGTGCCGTTATCGCCACGATGCGCCGAAGCGCCCCTTGGCGCGCCGCGTCCCACTCTGCGGCGCGGCAGGGCGGTGGTATCACATCCCAGATTTTTGTCCTTCAAAAAGATTGGACAGGGGTCGGATGGTGGAAGAGCTCTGCGGCGACTGCTTACGCTTCCGCCCATTGCTTCTTGATGTAGGTGAGTGCTCTCGCAAGTGCCGCTTCGGGATTATCCGTGGCGTTGCATTCCATATTCAGCCAGCCGGAGAATCCCCAGTCTTTCAGCGCGCGGAACCCCGGGCGGTAGTCGAAGGGCAGGGAACCCGGCTCTGTTCGAGCTTTACCGTCCGCCAGGTGAACGTAGACGGTGTATTTGCCGTACTCCCGCAAGGTGGCGGCGATGTCGCGCTCTTCGATCTGCATATGATAGAAGTCGCTCAACAGCTTGAAGCCGGGAGCGTCCACCGCTTCGATGAACCTTGCGGCCTGGCTCTGGAGGTTCATGAAGTGCGTTTCCTTGTGGTTGCACGGCTCGAGCATCAAGTTGACTCCCGTGTGTTGGACGTCGGGGACCAACTCCTTGAGTTCCGCCACCAACAACCGTTCTTCCACCTCCCTCGCGGTCATGATGGGAGAAAGGTCTTGAAACTTGTTGGACCCGAAGACAGGTACCTCAATAACGTCGCTGGCACCAAGGGCGCGAGCCAACTCCAGGCGCTCGCGGTCCACCTGCACACCCTGCGCGCGAGCCAGCGGATCCGTGTCTAGTAATTTGATGGAGCCCACCACGGCGCTGACGGCAACCCCGACTCCGGCGAGTTGCTCCTGGAGAAAATCCAACGGCTTCTCGGACCAGTCGTTGCCCAGTTCAATGCCGTCATAACCGAGCCGCTTGACGAGTTGCGCTCGCTGGCGCAGCGTCATATTTTCGGGCAAGGGGGTGCGCACCCCGAAGCGCACGCTACCCGGCTCGGGCTGGGCTTGCGGTACGGCAGGGGCCAGCGCCGCGCCACCCAGGGCCGCTCCGCAACCCGCCAGGAATTCTCGTCGACTCACCCCGTGTGATCTTGACATCGGCATCCTCCGGGAACAGTAGGTGGTAGGTGGAATGTGGGGGAGGGCGAAAGTCGTGGTAGGTGGAATGTTGGAGGCAGCGCCCCATCCACCACCTTCCACCTACCCCCTACTATCTACCGCCTGCCAAGTGAGTTTACCCTGCCGCCGGGGGGCCTTCAATGCTAAAGGATTTCGGCGCCGTCTTATCCAGCAGTTCACGCACCTGGGTCAGGAGATCGGTCAGGGTAAAGGGTTTCTGGATGTAAGCGCTGAGTGCGTCCCAATTACGAATGATCTGATCAGCATATCCGGACATGAAAAGCACCGGGACGCTGGGGAACTCGGCCTTGAATTTCTCGGTTAATTCCATTCCGCCCATGCCCGGCATGATGATGTCGGTCAGCAGCAAATGAATCGGCGCGGAATGCTTACGGGCCACATCGAGAGCTTCCACGCCGTTGTGAGCTTCGAGAATGATGTAGCCGTAACGCTTCAAGATCTCGCGAGTATACTTCCGCACACCCGCCTCGTCCTCCGCCAGCAAAATGGTTTCTCCGCCGGAGGAAACGTGTTCGATGCTCAGGGTTGAGCCCGGCTCGGCTTCAAGACCGGAAGAGGGGAAAAACAACTTAAAGGTCGTTCCCCGGTCAGGTTCGCTCGAGACCCAAATTGAGCCGCCGCTCTGGTTGACGATCCCGTAGGCCGTTGACAATCCCAGCCCGGTACCTTTTCCCGGTTCCTTGGTGGTGAAGAAAGGCTCAAACAGATGGGCCTTTACTTCCGCGGACATTCCCGTGCCGCTGTCAGTGATGGTGAGCACGGCGTATTCACCGGGGCCAACGTGGAGCTGGGTGCGCGCAAAGTGATCGTCTGCCACCATGCAGGAGGTTTCGATGGTCAGCTTGCCGCCGGACGGCATGGCGTCCTTGGCGTTTATGGCAAGGTTCATGAGGACCTGCCCGATCTGTCCTGGGTCCGCGCGAAAGGTTCCCGCTTGCGAATCGAGTGACACGACCAACTCGATGTGTTCTCCCAGCAGCCGCCGCAGCATGTTTTCGTATTCTCCAACGAACGCGTTCATGTCAATGGTCTTGGGCTCGGCGCTTTGGCGCCGGCTGAATGAAACCAGTGTGCGCGTCAATCCCGCTGCCTGCATGGCGGCCTTGGAGAGTTCTTCCATCGAATCGCGCAGGGCGTGTTCGGGTCCCATCTCCGCCAGCACCAAATGGGCATAGCCGTTGATGACGGTGAGCAGATTATTGAAATCGTGTGCAATGCTTCCCGCCAACCGGCCGACGCTTTCAATTTTCTGCGATTGCAGAAGTTGCCGTTCCAGCCGCTTGCGCTCGGTAACATTCTGAACGACCCCCACCACGCGGACGGCATGCATCTCGGCATCGAAAAACACCCGCCCCCGGCTGGAAAGCCAGCGCTCCTCGCCATCTTCAATGCCGACGGTACGATACTCATGGGCGTAGTTGCCGCCATTCTCGGATCGTAGAGCGTCCTGCAAGGTTTGCGTTACCCGGTCGCGGTCGGAAGGGTGCAGTGCGCGCAGAAAGGTGTCATAAGTAACCTCAGCCTCCGGCGAAACCCCATAATGCTGCCGGGCGAACTTTGACCAAATCAGATTCCCGGTCTGGGGGTAGAAATCGAACGTGCCAATCTGTGTGGCCTCCACCGCCAGCGCCAATCGCTCCTCGCTGGCGTGCAATTCTTCCTGCGCTTGCTTGCTATCCCGCCGCGCTGCGGCTTCCGCCAATTCGCGCTCGACGGCGGGAAGCAGCCGTGTCAGGTTGGTTTTGGTGAGGTAGTCGTGCGCCCCGAACTTCATCATCTCGACGGCCGTCTCCTCGCCCATAACGCCCGACACCACGATGCAAGGGATATCCTTGCCGCATTCTTGCAGAATGCGGAGAGCGCCGGGTGCGTCGAACCCCGGCAGGTGGTAGTCCGCAATGATGATGTCCCAGGAGGCATCTGCCAGGGCGCGGCGCAGGCCCCCGGCGTCATCCACCCGCTGGGAAGCCACTTCGAATCCGCCCTGCATCAGCAGGCGGAGAATCAGCTTCGCGTCGCTTTCCGAATCCTCGATTTGCAAAAGTCGTAAGGGTTTGATCATTGGACCTCACTCATTGCTGACGTGTTGTTACTTCACCTTCGGCGGTTCCTCATTCAGCACCAGCCAGTACAATCCTAATTGCGCCACCGATTGGACGAATTGTCCAAAATCCACCGGCTTCCGAATATAGCTGTTGACTCCCAGGTCGTAGCTGGCCGCCATGTCCTGTTCTTCCCGGGAAGAAGTCAATATGACCACCGGCATGCGCCGCGTGGCCGCCTCCGAGCGGATTTTCCTTAGCACATCCAGGCCCGACACCTTCGGCAACTTCAGATCCAGCAAGGTGAGGGCGGGGAAGTCGGAAGTGTCGCGCCCCGCATACTCGCCCGTGCCAAACAGATAATCCAACGCTTCCTGGCCGTCGCTCGCGATAACCAGTTCGTTGAGGATGTGGCCCTTCTGAAGCGCGCGCTGGGTGAGCTCGATGTCGCTGGGATTGTCTTCGACCAGGAGAATGGTTTTGGTGTTCATCGTTTGTCAGCTCCCAGGGTGAAATAGAATGATGCTCCTTCGCCCACCCGCGCCTCGGCCCAGACACGGCCACCATGCCGGTGAATCACTCTTTGAACGGTGGCCAGGCCAATCCCCGTGCCGGGGAATTCGCTGGTTTTGTGCAGGCGCTGGAAGGGTGCGAAAAGCATTTTGGCGTAGGCCATATCAAAACCTACGCCGTTGTCGCGAACAAAAAAGGCCGGGTTGCCTGGGTCATGAGTCTGGCCGAACTCGACTCGCGCGTGGGGGCGGGGCCCGGTGAACTTCACCGCGTTATTCAAGAGATTGGTCAGCGCGATTTCCAGGAGCCGCGCATCGCCAATGCACGTAAGCTGTGGGGCTACGATGTACTCGATGATGCGGTCAGGATTCGCCTCCCTCAGGCGGGCGATAAGAGTTTCGGCGAGTGAGGTGAGATTGACAGTACTCAGCACCAGTTCCGCCCGGCCGACCCGCGACAGGTGCAGCAGATCGTCGATCAGCATTCCCATGCGCTGCGCTTCGGAGCGAACGCGGTCAAGGTACTTGTGCCCTTGCTCGTCAAGGCGCTCGCCATAATCTTCCAGCAGCGCCAGGCTCCAGCCGTCGATGCCGCGGAGCGGAGCGCGCAAGTCGTGTGAGACCGAGTGAGCAAACGCCTCCAATTCCCGATTGGCCGATTCCAGCGCCGCCGTGCGTGAGCGTACTCGCTCCTCAAGTTCGAGATTAAGCAGCCGGACTTTTTCTTCCGCCTGCTTGCGCTCGCTGACGTCCGCAAATGTGGCGGCGACATGATTCGGCCGTGGCGAGTATGCGGTGCCGGAATAGTGCCGCCCGAGGTGTCGCGCATAGTGTTCGAAAGTGACGGGTTCACGCGTCACAGCCACTCGGCCGAAAAGCTCGATCCAGTATTTCTCGACGCTGGGGCTGATCTCGAGAGCGGTGTGGCCAAGAACTCGGCTGGAGGCTTGTCCCGTAACCCGTTCCCAGGCCGGGTTGACATTAATGTAGCGATAGTCGCAGGGATTCCCCTGCGAGTCGAATATCATCTCGTAAACACCGAGCGCGCTTTCCGACCGATCGAACAGTTGCCGGTAGCGAAGTTCGCTTTCTGCCCGGGCTTTCTCCGCCAGTTTACGCTTGGTGATGAGCTCACTGAAAATGATAATGCCCCCGATCGTATCGTCGGCTCGTCGCCAGGGCCGAACCTCCCACGATAACCAATCGGTGGCGCCATCGGGACGCGAGAATGGTTCCTCCGCGCAGCCCTCCACGGCTCCTGCCAGGCATCGCCGGTGGATCTCTTTCCAACGCTCGGGAACTTCGGGGAATACTTCGTAGTGGCTGAGACCTTGGAGGTCCCGTTCTCCGAGGCGATAATCGGCCATCCACCGCTGGCTCACCACGAGGTAGCGCATCTCGCGGTCGAGCATGGCAATGGCGGCGGGCGCATGGCGAACGAACAATCGCAGCGTCCTTTCGTTTTCGCGCAAGGCCACTTCTGCTCGCTTGCGCTCGGTGACGTCATACTTGATGGCGATATAGTTCGTAATCCGGCCGGAGGCGTCCCGCACCGGGGCGATCGTGGCTTCCTCCAGGTAAAGAGTGCCATCCTTGCGGCGGTTCGTGATTTCTCCGCGCCAGAGTTTCCCGGCGGTGAGAGTTGTCCACATTTCCCGGTAGAACCCGGCGTCGTGCGCGCCTGATTTGAGAACTCGCGGGTTTCGTCCCAGGGCCTCGTCACGGGAATAGCCGGTGGTGCGGGTGAAAGCCGGATTCACGTATTGAATCGTTGCGTCCCGATCCGTGATCACAACTGTTTCCGCGGCCTGCTCGATGGCCGTGGCCAATAGCAGATTCTGCGCCCCTGCCTGCTTGCGCGCCGTGATGTCGATCTCGATTCCATCCCAGGTTGTCGAGCCATCCCGTAAACGCGTAGGGGAGGAACGCAATAGGGACCAGCGGGTCTCCCCGGTAACGTGGTGTTTGTGTTGCACCTCCACTTCAAACTGTGTCAAGTGCTCAGCCGAGAAGGCAATCGCCGCGGTCAGCCGCTCGCGGTCCTCAGGCGCCACGTGTCTAATGACGGTCGTGGCATCGGCCATGAACTTCGCAGCGGGGACGCCCGTTAGGCGTTCGATTCCCGCGCTGATGAAATCGATGTGGTGTCGGCCGTCCCTATCGAGGCGGTAGCGGTAGATGGCGCCTTCGGGCAGGTTGTTGCCCAGGGTGCGCAGTCGAGCCTCGCTCTCCCTCAACGCCTCCTCGGCTCGCTTACGCTCGGTGAGATCGAGAATCGTATAGGCGAAGCGCGGATTCCCGGATCGCCCGACACCCATATAACTCGCTGAGGCCAGAAGCCATCTTTCCCTGCCGGCAGCATCCACGCGGGCGTATTCGCCGGAAACCGGCTTGCCCGTGCTTCGGGCCCTCTCATAGAGAGCGGCCCACGATTGCGCAACGCCTCCCGAAGCTCCCGCTTCCGTTGCGCTCTTGCCGGCAATGGATTTCCGGTCGACGCCGAATAACAGCGCCGCCGCTTCGTTGCAATAAACGTGGATGATGCGGCCCTCGACAAGTTCAACCATGCCGCGCATCATCCCCGGGCTGTCGAAAAAGCTGCGCAGAACGGCTTCGCTCTCCCGAACTTCCTCCTCCGCCCTCTTGCGCTCGGTAATGTCGCGATTGGCTTCCAAAACCGTTTTGCTACCGTCGGCGTCAACGGCCAACGTCCATATGGCGTCGACGATGAGTTTTCGCCCATCCTTGGTAGTTTGGGTCAATTCTCCCTTCCATTGACCATCACGCTCCAGCAAAGCGTCGATCTGGGCCATGCCTAGGGGATGATGGGTTTGTAGAAGCTCGTGACTGGAACGACCCAGCGCCTCTTCTCGCGTGTAGCCAAAAAGGGTCTCAGCGCCGCGACTCCAGTAGTTAATAGCCCCAGTTAGCGGCCAAGTGAAGAGTGAGTCGTGTGCTTGTTCGAGCAGGTCAGCATGGCGGCGCAGAGCGTGACTGATTTCCTCACGCCGGACGGTTTCCTGCTCAATGACCACACTGGCGAACACCAGGAGAAAAACCAATGCCCCGCTGCCTAACCCCAGCACCCAACGACCGCGGGAAGCTCGGGCCTCGGCTTCGACCGTGCGCACCCCAAGCAATTGCTGCTCCTCGCTTATGGCTGCATCGAGCGCGGTCCGCAGTTTATCCATGGCCGGCTCTCCTTGGCCAAAGCGGACTAGGGCAAGAGCCGCATCGGTTTTCGAGGCTTTGCGCAGGTCAATGGCTCGCTCGAGCACGCTCAGTCTCTCCCTGGCAAGCTGATTAATCTCGACCAAGCGAGCCTGTTGTCGGGGGTTGTCCGAGGTCAGATCCCTGAGATCTTTCAGGCCCTTCGGAAGGGCTACAATTGCCGAGTTATATGGGGCCAGGTAGCGCTCATCCCCTGTCAACAGAAAACCCCGCTCCCCTCGCTCCGCGTCCTTCATCGTCGAAATGACCGAATCGGCCGAGATGATTACCCGGTAGGTGTGCACCACCCACGCTTGGGCGTCTTGGGTGCGTTCAAAGTCGCGCAGAAGGAGCAAAACCATCCCTGCCAAAACCACCGCTGCGCCTGCCAGAACCACGGTTTGCCGCACCACGCGGTTCTTGATGTTTCGCCCTCTTAAGGACAGGGAGGGCAACTGGCGAATCGATCCCTCGGGGATAAAGCTGATGCCGGCTCCAACGGCGAGATAAGCTGCGAGGTTCAGAGCATCAGCAGGGTTCGTGATCGCGAAGGAGAATCGAGGTTCGATGATGAAGTACCAGGCGGCAACTCCTCCCAGGAGCGTGGCGAGTAAACCTGGTCCTCGCCCCCAGAGACGCTTGACGATCACAATCGTTAGGAGAAAGAACAGAAAGGGCGCCCGGTCGCCGAGGAAGGGGTCAAGAACCAGGCGTATTGCTACGGCACACACCACAGCCAGGACAGTGGCGCCGCACCGCTCGATGGCGGGGAGCGCTTGCAGAAGTTCTTGCCGGTCCATCATCTCTGTCTTCCGGCTACCCATCCCACCTAGCCTTCGGGTACGTTGAATGCCCCTCCCGCCGGATCATGACCACGGGTGAAGTTCTCTGCAGAAACAATAGATATAAGCAGTTATAAATTCAACAAGTTGCGGGCCGTACAGGTTCTGCGTCCGGTTCGTTCCCGGCTCCCAATTCCCCACGCCCCACAAGCAAGGGCAAGCCAGCCCCAGCTCGCTCATTGGGTTGGGTAGGCACGTTGGTAACCAGACCCGCACCGGGATCAGGGGCGCGAGCTCTCTAATCAAATGAGGCTGATGGGGACGAAGGCACGTCGATTCAGTGTCTTAGATGGGGCAAATGGCTCAAGCACACCAGCCGTAACAGGGCCAATTGGCACAATAAACGGCTCGCGCTTGCGGAGCTTTAGAGCGCAGCTTGCTGCCGCTTTTGCCGCAGCCAGCTTGCTGGCTGACATGGCCTCGCGATCGGGAGGCCTGAGCGTTGGGACCACCACGCGATCCTGCTCGCCGGGAATTTCGATTGAAGTACACCCCCGCGAGCAAGCTCGCGGGCAGAAAAGCGGCAGCAAGCTGCCGCACGCTCTAAAGCTGCGCAGGAGGGGGTCAAATCAAGCCTGGCTGGCCTTAATGAGCCCGCGCATGTAGATCGCGGCGCCTTCGGCGCACTGATCGGCGAACTCCAGACCCACGGTTTGGCCATCGACTACCGGCAGGGTGTGGCACAGTTCATACCCAATGTAGCCCTTGTAGCCGATTTCGCCCATCGAGTTGACGAAGGACGCATAGTAATCAGGCCCCTTGGCCGTTCCATCCGCCTCCCGCTTAAACTCCCCGCCGAAATGCGAAAGCGCCTGCAATGGTCCCACATCGATGGCGGCCTGACGGATGGCCGCCGGAGATTTGTCCTGCATGATCCAGGCGTCGAGAGAAACCTTCAGGTGGGGCGAGTTGACTTCTTTCACCATTCGCAGCACGTCGTGGTGGTCATGGATGACGGGCACGTGGTTCTGTAATGCCAAGGTCACACCCGCGTCCGCAGCGTACTTGGTGCACTGGATCATGCCGGCGCGGCACCAACCCCAAATCTCATCCGGCGAATAACCCTGGTGGATGGATTCCCACAGGGGTTCGGCGAGACTGTACGATGCCAGGCCTTGCTTTTGCGTGACTCCTCGCCACGCCAGAAAGACTCGGACGGTCTTGGCGCCGAGATCGGGCGCGAGCTGAATCAGGTCGCGCATGTAAGTCAGTTGGGCGTCGCGGTGCTCGGTAATGGGGCTGCTGAAGTCGTTGTTGCCTGCCAAGCCGTAAATCTCGATGCCCTCGCCTTCCGCCATCTTGCGCAGTTCGCGGGCATGAGCGCGCGTGAGGCTTAAGGGGTGCCCGTGCGGCCGCTTGCCATCAACCTCAATGCCATCGTAGCCGTATTTTTTCGCCCGACGAATCGCGTCTTCGAGCGTGAGCGCATCTCCCCGATACCAGATGCCGAGATAGGTGATGGTATAAAGGCCCAATTTAAGTCCGGCCGGCTTGTTGGAGCTCGCCTGGCCCGAGAATCCTGCACTCTGCGCCGCAAGAAGGCCGGCTGAAGCCGCCAACCCGGCGTCAATGAATTCGCGTCGATTAATGTTCTTCATCTCCATAAAATCTGCCCCCTTGATTAAAAGTATTAGACCTCTGGTCGCCTGCCGCCATTGGGGACGGGCAGAGGAACGCCGGGTGAGGATACCATAAGACGACGTAACGCAGGGCCCGCTCTCCGGCCCTGCGGCTTTTCGAATGTGTCGTTGTGAGGTCCGATTTAAGTCGTGAGGATAAAAGAACCAAGAGATTCCCCGCGGGGCGGTGCGAAAAAAGATCACATTGCAGGAAGAGCCGCAGGGCCGGAGAGCGGGCCCTGCGCTACGTTTGGTTTCCCGGGGTGGCACAGGCACTCTTGCCTGTGCCCAAGGCTGACCTTAGGCCGCGCGCTTTTGCGCATAACTCGCTGCCATCTCCGAAAGGGGCAGCGGCGCGTAATCGCCTGCATGTCCGGCTTGACCGAATAGCGTCATGCGCAGGGCCACGACCTTCTTCATCGCTTCGCGGGCGGGCTTCAGGTAGCTGCGGGGATCGAATTCCTCGGGCTTTTCAGCGAAGACCTTGCGGATTGCGCCGGTAATCGCCAGGCGATTGTCCGTATCCACATTGATTTTGCGCACGCCGTTCTTGATGCCGAGTTGGATTTCTTCCACCGGCACTCCCCATGTCGGCTTCAACTTGCCGCCATATTGATTGATGATGTCCTGAAGGTCCTTGGGGACGCTGGACGATCCGTGCATCACCAGGTGAGTCTTCGGCAGCAACTTGTGAATTTCGATCAGACGGTCCATCTTCAGCGTCTCGCCCGTGGGTTTCTTGGAGAATTTGTACGCGCCGTGGCTGGTGCCGATAGCGATGGCCAACGCGTCCAGGCCGGTGAGCGCCACGAACTCTGCAGCTTGGGCGGGATCGGTCAGGTGGCTCAGGCCGTCGAGGCCGGCGCCGTGGCCGTCCTCGATGCCACCGAGACAGCCGATTTCGCCTTCCACCGTGATCCCCTTGGCGTGGGCCATCTCCACTACTTCGCGTGTGGCCTTAACGTTATAATCAAAAGAAGAGGGCGTCTTGCCATCCGGCATCAAAGACCCATCCATCATGACGCTGGTGAATCCGAGCTCGATGGCGGATTTGCAGGTTTCCACGCTGTTGCCGTGGTCCAGATGAAGCACCAGGGGAATTTCGGGATAGAGTTCGTTGGCCGCCAACATCAGGTGATAAAGGTATTTGTCCTGCGAGTAGCTGCGCGCCCCCCGGCTGGCCTGAACAATGACCGGCGACTTGGTTTCCCGAGCAGCTTCCATGATGGACTGAATCTGCTCCATGTTATTTACATTGAAAGCACCGACTCCATAACCGCCCTTGGCGGCTTCGTCGAGTAACTGACGCATTGAAACAAGAGGCATAAATTTTAATCTCCTTCGATGAATGCGATTTTAGTGCTCTGGAATACCCCACCATTGTCCCAGGCTTGAATGGTGCTCTTCCAGAAACCCCATAGAATACACCAGTACCTACGGGTTTGAAAGTTCGTTGATGGGCCGGCAGTGTTTCAGTTCGAATTCGTAGCGGCGAGTTTACCTCGCCAAATGGCGGCGTAAAGCCGCCTCTACTTCAAACTGAGACACCACCCATGGGTCACACTTGAGATCTCTGAAAGTGTGCCACCACATTACTTCGGCGATAGAGGGCGTTAGGGTGAGACTTTTATGGCCGAGCGGCGCGCTCATTCACACCTCAGCGTCACCATCGGATCGACCTTCGTCGCCCGACGGGCGGGGACGAAACTAGCGAACAGTGCAACGACGAGGAGGATGAGGGAAACCGCCATGAAGGTCAGAGGGTCAGCGGGTTTGACACCATAGAGAAGGGTTGACAAAAAGCGTGTAAGGCCCAACGCCCCCAGAATTCCAATGCCCACGCCTATCAATGTCAGCTTAGATCTCGCGATCCAACCATAGTGCTTGCAGAACGCGGCCACCTCGCCTTATTCTTATGATGAAGTGAGCGTTGTGCAAAAGCTGAGCCTCGACAAAATCGTCCGAGTGAATCCGGACGTGATGCATGGCACCCCGTGCTTTGCGGGCACCCGTGTTCCGGTTCAGACTTTTTTGGACTACGTCGCGGATGGCGACACCCTCGATGCCTTTCTCGGCGATTTCCCCAGTGTAAAGCGCCAACAGGTGATAGACCTTCTTGCCTTGGCCCAAGGGCGTGTGGTCGAATCGCTCTCCTCTCGGTAACCCTGGGCCCAATGCAGGGCAGGCATGAGCCCTGAGCACCGGCAGGAGTGCCTGTGCCACCGCGCAGCTCGCCACTGACCACTTACCACCGTTTTACTCATATCTCAGCGCCACCATGGGATCGACCTTAGTCGCTCGGCGCGCGGGAAGGTAGCAGGCGAGGACTGCTACCGTCGTCAACAGCAGCGAAACGGCGATGAGCGTCACTGGGTCGTTCGCGGTCACGCCGTAAAGCAGGTGCGACAAGCTCGTGAGCAGCCGCGTGAGAGCCAGCGCGCCGGCAACCCCGATCACGAGTCCGGCCAGTGCCAGCCGCAGACCCTGTCCGATGACCATGCGAAACACATCCTGCTTATCTGCGCCGAGGGCCAGGCGAATGCCAATCTCCCGCGCCCGTTGGGCAACAGAATAGGAAATCACACCGTATATTCCGACTGACGCCAGCAGCAGCGCAAGGCCGGCGAAGATTCCGAGCAGGATCATCGGGAACCGCTGCGGCGACATCGACTGCGATGCGATTTCCTCCATCGTTCTCACGTCGAAGACGGGTTGCTGATTGCCGGTGACATGGACGGCGTTTCTGACTTCCGACATCACCGTCGCAGGCGCCAGTGGTGAGCGCAGCACCACCGTTAAGTACTCTGAGAAAAGTTTCACATGATCGTCGGGAAGTTGATAAAAGGAAGCATAGACGGGCTTGGATTTGGGGAACTGGCTGGCGTCGCCCAGTCCCCAATGCCGGACGGGACCCACCACGCCGACGATTTGAACCGTGCCCCAATAGGCAATCGTAATCGTCTGTCCCACCGGGTCAGCCGCGGGAAAATTCTCTTCGGCAAATGCCCGGTCGATCACCACCACCGGAGCGGACTGCAGCGTGTCCTCGCGGCTCAGCAGTCGGCCGCGCAGGAGGGGAATGCCCATCGTCTGTAGATAGCCCGGACCCACCCAGTAGAGGTTCAACCGCGGGGCGCTTTGCGAATAGGCGGCGTCATGCTTGCCAATCCAAAACGGGGAGTCATTGCCATCCCGGTCGAGAGGAACCAGGTTGGTAAAGTCCGCGGCCTCGGCGCCGGGAACGTGGCGGAAACGCTCCATCAACCCCTGCCACGAATCGCGAATCCCGGACGGCGTCTCGGCGACTTGGGAGGATGATCCGAGTTTGAACGTGATGAGGTTGCGCATGTCGAAGCCGGGGTTCACGGCCCACATGCTGCGAATGGTTCGGAACAACAGTCCTGCCCCCACCAGCAAGATCAGAGTCAAGGCCATTTGGGCAATCACCATGCTGCTCCGGGCACGATGGCCGCCGCCGGAGGAGCCACGCGCGCCCTCCTTCAGCGAGGTTTCCGCCTCCAGCTTCGAGGATTGCAGCGCGGGTACGAGCCCAAACGGCAACCCAACCAGCAATGAAACCACAGACGTAAACGCCAGCACGGAGATATTCACTCCAATGTTTTCGCTGCGGGGAAGACTGGCTGCCACGGTCGCGAGCAAAGGCTTGCGTGACCATATTGCCACGAGCAATCCCAGACCGCCGCCGCCCAGCGAGAGTAGCATCGCCACCGTGATGATTTGGCGCACGATGCGTAGCCGGCTGGCTCCCAGCGCCAGGCGCACGGCGAATTCGCGCGCACGCCCCGCCGAATGCGCCGCGAGTAGGCCGGCGAAATTCGCACAAGCAATCAGCAGAACCAGTCCCACCGCGCCTAAAAGCAGCATCAAGGTTCCGCCCACGTTCCCCACGATTTGCTCTTTCAGCGGCACCACGTCGGTGCCCAGGTCGCGGTCGGCGTCAGGATAGATCTGGTCCAAGCGATTCTGGACGGTCCGCATTTCCGACTGCGCCTCGGGTAGCGTCGCGCCGTCGCGCAAGCGCGCGACGGCCAATATCCCCGGGTGAATGGCGCGGTTGTCCACAAAGAGCGGATCGCCTTGCCCGATCGGAATGTAAACGTCGGCACCGTCTTCAAAACGGAATCCTGGCGGCACGACCCCCACAACGGTGCGGCCTACGCCGTCCAGTGTTACGAGTTTGCCCAACACGTCCGGGCTGCTGCCAAAGCGCTCCTGCCATAACCGATCGCTGATCATGGCCACCGGCGCGCCGGCGTGCCGATCCTCCTGCGGAGTGAACTCTCTCCCAAGTATGGGATTGATTCCCAGCAGCGAAAGGAATCCGGCGCTCATGTACAAACCGTTGAGATGCTCGGGCGTTCCGGGAGCGGTGAGGTCAGAGCCCTGCCAGGCGAACGCCGCCATCTTCTCGAATGAACGCGCATTGAGCTGCCAATCCTGAAAATTGGGGTAAGAAATCCACACGTGCGGAGCGTTGGGGTGGCTCTCCCAGATCACCACCAATCGGTCGGGTTGGGAGTAGGGTAGCGGGGCCAACATCACGCCTTCCACCACGCTGAAGATGGCGGTGTTGGCGCCCATACCCAGTGCGAGGGTCAGCACGGCGACGGCAGTGAATCCGGGATTCTTGCGCAACATGCGCAGACCGTACCGAACGTCGGTCAAAAGATTTTCGAGGGCGGGCCATTGCCAGACCTTGCGGCTATGCTCCTCGATTCGGAGTATGTTGCCAAATTGCCGGCGGGCGGTGAAGTTGGCTTCTTCCCTCGACATGCCGCCCACCACCAGTTCCTCGACCTTCTCCGCGAGATGCGCGTGAATCTCCGCGTCGAGTTCGGCGAAAAGCCGCCCGCGCGAGAAGAGTTGCTTGATCCAGTTCATGGTTCACCCAATTGGCCTTTAGCGCGCGCTGCATCTGGCTGCTGACAGCTTACAGCCGACTGCTTACAGTTACGGCTTCTTAGGTGGTGCAGAGCATACAATTCGATCTCCTCCGACGAGCATGAGTCCGAGCGCCGAGTCGTCGGCGGAGCTGAATTCAACAGGGACATACTTATTCAAATACCTTCGCTCGATGCGCAGGGACCGTAGCGCGCAAGGCCGCGCGGGTTCATCAAATAGGCTTTGGACACTGCGTTCCGGTCCCGCGAAAACCTGTTGCCCATTTACCGAAACCTGAAGCTCGACGCTGGCGGTGACCTGGCCCCGGAATATCATGCACTTTGCTAGTTGTAGTGGTTCCTGGGGACAGCCGGCATCAGGATGCTCCTTAAGCAACTTCGCAATCTCTTCCATTCGCGTTTGAGCGCGAGTTCCGATAATCAAAGCGGTGTATCTGAGATTGTTCGGAACATGGGCGCCGGATAGAAAGAGACGAGCATAGAACATATCGCGAACCGTTGTCGCCAGATTCCGGTCCGGCCGAGCGTCATCAGGAATACTTGCGGGCTTCGGTCCCAATAATCGGAAGGCGATGGCGCGATGTGAGTCGCGCTCGACCTGATAATAAGTCGTGCTGGTGCCGGCAATCTTCCCCGCAGAGGTGTATTCGGCGCGCTCAACCCTCAGCCGCATCGCCGGCTCGAGATCAACCGACCCTTCCCACTGCTGCCAATTGTAGCGGTAATGCAATGTGTCATGAACCATGACGGGGACGCTCTCTCGCACTGCCCGCTCCAGCAGCGCGCCCGCCCCGCCGGAGAGACAGCCTTTTGTCTCAAGCTTGCCCAATTCGTCAAGGAAATGATCGAACTCCGGAGGAAAGGCGCCACTCGTAAGCGATGCCTGCCAGGCTTCCCAGGAAGGAAGCGTTAAGTTCCATTTGGGGGACGAACCCCTCGTAAGAAACGCACGACACAGACCACTGTCGACGGAGCATCCCGCGGCCGAGGCTCCGCTCTGCGGCGGCAGAAACTGCAACTTAATCGGCTTACCCTGCGGCCGCCGCCAGTAGGGCGGCGGAATCACCAATAGTCGCTCCTCCGTTTTTCTGATTTGATATTTGCCTACCGTCCTCGGGGCGCAAGCGGCGAAGGCGAGAACCAGCAAGAGAAGCGCAGAAATCGGGAGTTGCACGAGGAAGGGCAGTTCAACTGCGGTCGTTAAGACTTGTGGGTAACGGGTCCGGCGGCGATCGCTGGCCGCTGCTTTACTCATATCTTAGGGCCACCACGGGATCTACTTTCGTCGCTCTCCGTGCGGGAATGTAGCTGGCCAGCAGCGCCACGGCAACGAGTACCAAGCAAACGCTCGCCATGGTCATCGGATCGGTCGGCTTCACTCCGTAGAGCATTGCTGCGAGCAGACGGTCGGCAGCCAGCGCCGCAAGCAACCCGATTCCAGTTCCCGCAATTGCTAAGCTCATCCCTTGGCGAACAATCAGCCAGAGAACCTGACCTCGCTCCGCGCCCAGCGCCATACGAATGCCAAGTTCGTGGGTGCGTTGGGAGACGGACTGAGACAGCACGCCAAAGATACCAATCGCGGCTAGCAGGAGTGCAAGGCCAGCGAAGGCCCCCAACACGACGGTGCGGAAGCGCGGCTGCGCCAGGAATTCGGCTAGCCTGTCGTCCATGGCCAAAAAATTAGATACGGGCACGTCTTTGTCGAGGTCAGCGACCGTGCGCTCGACGGTCGGCTGCAAGTCGCCAGGCTTTCCCCCCGTGCGGATGACCATTCCCATCGAGCCGCCCGCAACCTGATCCACAGGTTGGTAGATGGCTGGCATGTCAACGTACCCCATTTCCTTGAAAACGGTTGTGGCTTTGACGTCGCCCACAACTCCCACAATCGTCAGCCAGGACGCTTTGGCGGCTTCTGCGGGGGCCCCCAACTTGACCTGTCTGCCGATCGGATCTTCGTGAGGGAAGTACTCCTTCACCAGACCCTCACTGACGATGGCGACCGGCTGTGATTGCTTGCGGTCGCGAAGGTCAAACGGGCGGCCCCGAAGTAAGGGAATCTCCATGACACGGAAAAGCTCGGGGCTCACCCGCCTGACTCTGACGTCGCCTAAGGAATTGGCAACAGGAGCGGGCCTACCCTCGACGGTCAATACCTCACTGGGATCCGGGTATGGCGGCTGCCACGAAGATAACGCGGCGCCCTCCACGCCAGGGAGCGCGGCGAGTTTGGAGACAAGCCTACGATAGAAATTAGCCTGCCGGGCGGCGTCCGAATAGCCCGGTTGCGGAAGGTCGATTTCAGCCGTAAGGAGATGATGCGGATTAATGCCCAGCGATACGGAGCTGAGCCGCGCGATGCTTCGGATGAGCAGTCCCGCCCCCGCGAGCAGAACCAGAGAGAGCGCCGCCTCCGCTACCACCAACAACTTGCCGGTGCGATGGCCAGAGCGCCCAAGCGCGCCCCCACGGCCGGCTTGCTTCAGCACCTCGTTCACATCGGCGCGCGAACCTTTCCAAGCCGGCGCGATTCCAAAGAGGAGTCCTGTAAGAATGGCGAGCACGGCAGTAAAGGCCAACACCTGGAAATTCACCGTTACGGTGTTGCCGGGCGGCAGTTCGACCGGATTCACCGCCCGAAAATAGGCGACTCCCCCTACCGCCAACGCTACTCCGAGGCTCGCTCCCAGGATTGAAAGCAACAGGCATTCCGTCAGCAATTGCCTCACCAGTCGTACGCGACCGGACCCGAGAGCTGCCCTGACTGCGAACTCTCGCGTTCTGTCAGCAGCGCGGCCCAACATCAGGTTCACAACATTCAGGCAGGCGATGAGCAATACCAGCGTTACCGCCACGAACAATGCCAGGAGGCCCGTTCGCAGGTTTCGACCAGCGAGCCAAGTGAACTCCGATTGCAGGTCGTAGACCACCGGCACAAAGTTTGTCACCCAGCTACTCGCTGGGACGTCCCGCATTAACTGTTGATGAAGCACGGCGAGCTCAGCCTGGGCGGCGGCCGGCGTCAGTCCCGGTTTGAGTCGCCCGAAGACCCCGACCACGGAATCAAGTGGGTGGAGCACGTATTCGCTATTAGGAGTAATCAACGTCCAGAGGTTCGTTTGGCGGGGGTAGAAATCGAACCCTTCGGGCATGACTCCGGCCACCGTGCAAGGCTTTCCGTCGAGGTTTAGAGCGCCGCCCACGATATCCGGTGCCGCCCCAAGCTGGTTCTGCCAGAAGCTGTGCGCCAGGACGACGGTGCAGCCTCTCTTCAAATCGTCATCCTGAAAGGTGCGGCCCATTGCCGCGGGCACCCCGAGAAGAGAGAAGATGCCCGCAGTGGCAGGAATAGCCAAAGTGCGCTGAGGCTTTCCGCGCCAAGTGAGCGTCTGACCCGCGGTGGCCCAGGTCAACGCCTCAAGCTGCTCGAAACTGCGGCTCGATTTTCGCCAGTTCTCAAAATCGCCATAACTATTAAATGATTCGGATTGTCCAAACCGTCCGGGCTGAGCCTGCCAGATCACCACCAGTCGCTCCGGGTCCCGGTAAGGGAGTGGACGAAGCAGGACCGCGTCGACAATGCTAAATGTCGCAGTATTGGCGCCGATGCCGAGTCCGAGCGTGGCGATGACCAAAACGGCAAACGCGGGCTTCCGGGCCAGCATTCGCATCCCGTAGCGAACGTCTCTGAAAAGGTTCTCGAGGGAAAGCCATTGCCAGACCTCGCGGCTGCGCTCCTCAATTTGAAGCAAGTTGCCAAACTCCCGCCGGGCGGCGAAATTTGCTTCCTCCCGCGACATGCCGCCAGCCATGAGTTCCTCGACCTTTTCCGCGATGTGGGCTTGAATCTCCGCGCTCAGGTGGCCGTAAAGCCGCTGGCGCGAAAATAGTCGTTTAAGCCAGTTCATGGTTTCCCGGTGTTAGCGGTCAGCTATCAGCCCTCAGCCACTGCAGGTATGTCGGGGCAATTTTTAGCTGATAGCTGAGAGCTGACTGCTGATAGCTATTCCCCTCTGGCCTCATTCGCTCCTCAGCGCGACCATGGGGTCGATTCGTGCGGCTCTTCGCGCCGGCAGGTAACCGGCAATCAAGGCCACGGTGAGCAGAGAAATCGCGACGACGGCAATCGTCGGTAAGTCGCCCGCGGAAATCCCGAACAGCATGCTGGCGATGAGTCGGGTCGCGCCGAGAGCGCAGGGAATGCCAACCGCGATTCCGAGCAGTCCGAGCTCGAGAGCTTGCCGGAGCACAAGCCAAAGCACCGTTTCCTGCTGAGCGCCGAGGGCCATGCGCGTGCCGATTTCGCGGGTCCGCTGAGTAACGGCATAGGACATCAGCCCATACAGTCCTACCGAAGCCAGCAGTAGCGCCAATCCCGCGAAAAAGCCGGAGAGCATAGCGATGACGCGGTCTTCCACTAGCGCGTGGCTCACCTCTTGGGCGATCGTCTTAGTGCCTAAAGGATATTCGTGCCCGAGCGACTCGATCTCGCGCCCTACGGCCTTCGCGAGCGCCTCCGGGGCTCCCCGCGTGCGAACGACAAGCGCGCCATCTTGCGACGCGTGTTGCGTTGTGGGCAGATAAATCACCGGCGGGGCGGCCTTGTGCAGGTCGAAGATTCGGGCGTTGTTCGCGATGCCCACGACTTCCAGATCCTGATACTCCGGCATGAAGCTGAAACGGATGTGCTGGCCGATGGCATTTCCCGAGGGATAAAGCCACTCGGCCAGGCTCCTGCTGATGATTGCAACACGTGGGTGGTGCTCGTCGTCGATCCAGTCGAAATCCCTACCGCGGACCAGGCTGATTCCGAGCGTCCGCAAAAATCCCGGCGAAACCGTCGCCGACGCCGCGATCACGCCGGCGCCCGGACTAGTGGCATCGGCCATTGTGGAGACGGTTTCCTGCCAATTTTGCTCGTTGCCAACGGGAATGTCAGAGAAGCCCACTGAATCCACGCGCGGTAAGCTAGAAACCCGCTCGATGATCTGCCGGTGGTAGCCGTTCATGTCGAGATCCTTGTACCCGCCCGGCCTGGGATTAAGGCCCACTTGCAGCACGCTCTCCTCCATGCCGGGGTCAACGGAGCACAGCCTCTGGAAGCTTCGCGCCAAAAGGCCCGCGCCCAGCAGCAAAATGAGTGAAAGGGCAATCTGCGAGACGATGAGCGCCTTGCCCAACTTCCCAGTTCCTCCCGCCAGCCGCCGCGAGTTCTGCTGTACTTCTGAAGCCGGGTCTTGGCGCGAACAACGCCATGCCGGGGCGAGGCCAAAAAGAATTCCAGTCAGGATGGCCACGGATGCCGTGAGCGCGAGGACCCGCCAGTCGGGACTGAGGTCGAAGACGACTGGCGTGAGAGAGCCCTGTGTCATGAGGCTCACGAGCAAGCGGCTTCCCCAAAACGCAAAGGCAAGTCCGAGCAATGCTCCGGAGAAGGATAGTGCAAGGCTCTCCGTCAAGACCTGAGCAGTGAGCGCCCAGCGGCTTGCTCCCAGGGCCACACGCACGCTCATCTCATGACTGCGAGCGGCCGCGCGCGCCAGCATCAGGTTGGCCAGATTCACGCAGGCGACCAGGAGGATCAATCCCACGATGCCCATGAGTACATAGAGCGGCCGCCTAAAACGGGACCGCAGCGTCACATTAATACCCGTCGCCGCCGGCGCCACATCCAGGCCCATCGAGAAGAAAGCCTGGCGTCGCAGTCCGGGGGTATTGGTCGAAGCCGTCGCCCGCAGCACCACTGGCCAGAACGAAAGGAGTTGCGCGCGAGCCTGCGCCACGGTGACCCCGTCCTTCAGCCTGCCGGTGATAAACACCCAGAGCAGCGCGCGTTCATCGGTGCTCTTCATCGGAATCGTCACGTCTGCCGGATCGCCCACCGCCATGCCGGTAAACCACTTCCGCGTGACGCCGATGATGGTGTACGGCTGGCCCTCGATCGCAATCACTTTGCCGGCGACGTCGCGGGTCCCGCCAAACCGCCGCTGCCAGTAATCATAGCTGAGCACGGCCACGGGAGACGCTCCGGCTGTGCCCAGACTCACATGTTCACGCGCAATCAATCTTCCCAGAAAAGGCGTGGCTCCCAACTCGGAATAGTAATTGCCAGTCACCGAGCGGACTTGGGCTTGCGAGAGCACGCCGCCCAGTTCCACATTGGTCATCGCGCCGAAGCTCCATCCGATCAGGCCGGAAAAAACTCGCTGCCCGCGTTCGAGTTCCCGAAACATTGGAAACGAGAAGGGGATTTTATTGCCCCGGCGGAGCACGGAAAGCTCTACCAGGCGTTCGGGTTGCCAGACGGGGAGGTCGCGCAGGAGCAGAGCATCGAGCAGGGAGAAGATGGCAGTGTTCGCGCCGATGCCCAGGGCGAGCGAGAGCACCGCGACAGCGGTAAAGCCGGGGTTCTTCCGTAATACGCGCCAAGCGTAACGAAGGTGCATGAAGGTCCTCGCGGGTCACAGCTATCAGCACTCAGCTATCAGCTTTCAGCTACCTCCCACCGGGCTCCGCCGTGTTTAGCTGAGAGCTGATCGCTGAAAGCTGAGAGCTTCACTCGTGCCTCAGCGCCACCATGGGATCGACCCTTGTCGCGCGGCGCGCGGGCAGATAGCTGGCAAGCAGGGTCACGGCGGTCAAGGTCAACGCCACGCTGACGTAGGTGATGGGATCTGTCGAACGAATCCCATAGAGCAGGCTCGATAGCACACGGCTGAGACCAAAAGCCACGGCCAGTCCGATGACCACTCCGACCAGGCTGAGCCGCATTCCTTGTTTTACCACGAGCTTCAGTACGTCTCCGCGCTCAGCCCCGAGAGCCAGGTGTACGCCGATCTCCCGTGTGCGCAGGCTCACGAAATAAGCCACGACCCCCGACAGTCCCACCGCCGCGAGCAAAAGCGCGAGCAGCCCGAAAACACCCAGAAGGGTTCCAGTGACGCGCGGGACGAAAAGTGGAATCGACATGTACTGCGCCAGAGTTTCCGCGTCCACGACGGGGAGATTTGAGTCGACCTTATGAATCTCTCGCTCAACGGTCGCCAGCATGGGCTTAGGATCGCCTGCGGTTTGCACGAGCAGAACCGCGCTGGATTCGTAAAGCTGCGAGAAGGGGCGGAACATAAATGGTTGCGGCTCTTCTTGCAGGTTTCGGTACCTGCCGTTGGCAGCCACTCCCACAATCTCCAGGCTCGGGCGTTCGCCGCGCGGAGAAAACGGGAGGATACGTTTTCCGATGGGGTCCTGGCCGGGCCAGTAGCGCTGCGCCATGGCCTCATTGATGATGGCAACCCCAGGGGAAGTAGCCATGTCCTGGCGGCTGAATTCACGGCCGCGCCGCAGCGGCGTTCCCATGGTTTGGAAATATCCAGGCCCGACGCCGGTAAAGTCGATGGGAATGCCTGGCAGCCCTGGCGGAGGCTGATAACCCTCGATGGTGACGATCGTGGCCATCCGCGCGAATCCCAAGGGCAGATGGTTCGCGACGCTTGCTGACTTGACGCCCGGCAGAGTTTTCACCTCCTCAACCAAGTGATCGTAAAACGCCAAGCCGCGACTTTCGGAATATCCGAGGATGTCGAGATCGAGCGAGACCATCAGCCTATTGTTGATTTGGAAGCCCGGATCGACCGAGGTGGCGCTCAGCAAACTGCGCAAACAGAGGACGGCGCCAATCAGGAGAACCGTGCACACGGCCACCTGCCCGGTCACCAGCACGTTGCGCAGGCGGCTTCTGCCATGGCTACCGAGGGTCTCATCTTTCAAACGGGAGGCAACATCCACTTTGGAACTTCGCAGCGCTGGCACCACTCCGAAGGCGATGCCGGCGAGCAGCGACACTAAAAGTGTGAAGGCCAGCATCCGCCAGTCGAGCCCAAGCTGAATGTCGATGAAGGAAAGCATCGGTGGCTTGAGCTTCAGCAAGAGAGGACCCGCCAGGACGGCGAGCCAAAGCCCCACCGCTCCTGCGGCGAGAGAAAGCAGAGCGCTTTCCGTAAGCATTTGCCGGATGATTCGGCCGCGGCCGGCTCCCAGAGCGGATCGGATGGCGATCTCCCGGGAACGCCGCGACGCCCTCGCCAAAAGCAGGTTGGCGATATTGGCGCAGGCGATCAGGAGCACGAAACCCACCACCGCCATGAGAATGGCGGTGAACGGCACGGCGAACTCGCGGAATTCCGCCGGAACGCCCACAATCGACATGACGGCCGCATCCCATCCCTTGTTGGTCTTGGGGTAGGCTTGCGCGAGCTGTTTCTCCAGAACGCTCAAGTCAGCCTGCGCCTGCGCCGAAGTGACGCCCGGCATCGGCCGTCCGGCCACAAACAGCCAATAGCCATTTCGATTGCTCAGCAGGTCGTTCGCCGGAGAGATCTGGCGTTGCATCATGAGCGGAACCCAAAAGTCCGGCGCGAAGCCCGTTTCGATGCCATTAAAGTTGGAGGGGGCCACGCCCACGACGCCATAGCTCGCGCCATTGAGGGTGAGAGTCTTCCCGATGATCCCGAGGTCTGAGCCAAGGCGTTGCTGCCAGAATGCGTGATTGAGCACCACAACGGGATTTCTCAGCGGAACCTGATCCTCTTCCGGCAGAAAGTCGCGGCCCAACACTGGCTGCACTCCCAGGACGGAAAAGAAATTTCCCGAAACGAGCTGCCCCTCGATCAGCGCCGTTTCGCCGCCTGTCCTCCAGCTCACCCGCTCTCCGTCGCTGCCGTACGCAACGAGTCCCGAAAAGGTCCGGCTGCGATCCCGGTAGTAGATGTAATCGGGATAGCTGAACTGCATGTAACTGCCATCGGGAAGGCGATTCCACGCTGCCAACAATTGATGGGGCTCGGTGACGCCGGACGGTGGACGCAAGAGCAGCGCGTTTACGTAACTGAAGATGGTGGTGTTAGCACCAATTCCCACCGCCAGGGTCAGCACCGCGACTAAGGTGAAACCGGGAGACCTGTGCAGCATGCGTGCGCCGTAGCGAAGATCCATGAAAAAGTTCTCGAGAGACGTCCATCGCCACACTTCGCGGCTGCGCTCCTCGACCAGGAGGACGTTGCCAAACTCGCGCCGGGCAGCGGCGGTTGCTTCTTCCCGCGACATGCCACTCGCGACAAGCTCCTCCACCTTTTCCGCGAGGTGCTCCTGGATTTCCGCGGAGAGTTCGCCTTCGAACCGCCGGCGTGTAAACGATTGCTTGATCCAGTTCATGATCCCTCCGGCGCAAGGACGCGCGTGATGCCGTCCAGCATGCGCTCAAAGCTCAAAACTTCGCGATCCAAGTGTTTGGCGCCTGCGGGGGTTAGCTTGTATATCCGGACGCGGCGGTTGGTGGATGAAACGCCCCATTCCGCCTTCACCAGCCCTTCCTTCAAAAGGCGCTGAAGAGCCGGGTAGAGCGAGCCTTCTTCGATCTGCAGCAAATCGTTGGAGGTGCGCTTGATATGTTGGGCGAGAGCGTAGCCATGCAAGGGCTGCCGCCTCAGCGTCCGCAGAATCATCATTTCCAGCGCTCCGGGAAACAGGTCGCGCTCATCGGGATTTTTCATGGGTTGAACCCTCTACCTATTTGCAACAATGCCTAGACTAAAATAGGGTTGGGTGCGTGTCAATCGGAAAAGTTGTGAGGCAGGGAATTTGATGTTGGGACGGCTGTACGCCGCCCTATGGCGAGGTAAACTCGCCGCTACGACGACGGTACACGATGGGGGTGCACGACGGGGGGCGATGCGGAGGCCGAGCGCCGCTCGGCCCTACAGGTTCGGCCCCCGCCGCGCGGAGAGACGTCAGCTTATCGCTTCGAGCACCGACTGGGCCCAAATGTAATACGCCACATGGGGGCTCCAGTACTCGCAGGTGCGCCAATCCAGCGTGTACGCGAGGTCGAGGACGGGCTCATCGTTCATGTTGCCGGCGATGCCGTTCATGATCCCGCCGGGAATCAAGCCCACAAACCGCGAATGGGGAAAGGGATTGCGCATGCCTTCACCGGTCATCATCGACGCCGCGAAGGGATTCGCTCCCACGATCCACTCAAGCTGACGGTAGGCCAGGGCGACGTACTTCTTCCCCGAGTCGCCGCGAATCTTTGCGAGCAACCCCAGCAGCAGAGCGTTCGCGGCATAATGACAGTTCGCCCCCTGCCACCAAAACCCATGACGCGTAGGATAGAAATAGCGGTAATTGAGTCTCCCCGCCAGGGGCCGGTACTTCTCCGGCGTGGGTGAGCCGAGAGCCATGCCCAGCGGAATGATCCGGTAAGCATTCCGGCTCGACATGGTCAGCAGGTACTCGTCCGCGTGCAAACGAACCGCGTCGAGCCACTTTTCGCGATCTTCGGCGCCCAGAAAAGTGTCGTACAGCTTCAGCAGCGCCAGCGGCGGGACGGCCGATTCGGGAATCTCGAAATACGGCTGGTCGCCCTGCATCCAGAAGCCACGCACGTGGTCTTGCCCTTCGAGGTATTCCGTGTTCTGGCGTTTCAACAAATCGCTGCCGAGGAGCGAAGCATGATGCTGGTACTCCTGAGCGCCTGTGGCGAGATACAACTCCGCGGCCGCCATGGCCCACCAGCCAATGTCCTGCGTCAAAGTCGGAGGCTCGGCGAACGACCGCCAGGCGCGAATGGCTGCATTGAGGCACTCGCGGGCATAGGCAGGGTCGGAGGCCTCATAGCACTGAGCGGCCAGCGCCTCAAGCGTGGTAAAGATCGCCGCCGTTCCCGAACGTTTTTCCGTGTTCAAATACCGGTCGTCGGGCGTGCCTTTGATGTTGTCGGTCCAATGGTTGTCGCTGTTGTCGCCATTCACGCCGCCCGCGACGTCGGCCCAGATCTTGCCGTCCGCGTCCTGCATCTTCAGGAAATAGCGATTGCCAAAGCGAACCTCCTCTAGCAAATGCTCGCGCGTCGGGTCGCCGGGCCGCGGCAGCGGATTGTTCTTATAGAGGTTGAGCAGCGCGATGCCATTCAGCATCGTCACATCCATCCACTTGCGCAGGTCGCCGGCATCGTGCCAGCCGCCCACGGTGTCAACGTGTTCACCGTTGTCGCGCCGCCGCGAATCGTCCAGATGGCAGGCCGGGTGCACCAGCGGCACTTCAACGCCACAACGTTGGTAGCGGTAATAACCGACGGCCTTGGGGATCGTGCGCCGCCAGACTTCCTCGTTAATCGCAAATTGCACCGAATGTTCGTCCCCGATCGTGATCTGGTAAAGGCCCGGCCGATCGAGGTCGGTGAAATCTGCCGTGAGGCAGGGTCCAAAATCCGAGGCCTCTTCTTTCAGCGGTCGCGTGAATCCGAACTTCGATTCCCCGACATCGCGCAAGTGATACTCCTTGGGTGTGGGAGTCGCGAGAGTTCGCACCACCAGGGTTTTGCTCCCCACACGCGGACGAAATCCCAAGTGATTGCAATTGATGGTGGGCCAGTTGGGAGCGGTCATCTTCTCGACAGCCTCAGCGCCCCTGGGAGGGCGTTCCTGGGGATGGAGAAGCGCCGGAAGCGCTGGTATTGAAGCAAGAGTGCCAATGAACTGACGACGTTTCATGACGATGCCTTTCCGAATATTTATGATGTGTGCCCGAGTTCCCGTCTTGGTGGTTCGGGCGAGCGAAAATATACGCGCCGGACCCCCTGAATGCAAGGACGCATTAAGTCCCTCGTTGTTGCTCCCAAAGTCTCGCAGCGGCATTCAACCACGGCCGGTTGGCTCTCATCGAGCGTCGCAACAAGTCATGCCGGAGGGTATGTTTTGCCAACCGCGACAATATGGCGCTGGGACCTTTTGGCTCTCGACATCTTCCGCCGTGGGTGTCACTATCGCCTGTACGGACGATCACGATGGGCTCGCGCGTTGTGCCTTCCACAGTCCGCCATCTTGCACTTGCCTTCGGCAGAAACTACGGTCCCCGTGGAACTCTCGGCCCCGGAAAACGTATCCTGTAGCGCGCTGACTAAAATCCTGGCACCCACCCATTGGACGGATTGTTACCAGTGCGGGAAATGCACGGCAGGCTGTCCTGTGGCCTCTGCCGTGGACATGGCGCCGAATCAGGTTGTGCGGGCGCTTCAGCTTGGCAATTTCGAAATCGCGATGACTTCGGACGCCATTTGGGCTTGCGTATCGTGCCAGACGTGCTCGACGCGCTGCCCTCAGTCGGTCGATTGCGCCGGCATCATGGACGCTTTGCGCGAAGTTTCCCTCCGGCATGCCCTCGCGTCACCTGCGCAGAAAACCGTGGTGGCCTTTCAGCAGGCGTTTCTGAGTAACATCAGGCGCAATGGCCGGCTAGATGAAATTGAGCTGATCGCGGAATTCAAACTGCGCGCCTTGCCCGCCGAGCGCAGCCTCAGATTCCTATTCAAGGATGCGAGCTTGGCCCCGCAGTTACACATTCGGAGCAAACTGCACTTGCGCGGCGAAAACGTCAAAGACCGCGCCATCGTGCGCCGCATTTTCGAACGCTGCGCGGACGGTGCACACGCATGAAGCTGGCTTATTACCCCGGATGCGCGCTGCACGGTTCCTCCAATGATTACGAGCAGTCGCTACGCGCTTGCTTGGGAAAACTTGAGGTTGAGCCGCAGGAAATCAATGAGTGGATTTGTTGCGGGGCCACAGCGGCCCATGCGCTGAACCACAAGCTGTCCATCGCGCTGCCCGCGCGCAACTTGGCGCTGGCCGAACAGCAAGGGTTCGAGGATCTGCTCGCGCCCTGCCCGATGTGCTCGATGCAGTTGCTGAAGGCTGCCAAACTGATCGACGAGGATGCGGGGCTGCGAAACGAAATCTCGTCGGTGATCGAAGCGGAGGTGGGCGGCCGCGTCCAGGTTCTGAACCTTATCCAGGTCTTCCTGCGCATCGGTCTCGAGCGTATCAAACCAGCGGTGAAGAATCCTCTCGCCGATCTCAAACCAGCATGCTATTACGGCTGCCTCCTAACGCGCCCGCCGGACGTGGTGAAGTTCGACGACCCGGAGCAACCGAATTCCATGGAAGCCATCCTGGCAGTGCTGGGGGCAAAACCTGTCGATTGGAATTATCGCACCGAGTGCTGCGGCGCCGGCATGACGATGGCCAAGGAGGTGACGGTTTTGGAATTGAGCCGGCGCATCCTGACTGACGCCGGCGACCATGGCGCCAATTGCCTGGTTACGGCCTGCCCCATGTGTCATGTGAATCTGGACATGAAGCAGGGCGACATTGAACGGCGCTATGGCACAAGCTTTCGCCTGCCCGTCTATTACCTAACGGACGTGGTGGGCCTGGCTTTAGAACTCAGCTCGGAGGAACTGGGGATTGACCGGCACTTTGTGAGGCCGCCCACTTAATGTGGTCCGGTGCCGGACGTGTCACGGCTATCCTGGCCGCGACGGTCACGGGCAGGATGCCCGTGCCACAAGAAAGCGTGCCACAAGAAAGCAACACTTATGTCGAGGATTGGAGTTTTCGTTTGCTGGTGCGGTGAGAACATCGCGCGGACGGTCGATGTGGCGGAAGTCGCGAGCGCCGTGGCCAAGATTCCCGGCGTGCGCTGCTCGGTGCACTACAAATATATGTGCTCGGATCCCGGCCAGGCGATGATCCGCGAGAAGATCGAGTCGGAGAAACTGGACGCGGTGGTGGTGGCCTCCTGCTCGCCCCACATGCACTTGAAGACCTTCCGCAAGACAGCGTCGAGAGCCGGGCTTAATCCCTACCTGGTGGAGATGGCCAACATCCGCGAACATTGTTCGTGGGTCCACCACCAGCGCAACGAAGCCACGGCCAAGGCTGCGGAGATCATCCGCATGTCGGTGGAAAAGGTGCGCCAGAACCACGCGCTCCAGGCCATCCGCGTTCCCGTAACTCGCAGAGCCCTGGTGATTGGCGGCGGAGTGGCAGGAATCCAGGCGGCGCTGGACATCGCGGATGCGGGCTACGAAGTAGTGATGGTTGAGCGCGAACCCTCAATCGGCGGGAAGATGGCGGGCCTCTCCGAGACCTTTCCCACCCTCGACTGCTCGCAGTGCATTCTGACCCCGCGCATGGTGGATGTGGGTCAGCACCCGCGGATCAAGCTCTACTCCTATTCCGAGGTCGAGGCCGTTGACGGCTTCGTTGGCAATTTCACGGCGAAAATCCGGCAGAAAGCGCGCTACGTCGATATCAGCAAATGCACGGGGTGCGGCGAATGCTGGAACGTGTGCCCGCTAAAACGCAATCCCAGCGAGTTCGATTTCAAAATGGGCATGCGCCCGGCAATTTATGTGCCTTTTCCGCAGGCGGTTCCCGCCCGGCCGGTCATCGACAGCAAGACCTGTGCCAAGCTGATCCGCAATGGCTGCGGCCTCTGCGAGAAAAAATGCCAGGCGGGCGCCATCAACTTCAAAGATGTCGACAAGGTGGTGGAAGAGAAAATCGGCGCCGTCGTAGTGGCCACGGGCTTCCAGCTCTATGACATCGGCAAAAAGCAGAACGGAAAACTGGCGGGCTACGGCGAGTACGGTTACGGCAAGTACGAGGACGTCATCGATTCGCTGCAATTCGAACGGCTGGTCTCCGCCTCGGGACCCACGAATGGCGCGATCAAACGTCCCTCCGATGGTAAAGAGCCCAAAAACGTGGTGTTCATCAGTTGTGTCGGGTCACGAGACAAGGCAAAGGGCCTGTCGTATTGCTCCAAGATCTGCTGCATGTATACCGCCAAGCACACGATGCTTTACAAGCATAAGGTCCACGACGGGCAGGCGCACGTTTTCTACATGGACATCCGCTCGGGTGGTAAAGGATACGAGGAATTTGTTCGCCGCGCGATCGAGCAGGACGGCGCCAAGTATTATCGCGGCCGGGTTTCAAAAATCACCGAGCAGAACGGCAAGCTTATCGTGCGCGGCGCGGATACGCTGGCGGGCACGCCGGTTACGATCGAGGCTGACCTGGTGGTGCTGGCCGCGGCCATGCAGCCGGCGCGCGGCGTGACGGACCTCGCCCGCATGTTGAACGTGGGGTACGACGAGCACGGGTTCCTGCTCGAGTCCCACCCGAAGCTGCGTCCGGTGGAGACCAACGCGGCGGGCGTGTTTATTTGTGGCGCGTGCCACAGTCCCAAGGACATTCCGGAATCCGTGGCGCAGGCCTCCGCTGCCGCGGCCAAAACGCAAATACTGTTTGCCGCCGAGGAGCTGACGCGCGAGCCGGAGATTGCCCAGATCAACGAGCAGACTTGTGCGGCTTGCTATGCGTGTTACCGCACCTGTCCCTACCACGCCATCGAGCAGGCGGAACTCCGGACCCCTCGTGGCGTGTTCGTCAAGAAGACGGCCCGTGTGAATCCCGGGTTGTGCATGGGGTGCGGCACCTGTGTGGCGGTGTGCCCGTCGAAGAGCGCGGAGCTGGAAGGCTTTACCGAGCAG